>JALHPY010000070.1 GCA_022842305.1 Rubrivivax sp.
TCAGTTTGCGTGATGGACAGCGTGCTGGCCACCAGGCTGCCGACCTCGACGCGGGCGCCGGCGCCGAAGACGATGCCGCGCGGGTTGATCAGCCAGACGCTGCCGTTGCTGGTGAGGCTGCCGTAGATCAGCGAAGGGTTGTCGCCCAGCACGCGATTGAGCAGCACCGCGTCGCGCCCCGGCTGCACCACGTTGACGCGCTCGCCCGCGGCGATGGAGAAGCTGGTCCAGTCCAGCCCTGCCTTGGGCGTGGTCTGCTGGATCTGCAACTGGCCCGGCGCGGTCTGGTTCACCGTGGTCTGGCCGAAGGTCGGCACCGCGCCCTGCGGCAGCCCGTACGAGGCCGGCGCGGCGCCCAGCAGCAGGCAGGCCGCCAGGCTGACCGGGCGCAGCGCGGGTGCCAGCGCGCGCGCGGCGAAGTTGCGGGTGCGACGGGCAGGGGCGGTGGCAGCGTGGCTCATCTCGGGGACCTCTTTCGGACGCGCCGGTCAGTTGAACAGCATGGCGGCCTGCAGGAACAAGCGGGCGCCCTGGTCTTCTTCGCCGCCGCGCGGCTTGCCGCTGACGGCCTTGGACACGCTCAAGCGCACCGAATACTCGTCGGGCCGCACCCACGACAGGCCCAAGCCCACGCCGCTGAAGCTGGCCGTGTTCGCCTCTGCATTGGGCTGGTTGGTCACGCGCTGGCGGTAGCGGTACTGCACGTAGCCCAGGTCGACAAAGGCGCTGGCGACGAATTCGCGCGCCATGCGCCCGAACCAGTCTTCGGGCGGCAGAAAGCGCAGCTCGATGCTGGACACGGCGCCGATGTCGCCCGTGCCCTCGCCCGCGGCAAAGGCGCGCACGCCGTCGGGCCCGCCCACGCGGAACTGCTCGGTGTTGTCCAGGTTGTTGGCGGCGTACTGGCCGCGCAGCGCGAAGTACACCAGCGCGCGGCCGGTCACCAGGTCCTGCAGCCGCGTGTAGCCGGCTGTCAGCTTGCTGAACCGCAGGTCGTCGTCGAGCGCCGCCGTGCTGCCGCTGGCATAGGTGACCTGGCCGCTCAGCAGGTTGGCCTCAAAGGTGTTGACGCCGCCGCCGAACACGTCGTCGCGGAAATCGCCAGTGGTGCCCAGCGAGAAGGTCTGCACCGTGCGCTTGGTGCCGCCGTTGAGGTTGAGGTCCTCGTACTGCTTCTGGTCGAACGAGGCCAGCGCGAACAGGTTCAGGTTGCGTGCCCGCACCACCGGGTACAGGCCGTAGACGTTGGCGCTGATGGCCGAGCCGTGCAGGTCCAGCGGGAACAGTTCGCGGTCGAGCTGGTAGCGCACCGCCGACAGTGACGTGCCGATCTTGATGCCGTCGCTGCCCACTGGCGTGGTGTAGCCCAGCAGCGCAAAGCCCAGGCCGTTGGTGGTGGAGCTCAGCGCGTTGGCGGTGAAGCCGTCGCCGCGGCCGAAGGGGCTGTTCACCTGCACCAGGCCCGACAGGCGGTATTCGCCCAGCGGCTTGGAGCCGTTGGCATCGAACTCGGCCTTGCCGGTGATGGCCTTCTCGGCAGCGGGTGTGACCACCAGCGACGCCGTGCCCGGCAGCGTGCCGGCGCGCACCTCGAAGCGCGCGGTCATGCCGCGCAAATCATTCACCAGGAAGACGACGCGCTCGACATCGCGCACCTTGAGCACGCTGCCGGGCGCCAGCCGCGCCAGATAGGCCTCGACCACCTCGCGCTCGACCGGCAGGCCGTCGCGCCAGTTCAGCACGACGCGGTCGAGGCGGCCTTCGAGCACGGCGATGCGGATCACGCCGTCCTGCGGCGTCTGCTCGGGCAGGTAGGCGTAGCCCAGGTAGTAGCCCAGTTCGGCCTGCATGAAGCGCGTCACCTCGGCGGCGGCGTTGCTCAGGTCCTCGAAGCTGCGCTGCGGGCCCACGAAGCGCGCGGTGAGCCGGGGCAGGGCCGCGCGCACGGCGGCCGGCGCGTCGTCGTCGACCCGATAGGTCTTCACGTCCAGGCGCAGGTCGTCTTCGGGCTTGCCCAGCTCGCGCGGCGGTTCGCGGCGCGGCATCACGGCTGCCGGGGTCTCTGGCAGCACGCGCAGCGGCGCCAGCTCGGATGCCGGCGGCACCACGCTGGGCGTGCGCACTGGCTCGGTCTGGGCGGCGGCTGGCACGCCCAGGTTGACGGCGACCAGCGCCCACAGCGCCGCACAGCATGCGGCCCGACGTCCGAAGATCCCCATCCCGGCCTCGCTGTCTGTGCAATGAGTTGTGAGTGCATGTTAATGCGCTGTCCGGTGTACTGCCATCGGTCTGACTCCCCTGTCCGTGGGAGGCGCGCCGCGCCGCGCTGAGGCAAGATGCGCACTGTCGCAATCAGCAAGCTGCTCGGCAAGGCGCCCTGGTAAGGGTTCACAGCCGCTGTCAGCGTTGCGACACTGTGAGACGATCCCGGGCCCGCCCGGGGCGTCTTGTATATCCACCGCCGTCCAGGTTCTCCAACGCCATCCATGAGTGACCTCGCAGAAGCTGAAGCCCTGGTGTCCTCCTGGCTTCAGCCTTTGGGCGACGAAGCGGCCCCCGGCGGCCCCGACCTCGAGTACGAACCCGAATACCTCGAGCTCACGCAGGCCGCCGCCGGTAAGCCGGAAACCCAGTTTGGCGCGGGCGAGCCCCCCGACTGGCGCGGCGTGGTGCAGCAGTCCCACGCCATGCTCGAGCGCTCGCGGGATCTGCGCCTGGCGATCTTCTGGCTGCGCGGCAGCCTGCATCTCAACGGTTATGGCGCCTTGCGGCATGGTCTGCGGCTGCTCGCCGGCCTGCTGGATGGGCAGTGGGACCATGTGCACCCCCTGCCCGATCCCGACGACGGCGACCCCTATGCACGGGTCAACGCCCTGAGCCTGCTGGCCAGCGGCGAAGGCTTGCTGGCCGACCTGCGCCAGTGCGCCGTGGTGCGCGACCGCGCCGTGGGTCAGATCAGCGGTCGCGACGTCGAACTGGCCACCGGCCTGGCGCAGCCTGTGGGCGAGGAAGCCGTGGCCTCGCGCGACCAGCTCACGCGCATGGTCGCCGCCGTGGCCGAGCGCGACCCGGCCCTGGCTGAAGGTGCGCTGGGGGCGGTCGAGGCGGTGCGTGCGCTCCAGTCCAGCATCAATGACCGCTTCAGCAGCAGCGACGCGCCCGACCTCAAGCCGCTGCTGGTGCTGGCCAATGCGGTGGCCGGGCTCATGCCGCGTGCGGCCGAGGCCGCCGAAGAAGACCCGGGCGCTGCCGGGGCCACCGACGCCGCACCCGTGGCGCACGCCGCCGCTGGCCGCGGCCTGTCGGGCGCCGTGCAATCGCGTGAAGAAGCGCTGCGCGCCATCGACATGGTGTGCGAATTCCTCGAGCGCACCGAGCCCTCGAACCCCGCACCGCTGTTCCTGCGCCGCGCGCGCCAGCTGGTGAACCACAACTTCCTGCAGCTGATGAAGGAACTGGCGCCGAGCATGCTGCCCGAGGTGGCGCGCATCGTCGGCGTCGACCCCGACTCGGTGGAAAGCCCGCAAAGCCCTTGACGAACCTGCCCGGATGCAGCAAAACCTCAACTTTGGCCTTGCCAAAAGAACGTCTTACAACGCTTTCAGAATGAGCCTTTAGGAGCCCCGCATGAGCAGCAGCCAGAAGTTCATCGCCCGCAACCGCGCACCGCGCGTGCAGATCGAGTACGACGTCGAGGTCTATGGCGCCCAGAAGAAGGTTCAGTTGCCCTTCGTGATGGGGGTTATGGCCGACCTGTCGGGCAAGCCTGCCGAGCCGCTGGCGCCGGTGGCCGACCGCAAGTTCCTCGAGGTCGACGTCGACAACTTCGACTCGCGCATGAAGGCCATGAAGCCGCGCGTGGCCTTCCAGGTGCCCAACGCGCTCACCGGCGAGGGCAACATGAGCGTGGACATCACCTTCGAGAACATGGACGACTTCTCCCCGGCGGCCATCGCCACCAAGGTGGACTCGCTCAACAAGCTGCTTCAGGCGCGGCAGCAGCTCAGCAACCTGGTCACCTACATGGACGGCAAGGGCGGTGCCGAAGAGCTCATCGGCAAGCTCATGAGCGACCCGGCCCTGCTGGGTGCGCTGGCCGCCAACGCCAAGCCGGCCGACGGCGGCTGAGTCGAACGTCGCCCACCCAGAACAATTCGTTGGAGAAAACTAGCATGGCAGAAACCCAAGCCTCGGCCGCGCTGGCCGGCGTCGAGATGGAAGGCAGTGACCTCGCTTCGCTGCTGCAGAAAGAGTTCAAGCCCAAGTCCGACGACGCCAAGAGCGCCGTCGAGCAGGCCGTGCAGACGCTGGCGCAGCAGGCGCTGGCGCAGACCCAGCTCATCGGCAGCGACGTCGTGGCCTCTATCGAGGCCATGATCGCGGCCATCGACAAGAAGCTCTCGGACCAGGTCAACCTGATCCTGCACCACGGCGACTTCCAAAAGCTCGAAGGTGCCTGGCGCGGGCTGCACTACATGGTCAACAACACCGAGACCGACGAGCAGCTCAAGATTCGCGTGATGAACGTCTCCAAGGCCGAACTCGGCAAGACGCTCAAGCGCTACAAGGGCACCAACTGGGACCAGAGCCCGATCTTCAAGAAGGTCTACGCCGAGGAATTCGGCCAGTTCGGCGGCGAACCCTTCGGCTGCCTGGTGGGTGACTACCACTTCGACCAGAGCGCCCCCGACGTCGAACTGCTCGGCGAAATTGCCAAGGTGGCCGCGGCGGCGCATGCCCCGTTCATCACCGGTGCTTCGCCCAATCTGCTGCAGATGGATTCGTGGCAGGAACTGGCCAATCCGCGCGATCTGACCAAGGTCTTTACCACGCCCGAATACGCCGCCTGGCGCTCGCTGCGCGAGTCCGAGGACGCCAAGTACCTGGGCCTGGCGCTGCCGCGCTTCCTGGCACGCATTCCCTATGGCGCGCGCACCAACCCGGTCGAGGCCTTCAACTTCGAAGAAGACACCGGCTCGGCCGACCACGGCCGTTACACCTGGGCCAACGCCGCCTACGCGATGGCCACCAACATCAACCGCTCGTTCAAGCAGTACGGCTGGTGCAGCCAGATCCGTGGCATCGAATCCGGCGGCGCGGTGTCCAACCTGCCCACGCACACCTTCCCCACCGACGACGGTGGTGTGGACATGAAGTGCCCGACCGAGATCGCCATCGAAGACCGGCGCGAGGCCGAACTGGCCAAGAACGGCTTCATGCCGCTGATCCACCGCAAGAACAGCGACTTCGCCGCTTTCATCGGTGCCCAGTCGCTGCACAAGCCGGCCGAGTTCGACGACCCGGACGCCACTGCCAACGCCAACCTGGCGGCGCGCCTGCCCTACCTGTTCGCGACTTGCCGCTTTGCGCACTACCTCAAGTGCATCGTGCGCGACAAGATCGGCTCCTTCAAAGAGAAGGAAGACGTGCAGCGCTGGTTGCAGGACTGGGTCATGCAATACGTCGACGGCGACCCGAAGGGTTCGTCCGAGGCCACCAAGGCCCAACTGCCGCTGGCGGCGGCCGAGGTCGTGGTCGAGGAAGACCCGGCCAACCCCGGTTACTACAGTTCCAAGTTCTTCCTGCGGCCGCACTACCAGCTTGAAGGGCTGACGGTGTCGCTGCGTCTGGTTTCCAAACTGCCATCGGCAAAGGCAGGCTAAAAAGCGTTGGGTTTCGACCTTCCTCCTCCTTGTGGCTGTACAGGAGGACGTCCGCAAGCCACGGGCGCTATCGCAGCAACAATCGCCCCGGTGACGGGGCAGCCAAGGAGAATGCACTATGGCAGCAGTTGACTATTTCCTGAAGATCGATGGCATCAAGGGCGAGTCCCAGGATGACAAGCACAAGGACGAGATCCAGGTCGAGTCGTGGAGTTTCGGCCTCACGCAGACCGGCTCGTTCGGCCAGGGCGGTGGCGGTGGCGCCGGCAAGGCCTCGTTCCAGGACGTGCACATCACGTCCAAGACGAACGCCTCGTCGCCCAAGCTGTTCATCGCCAGCGCCACCGGCGAGCACATCAAGCAAGCCATCCTGACCTGCCGCAAGGCCGGCGGCAAGCAGGAAGAGTTCCTGATCATCACCCTGTCGGACATCCTGGTGTCCAGCTACCAGACAGGCGGGCATGGCGCCAGTGGCGAACTGCCCATGGACCAGTTCGCGCTCAACTTCGCCAAGATCGAGTATTCGTACAAGGTCCAGGACGCCAAGGGTGGCCTGGGCGCGGCCATCAAGGCCGGCTACGACCTCAAGAAGAGCGTCAAGGTGTGATGCCTGCGCCGCCTGCCGCCGTCAGGCGGCAGGCGGCGTTGGTCGGGGCCCTTCAAGGGCCCGCTCATTGCGTCGGCCTTGCCAGGGTCATGCCGGGTTGACGTCAGCAATGCATGGGCTGCCTGTCCCAGGGCGGCTGAGGAGACGCAAGCATGCCCGGCGACTTTCAGGACTTCACGCTCAAGATCGACGGCATCAAGGGCGAGGCGCGTGGCTCGTCCAGCAAGGACGAGATCGACCTCGAGTCCTGGAGCTTCGGCGTCACCCAGGCCGCGTCGTTCGGAACCGGCGGTCGCGGTGCAGGTGTCGGCAAGGTCGCCTTCAACGACATCCACTTCAAGGCGCCCATGAGCTGTGCATCGCCCAAGCTCCTGGACGCCTGTGCCACCGGCAAGCACATCGCGAATGCGATCCTCACCTGCCGCAAGGCCGGCGGCAAGCAAGAGGTCTTCTATACCGTGACGCTGACTGACCTGCTGGTGTCCAGCTACCGCACCGGTTACGGCGGCAGTTCCGGCGCCGACAGGAGGCTGCCGGTCGACGAGTTCTCGCTCAACTTCGCGCGCATCGAAGTGGCCTACAAGCAGCAGGATTCCAAAGGCGCGATGGGTGCCGCCGTCCAGTCCGGATGGGACCTGCGCAAGAACGTCAAGATCTGACGGATCGAGCAGCCGGTACATCAAAGGGCGCACGGCGTCCGAAACCACGACCGTCATGAAGCGCGGATCGGCGTTGGTCAACGCTGCCACGGGGCCATCAAGGAGCATTCGATATGGCAATCAAGGGTGCCTACGGGCAAGAAGACTTCCTGCTCCAGTTGGAGGGCATCAAGGGCGAATCGCGCGATGCCAAGTACCCGGACCAGATCGAGGTCGAGTCCTGGAGTTTCGGACTCTCGCAGACAGGAAGCTTCGGCTATGGCGGGGGGGGTGGCGGTTCCGGCAAGGTGCAGTTCCAGGATTTGAGTTTCATGACCAAGATGAGCTGCGCCTCACCCAAGTTGCAGATGGCTTGTGTCAGCGGCCAGCACATCCCCAAGGCGGTACTGACCTGCCGCAAGGCGGGGGGTCAGCAGATGCCGTTCTACACGGTCACGCTCACCGACGTGCTGGTGTCCGGCTACACGGTCAAGGCAGAGGACGAAGCCGCGCGGCTGCCCCTTGACTACGTGACCCTGAATTTCGCCAAGATCGAGGTGGCGTATTCCCAGCAGGGCAGCACCGGCGGCGTTGGCGCCGCCGTCAAGGCCGGCTGGGATCTGAACCGGAACGCCCCGGTTTGAGCCGCCCCGCTCGCCCGACGTTGGGCCGCACGCGCGCGCAAGAATGGATGACGGATGGCGTGCCTCGGGCCGCCGGTCCGCGAAGATTGGCATCGGGCAGACCAAGCCGGGATAACCCATGACGAATTCGACCGCGGCCCTCGAGGCCCTGCGCGATGGCGACGCCGCACGCGCGCTGAAGCTGCTGACCGACCAGGTGCGCACGCAGCCGCAAGACGCCAAGCTGCGCGTCTTCCTGTTCCAGTTGCTGGCCGTGCTGGGCCAGTGGGACCGGGCGCTGAACCAGCTCAAGGTGGCTTCCGAACTGGATGCCTCCACGCTGGCCATGGCCCAGACCTACCGCGAGGCCATCCACTGCGAAACGCTGCGCCTGCAGGTCTTTGCCGGCCAGAAAGTGCCCATGCTCTTCGGCGAGCCCGAGACCTGGGTGGCGCTGCTGATCGAAGCCCTGCTGCGCGAAGGCCGCGGCGAGCACGCGGCCGCCGCCGAGATGCGCGCGCGCGCGCTCGACGAAGCACCCGCCACGGCCGGCACGCTGGACGGCAAGCCCTTCGACTGGATCGCCGACGCCGACGGCCGCCTGGGCCCGGTGCTCGAGGCCGTGGTCAACGGCCGCTACTACTGGGTCCCGTTCAGCCGGCTGCAGCAGGTCACGCTGGAGGCGCCGGTCGACCTGCGCGACGCCGTGTGGATGCCGGCGCAGCTGATGTTCAGCAACGGCGGCGAGACCGTGGCGCTGATCCCCACGCGCTACCCCGACACCGATCTGGCCAGCGGCGACGCACACGCGCTGTCGCGCGCAACCTCCTGGCGCGAGACGCCGCAGGGCAGCTGGGTCGGCCTGGGACAGCGCATCCTCACCACCAGCGACAGCGAAGTGGCGCTGATGGACATCCGCTCCATCGCGCTGGCCGGCGCCTAGAGGCCGCACGCCCCAAGCCCCCCGCCATGGCCACGCTGCGCCAGCAGGACCGGCTGCAGCCCGCGCTGCTCGACCGCCTGACCGACGACGAACCCGACTCCAAGGTCGAGGCGGTCGAATCGCGCGTGATCAACCGCCAGCGCCTGCGCGAGATGGTGCTGCGCGACCTGGGCTGGCTGTTCAACGCCACCCAGCCCAACGGCGAGTTTGACTGGGAAGCGGCGCCGCACGCCGAGCGCTCGGTGATCAACTACGGCCTGCCGCCGATGTCGGGCCGCGCGGCCTCGTCGATAGACCCCGGCATCCTTCAGGCCAGCGTGCGCGAGGCCATCCTGCGTCACGAGCCGCGCATCCTGCCCGACACGCTGGTGGTCGAGGTCGTGGTCAACAACGAACAGATCGACCACCACAACCAGATCGGTATCCGCATCAACGGCCAGATGTGGGCCCAGCCGGTACCGCTGGAGCTGATGCTGCACACCGACATCGATCTCGAGACCGGCCGCGTGGCCGTCCGGGAAGGCAAGCGCTGAGATGGTGCAGCCCCCACGCGCACTGCGTTCGTTGCCCGGCGCCAGAGTCGCCGGTCCTTCGGGCCGTCCAAGTCCGCGCAGGCGGACTTGGAGCCGCGGCCCTCAGCCCCCCGAGGAGGCCGGAAGGTCCTTCGGAACGGCCGGGCGGTACTGACCCATGGACCCCCGCCTGCTGCGCTACTACAACGAAGAACTGCGCCACCTGCGCGAGATGGGGGCCGAGTTCGCCGAGGCGCACCCCAAGATCGCGGCGCGACTGGGCATGGAGCGGCTGGAGGTCACCGACCCCTATGTCGAACGCCTGATCGAGGGCTTTGCCTTCCTGGCCGCGCGCGTGCAGCTCAAGATCGATGCCGAGTTTCCGCGCTTCACGCAGCGCCTGCTGGAGATCGTCTACCCGCAGTTCCTGGCGCCCACGCCGTCGATGCTGGTGGCGGCCATCGAACCCGACCTGGGTGACCCCGGCTTGCTGACCGGTGCGCTGGTGCCGCGCGGCAGCGTGCTCACCAGCCGCGCCGGCAAGGCGGGCGACACGCAGTGCGAGTTCCGCACCGCGCACGACATCACCTTGTGGCCGGTGGAACTGGCGCAAGCCGAGTACTTCACCCACGCCGCCGACCTGCCGCTGGCCGCGCTGCCCGAGTGGCGCCGCTACCGCGCTGGCCTGAAGCTGCGCCTGCGTGCCGCACCCGGGCTGGATTTTTCCAAGATCCAGCTGGAAGACCTGCGCCTGCACCTCACCGGCGTGGACGACATCGCTCACCGCCTGCATGAGCTCATCTGCGGCCACGCCCTGGGGGTGCTGGTGCAGGGCCGCGGCAACGGCGGCCGCTGGGAGGCGCTGGACCGCGACGCGATCGAGCCGGTGGGCTTCGAGGACGACCAGTCGCTGCTGCCGCCCGGCTTGGCCGGCTTTTCGGGCTACCGGCTGCTGCAGGAATACTTTGCCTTTCCGCCGCGCTTCCTGTTCTTCGACGTGCTGGGCTGCGGCGCGGCCATGCGCAAGCTGGGCGGCAACGAGGTCGAACTGGTGCTGCTGTTCACGCGCGCTGATCCGGCGCTGCAGCAGGCGGTGGACGCCAGCTGCTTTGCGCTGCACTGCGTGCCGGCGATCAACCTGCTCGAGAAGCGCTGCGACCGCATCCACGTCACACCGGCCACGCCCGACTACCACGTGGTGCCCGACCGCACGCGTCCGCTCGATTTCGAGGTGCACAGCATCCTCGACGTGCAGGGCTACGGTGTGGGTGTCGACAGCCAGTGGCGCTTCCTGCCCTTCTACACCGCGTTCCACAACGAGCCGCGCAACCACCCGGCCTACTTCTCGGTGCAGCGCGAGCTGCGGCTGATGTCCGACGTGCAGCAGCGCCACGGCCCGCGCTCGTCCTACCTGGGCACCGAGGTCTACCTGTCGGTGGTCGACGGCCACGAGGCGCCGTTCTCCGACGACCTGCGGCAGCTGGGCGTGCGAGCGCTGTGCACCAACCGCGACCTGCCCATCCTGATGCCGGTGGGCCAGCCCGGCGGCGACCTGACGCTGGCCACGCCAGCGCCGGTGGCGCGCATCGCCGTCATCCGCGGGCCGTCGCGGCCGCTGTCGGCGCTGCGCGAGGACAACCTGGCCTGGAAGCTGATCAACCAGCTGGCGCTCAACCAGCTCTCGCTGCTGGACACCGACAACGATCAGGGCGCGGCCACGCTGCGCCAGATCCTGCGCCTGTACGCCTCCACCGGCGATGCCGTGGGCCAGCGCCAGATCGACGGCCTGCGTTCGGTGAAGATCAAGCCGGTGGTGCGGCGCCTGCCCATGGCCGGCCCCATCACCTTCGGGCGCGGCGTGGCCGTCGAGATGGAGATCGACGACCACGCCTTCGAAGGCGGTGGCGCCTTCCTGCTGGGCTGCGTGCTCGAGCGCTTCTTCGCTCGCCACGTCTCGATCAACGGCTTCACGCAGACGCGTGTGCATTCGGCAGCGCGCGGCGACATCCTCGTGGGCCTGCCGCGTTGCGGGGCCAGGCCGCTGCTGTGAGCGCTTCTGCCCACGCCGATCCGCTGGACGAGATCGCCAAGGCGCCGCACCGCTGGGACTTTTTCCAGGCGCTGCGCGCGATCGAGGCGCACCACCCCACTCTGCCGCGCCTGGGCCAGGCGCGGCGCCCGGCCGACGAGCCGCTGCGCCTGGGCCAGGCGCCCGACCTGGGCTTTGCACCGTCCTCGCTGTCGGCCGTGGGCGACAGCTACAAGGCCGGCGTGCGCCGGCTCGAGGTGCGCTTCTTCGGCCTGTTCGGCCCCAACGGCCCGCTGCCGCTGCACATGACCAGCTATGCGCGCGAACGCCTGCTGCACAAGGGCGACGCCACGCTGGTGCACTTTGCCGACATGTTTCACCACCGGCTGCTGCTGCTGTTCTACCGCGCCTGGGCGCAGGCGCAGCCGGCGGCCAGCCACGACCGGCCCGACGAAGACCGATTCGCCGATTACGTGGGCTCGCTCATCGGCATCGGGGGCCCTGAATGGCGCGGCCGCGAAGCCCTGCCGCCGCAGGCCAAGCTGGCCTTTGCCGGGCCGCTGAGCCGCCAGGTGCGCTCGGTCGACGGGTTGCAGGCGTTGCTGTCGGGCTATCTGCGCGTGCCGGTGCGCGTCGAGTCCTTTGCCGGCCGCTGGATGCGCCTGCTGCCGGAAGAGCGTTCGCGCATCGGCCGCAAGCGCGCCTCGCGCCGCGCCTCCACGGCGCAGTTGGGCGTGAGCGCGGTGCTGGGCGGCGCGGTGTTCGACCGCCAGCACCACTTCCGCCTGCACATCGGCCCGGTCGACGCAGCCACCTTCGAATCGCTGCTGCCTACGGGGAAGGCCCTGCCCGCGCTGCAGGCGCTGGTGGCACATTACCTGGGGCAAGAATTGGGGTGGGATCTGCAGCTCGAACTGCGCCCGGCCGACCGCCCGCTGTGCCGCCTGGGCACGCAGGGCCGGTTGGGTTGGACCACCTGGGTCGGCCCGCGCCGCCCGGGTGAAAGACCCCTGCTCAAGCTCAACGCACAAGAACTGACTTCCCCACCCTGAAAGGTGATCGTCCATGGCAGAGATCAATCGCGTCACGCTGTTCGGCAAGCTCAACCCGACCACCTACAAGGCGGTCGAGGGTGCCACGGTGTTCTGCAAGTTGCGCGGCAACCCCTATGTCGAGCTCGAGCACTGGCTGGCGCAGCTGCTGCAGGGCGCAGACTCCGACTGGCACCGCGTCATCAAGCACACGCAGCTGGACATGTCGGCGCTGGCGCGCGACCTGACCGCCGCGCTCGACCGCCTGCCGCGCGGCGCCACCAGCATCTCGGGCATTGCCGAGAACATCGCCGACGCGGTCGAGCGCGGCTGGGTCTACGGCACGCTGCTGTACGGCGACAACGTGGTGCGCAGCGGCTACATGCTGGTGGGCATGCTCAAGACCAAGAACCTGCGCAACGCGCTGGTGGCCATCAGCCGGCAGTTCGAGAAGCTCAAGGTCGACGACCTGTCCGACGCGCTGGCCAAGACCATCGCCGGCTCGCCCGAGGACGGGCAGGGCGCCAGCGACGGCAGCGGCGGTGCTGCCGGCGGCGCGGCCCCCGGTGAGGCCAGCGGCGCCATCGCTCCGGCCGCGATGGGCAAGCAAGAGGCGTTGAAGAAGTTCACGGTCGACCTCACCGCGCAGGCGCGTGAAGGCAAGATGGACCCCATCGTCGGCCGCGACGACGAGATCCGCCAGGTGGTCGACATCCTGATGCGTCGGCGCCAGAACAACCCCATCCTGGTGGGCGAGGCCGGTGTCGGCAAGACCGCGGTGGTCGAGGGCTTTGCCCAGCGCATCGCTCGCGGCGACGTGCCGCCCAGCTTGAAGGAAGTCGAACTGCGCGCGCTCGACGTCGGCCTGCTGCAGGCCGGTGCCAGCATGAAGGGCGAGTTCGAGCAGCGCCTGCGCAGCGTCATCGACGAGGTGCAGGGCAGCCCCAAGCCCATCATCCTGTTCATCGACGAGACGCACACCCTGGTGGGCGCCGGCGGCGCGGCCGGCACGGGTGACGCGGCCAACCTGCTCAAGCCGGCCCTGGCGCGCGGCACGCTGCGCACCATCGGCGCCACCACCTTTGCCGAGTACAAGAAGCACATCGAGAAGGACCCGGCGCTGACGCGCCGCTTCCAGACCGTGCAGGTCGACGAGCCTGACGAGCCCAAGGCCATCCTGATGATGCGCGGCGTGGCCAGCACCATGGAAAAGCACCACAAGGTGCAGATCCTGGATGAAGCGCTGGAAGCCGCGGTCAAGCTCAGCCACCGCTACATCCCGGCGCGCCAGTTGCCCGACAAGAGTGTGAGCCTGCTCGACACCGCCTGCGCGCGCGTCGCGGTCAGCCTGCACGCCACGCCGGCCGAGGTGGACGACAGCCGCAAGCGCATCGAGGCGCTGGAAACCGAGCTGGGCATCATCGGCCGCGAGAAGGCCATCGGCATCGACACCACCAAGCGCGAGGCCGAAGCCAACGAGCACTTGAGCGTCGAGCGCACGCGCCTGGCCGAGCTGGATGCACGCTGGAAGACCGAGCGCGAACTGGTCGACCGCCTGCTCGACCTGCGCGGCAAGCTGCGCGCCGGCATCCGCCCGGTCGAAGGCACGGGCAGCAAGCTCGAAGCCGACGCCGCACAGGCGGCCAAGGCCGATGGTCCTACCGACGCTGAACGCGAGGCCGAGCGCGTGGCGCTGCTGGCGCAACTGAACGAGGTGCAGGGCCAGCTCACGGCGCTGCAGGGCGAAACGCCGCTGATCCTGCCCACGGTGGACTACCAGGCCGTGGCCGCGGTGGTGGGCGACTGGACCGGCATCCCGGTCGGGCGCATGGCGCGCAACGAGATCGAGACCATCCTCAACGTGGCCCAGGCGCTGGGCCAGCGCGTCATCGGCCAGGACCACGCCATGGCCATGATCGCCAAGCGCATCCAGACCAGCCGCGCCGGCCTGGACAACCCCAGCAAGCCCATCGGCGTGTTCATGCTCGCTGGTACCTCGGGCGTAGGCAAGACCGAGACCGCGCTGGCGCTGGCCGAGGCGCTGTACGGCGGTGAACAGAACCTCATCACCATCAACATGAGCGAGTACCAGGAGGCGCACACCGTCAGCACGCTCAAGGGCGCGCCCCCGGGCTACGTGGGCTACGGCGAGGGCGGCGTGCTGACCGAGGCGGTGCGGCGCAAGCCCTACAGCGTGGTGCTGCTCGACGAGGTGGAGAAGGCGCACAGCGACGTGCACGAGATGTTCTTCCAGGTCTTCGACAAGGGCTACATGGAAGACGGCGAGGGCCGCTTCATCGACTTCAAGAACACCCTGATCCTGCTCACCACCAATGCCGGCACCGAGCTCATCGCCAGCCTGTGCAAGGACCCCGACCTGATGCCCGACCCCGAGGGCATGGCCAAGGCGTTGCGCGAGCCGCTGCTCAAGGTGTTCCCGCCGGCGCTGCTGGGCCGCCTGGTCACCATCCCGTACTACCCGCTGTCCGACGAGATGCTGGGCAAGATCGTCAAGCTGCAGCTGGGCCGCATCAAGAAGCGCGTCGAGGCGCGCTACAAGATCCCGTTCGAGGTGAGCGACGACGTCATCAAGCTGGTCGTCAGCCGCTGCACCGAAAGCGAATCGGGCGGCCGCATGATCGACGCCATCCTCACCAACACCATGCTGCCCGACATCAGCCGCGAGTTCCTCACCCGCATGATGCAGGGCACGCCGATCACGCGCGTGGCGGTGTCGGTGGCCGATGGCCAGTTTGTCTACGCCTTCGATTGAGCGCACAGGTCCGCCCCAACTTGCTCGACTGCCATCCCCGCCCGCCATGAACACGCCCGCCACCGAAACGTCGATACCCGATCTGCTGCAAAGCACCATGAAGGCGCACGTGGCGGGCCAGCTGGATGCGGCCGGCAAGGGCTACAAACTGCTGCAGACGCTGGCGCCCGACAATCCCGACGTACTGCACCTGTCGGGCATGTTCGAGGGCCAGCAAGGTTCGCGCGAGCGCGGTCACGAGCTCATCAGCCGCGCCATCGCCATCGACGGCAAGCAGGCCATGTTCCACAACAACCTGGGGCTGGTATGCGTGCGCATGGGGCGCCTGGAAGAAGCCGAGCGCTGCTACCGCCGCGCCATCGAGCTGGACCCCGACCGCTTCGACGCCGTCAGCAACCTGGGCGTGCTGATGGGTCAGCTCAACCGGCTCGAAGAGGCCGAGAAGACCTTCCAGGATTTGCTCGAGCGCGTGCCGCGCTTCAGCGACGCGCGCCAGAACCTGGCCAGCCTGTACTTGCGCACCGGCCGCTTCAGCCAGGCCATCGAGCAGTGCGCCAAGGGCTTGCTCACCGACCCGCGCAACCCGCTGCTGCGGCGCGTGCTGGGCCGGGCCTATGCCGATGTGGGCCTCACCGATCTGGCGCTCGAGCTCTACCGCAAGTGGCAGCAGGAAGAGCCTGACCACCCCGAGCCGCGGCACCACATCGCGGCCATCACCGGCGAGGGCGTGCCCGACCGCGCCTCCGACGACTACGTGCGTGCCACCTTCGGTGGTTTCGCCGAGACCTTCGACGCCAAGCTGGCGTCGCTGGGCTACCGCGCGCCGGCGCTGGTGGGCGAGATGGTGGCCGAACTGCTGGCCCAGGTGCCCGACAAGTCGCTGCGCGTGCTCGACGCCGGCTGCGGCACCGGGCTGTGCGCCGAGCAGGTGGCGCGCTGGGCGCGCAGCCTGGTGGGGGTGGACCTGTCGCAGCAGATGCTGGACCGCGCAAAGCTGCGCCAGGCCTACGACGAGCTGGTGCAGGCCGAGTTGGTGGCCTTTCTGCGCACGCGACCGGCCTGCTGCGAGTTGCTGATCTCGGCCGACACGCTGTGCTATTTCGGTCGACTGGACGAGTTTGCCGCCGCCGCGTGCCGCAGCCTGGTGCCGGGCGGCTGGCTGGTCTTCACCGTCGAGGCCCACGACGATGGCGAGGGCCAACCCGACTACAAGCTGTATCACCACGGCCGCTACAGCCATCGCCACGGCTATGTGCTGGATGTACTCTCGGCCAACGGCTTCGCCGACATGGCCCTGCGCGAGGTGGTGTTGCGCCAGGAAGGCGGCAAGCCGGTGCGCGGCTGGCTGACCCGGGCGCGCCTGCCACAGGAGCCTGCCGCCCATGAATGAGATCTTCACCGCCAAGCTGAAGCTGGTGTCGGGCCCTGCGCTCGAGCTGTTCTCTGTCGACGGCCGCGAGGCCTTGTCCAGCCTGTACGCCTACAGCGTGGTGGCGCTGGGTGCGCCCACCCTGGATGTTGACTTCGAGAAGCTGCTGGGCGCCCCTGCCGAGGTGGCGGTCAGCGACAGCCAGGGGGCGGTCCGTTCGTACCACGGTCTGGTGGCCAGCGCGGCCTACGAAGGCGTGGTGGCCAAGAAGCTGGCGTACCGGCTGGAAATCGTGCCCTGGCTGTGGATGCTCACGCGCAGCGCCAACCTGCGCGTGTTCCAGAAGAAGACCGTCAACGACATCATCAAGGCCGTGGTCGAACCCTACGGCGCCTCCATCAAGTTCGAGGTGCAGGGTTCGCAGCGCAAGCGCGAGTACTGCGTGCAGTACCGCGAGAGCGACTTCAACTTCATCAGCCGGCTGATGGAGGAAGAGGGCATCTTCTATTTCTTCAGGCACACGCCGGGCCAGCACCAGATGGTGCTGGCCAACCTGCCCGCCATCCACGTCAACGAGCTCGGGCTCAGCGATCTGTCCTTCCAGGGCAACGACCGCGAGCGCACCTTGGGGACGGTGGTCACGCACTGGCGCTGGAGCCGGCAACTGCAGACCGGCAAGATCAGCCTGCGCGACCACAATTTCATGGTGCCGGGGGAAGGCTATGCCAAGGACCAGGCGGTCAGCTTCAAGCACCCGCACGCCAAGATCGAGGCCTACGACTACCCCTCCGGCGTACCCCGGCCGGGCGACGAGCCCGGCGATCAGTCGGCGCTCACCCCCGAGGTCGCGGCGCTGGCCAAGCAGCGCCTGGAAGCGCTGCAGGCCCAGCGTTCCGCGGCCGAAGGCAGCACCAATTCGCTGCGCCTGTGCACGGGTGCGCGCTTCAACCTGAAAGAGCATCCCGTGGGGGGGCAGAACGGCGAGTACATCGTGCACGCCACGCACATCCGCATGCGCATCGCGGGCTACGAATCGGGCACCGACAAGGCTTCCACGCACGAGTGCGATTTCAGCGCCTTCCCGTCCAGCGTGCCCTTCCGCCCGCCGCGCCTGACGCACAAGCCGCGCGTGCAGGGCCCGCAGACGGCCATCGTGGTGGGCCCGGCCGGCGAGGAGATCCACACCGACAAGTACGGCCGCGTGAAGGTGCAGTTCTTCTGGGACCGCGAAGGCAAGAAGGACGCCAGCAGTTCCTGCTTCGTGCGCGTGGCCCAGTCCTCGGCCGGCAAGCAGTGGGGCGTGGTGATGCTGCCGCGCATCGGGCAGGAGGTGGTGGTGGACTTCCTCGAGGGCGACCCGGATCGGCCCATGGTCACCGGCGGTGTCTACAACGCCGAGAACATGCCGCCCTATACCCTGCCGGACAACCAGACCGTCAGCACCATCAAGACCAACAGCTCCAAGGGCGGTGGCGGTTTCAACGAGCTCAAGTTCGACGACAAGAAGGGCAGCGAACTGCTTTACCTGCAGGCCGAGAAGGACCGCACCGAGCTGGTCAAGAACGATCTGAAGACCGATGTCAACCACGACCTGACGCTGACGATCAAGAACGACCGCACCGAGACGGTGACCGAGGGCAAGTTCGACGTCACGGTCAAGAAGGGGAAGCACAACCTCACGGTCAAGGACGCCATCACCGTCACGGCCCAGGACAAGTACACGCTGGACGCCACCTCAGACGTGACCATCGAGTCCAAGACCAAGATCACGCTCAAGGTGGGCAGCAGCACGATCGTGCTCGAACCCGCAGGCATCAAGATCGAGGCGGTGCAGATCGAGGGCACCGCCAAGGCGAAGCTGGCGTTCAAGGGTGCGTTGTCCAACTTCGAGGCCGACGGCGTCGTGACGGTCAAGGGCGCCTTGGTCAAGGTCAACTGACGGCGGCCGGGCCGAAGGGCAAGCGCAGCGATGCATCCCCCCGATACCGCGGCCATCGAGCAGGCCGCCTGGGCCCGTTTCGTGGGCGAGCTGGGCACGTTGCTGGCCGACCTCTGGCCGGCCATGCCCGAGCGCTTGGGCGACCGCTACACCGCCTTCGTCGAGCTGGCGGTGCAGCAGGCCGAGAAGCGCGGCCTGGTGCGCGCCGGCGCCGTGGCGCGCTATGTGAACCTGTGCTTCGTATGGGGGCCGTCCTTCCAGGACAAGCCGAGCTTCGAATGGGCTGCGGGCCTGCTGGCGGCACCGCGTGAGCGCGCGTGGAATACCGCCCACCAGTTGGTGCAGCGCTCGCTGGCCGAGCTGCAGCAGCGCGGCGACGCGCGCATCGCCCCGGCGGCCTTGGCGGCTGCCGACGAGATGCTGGTGGCACGCTTCGGCGCCCTGGGTGTGCGCGGCGAGCTGCAGCCGCTTGAGCCGCTGCCGGCACCGCTGCGCGCCTGTGATCTCGAGGGCGTCGAGTTGCGGCTGCTCGAACCGGCCGTGGCCCAGCACTATGTGCTGCAGGCCGGCCAGTGGCTGCGTGCCGACATTCCCTTGCCGCCGCCTCTGCGCATCGACGCCGCGCGCCCCTTGCCGAAACTGATTGCCGCGCTCTCGCGGCCGCCCCGGCAGTTGCCGGCGGCGCGACTGCAGCTGCGCGCGCGCGCCCACGCGGTGTGCCAGGGCGAGCTGCATCCTGCGGTCGAGTACGTCGGTGCGCACGGCTTGTGGCGCTGGCAGGGTCACGAGACCCGGGCCTTCAGCTGGCCGGTGGCCGCGGCCGAGCCCGGCCCGCCGCTGGCCCCTCCGGGCGTGGCCCTCGCGGCCGAGACCGCGCCCGACGTGGCCTGCCTGGCGCTCGAAGTCTGCGGCCTGCGCGACGACGGCGATGCGCTCGGCGCCCTGGATACCCACATCTGGGTCTGGCCGTCCGAGCAATGGTGGGTCGAGCTGCAGCGTGCAGCGCCCACGGGCCGCACGGCTGTCGGCGACAAGGCGCCCGAGCCCCTGCACCTGGTCACGCGCTGCCGCATCGAATGCGACGCTGTGGCGCTGGACGCCAGCGCGCTGCGGGCCGGCTTCGAGCAAGGCCTGGATGGCGCCACCGCGCAGGCCTTGCACAAGCTGTTGGCCGCGTGGACGGCGATCCCCGGCATGGCCGTGCCGCGGCTGGAGGCCAGCCTGGCGCTGCTCTGCGGGCGTGCGGCCCTGACCTGGGGGTGGAGCCTGGGCGCTGGCGGCCTGGACGGCCGTGCCTACCTGCGCCTGCTGGCCGAGTTCAAGCTGCAGGCCGTACACGCCGACCTTCAACTCGAGGGCGAGATCGCCCACGGTGGCGCGCGCGCCAAGCTGCGGCTGCGCTGCGTCGACGCCGCGCCGCTCGATCTGACCCTGGCGCGCGAGGCCGCCGAGCCCCCCCTGCTGGCCGCAATGGCCCAAACCTCGGTGAGTTTCAGCCTGCCCTTCGTGGCCGAAGTGCTGCCGCTGGCCGGGGACAGCGGCGGCGTGCTGCAGGCGGCCGATGTCTGCACCGGCGCCTTGGTCGGTGAGGCCGGCCTGCGTCCGCGCGTCACCGGCGGCGGTGGCTTCGAATGGTTTGCGGCGCTGCGCGTCCAGCCGGTGACGCTGCCGCTGCTGCTCGAAGACCCGCTGCTCGGCCGCCAGACCCTCACGCTGCCCTTGCTGCCAGAGGCCCGGTTGCTGGACTGGAGTCTGCGCTGATGGAACGCCTGCTGGTGCTGCGGCTGGAAAGCATAGGCGTGGTCGCCGAAGCCCTGCTCAACGGCGTGCCGCTGGCCCGCACCAGTGCCGCCCGACACGTCGTGACCCTGCCCATCCACGAGTACACCAAGGCGGGTGGCAACGAGCTCGAACTGGTGATCGAGCCGCCGCCGCCTGGCGCCACCGCTGCGCCCGAGCCGCGCATCAGCGACGGCAAGTGCGGCGCCAGCGTGCAGTTGCTGCTGCCGCGCGTCGGCCAGGTGGCTCACCCCGACAACGCGCGCACCCTGGCGCGCATCGACTGGGCGCCGCCGCTGGACGAAGTGACCGAACTGCCGGCCACCTTGCGCCAGCTGGCCGACCTCAAGATCAGCTTTCCGCGCTGGCGCTGGCTGGACGCACCGGTGGTGGCGCAACCCTCGGATGTGCTGGGCGCTGCCGCCACCTATCTGCAGGGCCTGGTGCTCGGCCTGCAGCGCGGCGACCCCGAGCCCCTGGTGCTGGCTTCGCGCATGCGGCTGGAGGAATTGGCGCAGGCCTACCAGCGCAGCCTGGCCGACGACGTGGGCCGGCTGCGGCTGCAGATGCAGCAATGGCATGCCAAGAAGCCCCTGAAGCCCGCCATGCCCAAGGCCGACACACTGCGCCTGCGGCCGCTGGCGGGCGGCCGCCTGCTCGAATGCCTGGGCCCAGACGGCGGCCCGGCGCTGCACAGCGAACTGGCCGATGGGGGTCGCGTCGAGTGGCCTGTGCGGCTGGCCTTGATCGAGGGCCGCTTCTATGTGCTGCGCTGACGCTATGCTCCGGCCTGTCTACCTTCCTGGAGCCGCTGGATGATCGTGCTGACGGTGCTCAGCTACAACGGCGCCCGCGCCGAAGGGCCTGTGGCCCAGTTCGACGAGATCGGCGGCACCATCGGTCGCGCCGACAACAACCAGCTCGTGCTGCCCGACCCCGAGCGCACGATTTCGCGCGTGCATGCGCGCATCGTGTTCCGCTCCGGCCGCTACAGCATCGTCGACAACGGCAGCAACCCCATCAGCGTCAACGGCATGGCGGTGGGCGCCGGCCGCGAACACCCGCTGGCGCCCGGCGACCAGGTGCAGATCGGCGGTTACGTGATCGAGGCGCGCGCGGCCGCATCGGCCGCCGCGGCCGCATCGGCCGCCGACGACCCCTTTGCCGATCTCTTCGGCGATGCCCCGGTCGGGCTGGCCGCACCGGCGCCGGTCACCACGCGGCCGTCCATCGCGCCGCTGCCG
>JALHPY010000071.1 GCA_022842305.1 Rubrivivax sp.
GCCGCCGAGCGCCGCCGGCAACGCCTGTCGCGCCTGCTGGCCTGGCTGCTCTCGGCCGTGCTGGGCGGGGCGGGGCTGGCCTACGCGCAGCCGGCGCCGGGCACGCTGCCCAGCGGCGGGCGCGTGGTGGTGGGCCAGGGGCAGGTGCAGCAGGGTGCCAATCTGCTGCTCATCCAGCAGTCGACCCAGCGCCTGGGCATGGACTGGCAGAGCTTCAACATCGGCAGCGCCGCCACGGTCGAATTCCGCCAGCCCAGCAGCGCCTCGGTGGCGCTCAACCGCGTGGTGGGCAACAGCGGCTCCGAGATCTACGGCAAGCTCAAGGCCAACGGCCAGGTGTTCCTGACCAACCCCCACGGCGTGCTGTTCGCGCCCGGCTCCAAGGTCGACGTGGGTGGGCTGGTGGCCAGCACGCTGGACCTGACGCAGCAGGACTTCGACGCCGGCCGCTACCAGTTCAAAGACGTGGGCGGCCAGGGCAGCGTGGTCAACCAGGGCACGCTGCGCGCCAGCGCCAGCGGCTACCTGGCGCTGTTCGGCAAGCAGGTCGACAACCAGGGCGAGATCGCGGTCGACGCCGGCCAGGTGCTGCTGGCATCGGGCAGCGCCGCCACCGTCAGCATCAGCGGCAACGGCCTGATCTCGGCCGTGGTCACGCCCGGCGCGGCGGGATCGGTGCTCAACAGCGGCAGCATCCAGGCCGACGGCGGCGTGGTGCGCCTGACGGCGGCCTCGGCCGAGGGCATCGCGGCCTCGCTGGTCAACAACAGCGGACTGGTGCGCGCCAACACCATCACCGAGCGCGGCGGCGAGATCTGGATCACCGGCGACACAGTCGTCAGCAGCGGCCAGATCCAGGCCGCGGCGCCGAACGGCGGCGACGGCGGCCGCGTGATGCTGATCGGCGACATGCAGCGCGGCACGGCTCAGCTGGCCGGCAACATCGACGCCAGCTCGGCCAGCGGCAAGGGCGGCTTCGTCGAAACCTCCGCGGCCAGCGTCACCATCGCCGACAGCGCGCGGGTCACTACCACGGCCCCGGGCGGCAGCGCCGGCACCTGGCTGATCGACCCGACCAACTTCGCGATCGTCGCCGGCGGCGGCGCGTCCACCAGCAGCAGCATCGGTGCGGACACGCTGTCCACCAACCTGGGTGGCGGCAACGTGACCATCGCCACGGCCGCGGCGGCCAACGGCAGCGACCTCGGCGACATCAGCGTCGGCGCCGCGGTCACCTGGTCGGCGAACAAGCTCACGCTCAATGCGCACAACAACATCAGCGTCAACGCGGCGTTGACCGGCACC
Source organism: Rubrivivax sp. (assembly GCA_022842305.1). Lineage (GTDB taxonomy): Bacteria > Pseudomonadota > Gammaproteobacteria > Burkholderiales > Burkholderiaceae_C > Rubrivivax. Next base: position 1,306 of record JALHPY010000071.1, read on the forward strand.
GGCACCGCATCGCTGGCCTTCGAGTACGGCCAGGGCGCCGTGGCGGCCGGCAACACCAGCACTTACACCATTGGCGCCCCGGTCAACCTCCCTGCCGGGAACAACTTCTCCACCAAGCTGGGCAGCAACGGCACGCCCAACACGTTCACGGTGGTGGTCGACGCAGCCGGCTTGCAGGGCATCGATTCGCTCTCGCGCACCGGCAACTACGCCGTCGGGGCCAACATCGACCTGGCGTCGATCGGCAATTTCAATCCGATAGGCAACGAAGTCACGCCAGATGTCAGCGCCGTCAACTCGTTCGGAGGACGGTTCGAGGGTTTGGGCAACACGGTCTCGGGCCTGACGACCAACGGATTCACCGCTGCCGGCCTTTTCGCCACCACGAACGGCGCCGACATCCGCAACCTCGCGCTCAGCGGCGGCAGCGTATCGGGCATCGGCAGCGCGGGTGCCTTGGCCGCGGTGACCTCGGGAACCTCGATCACCAGGGTCACCAGCACCGTACCGGTCAGCAGTTCGAGCACCTCACTCTATGTAGGCGGACTGGTCGGCCAAAGCACGACCGGTTCGATCAACGGCAGCTCGGTCGGTGCGCCCGGTTCACCCGTGGCCATCAGTGGCGGCAATCGCACGGGCGGCCTCGTCGGCTACAGCGTCAGCACGCCGATCAGCAGCAGCAGCGCCGGAGCGACGCTCACAGGCACTGCGGTCCACATGGGCGGCCTGGTCGGCTGGACAGCCGCGGCGGTCAGCAGCAGTTCCTCCACCGGCAGCGCGCAGACCTCAGGCAATGCCTGGCTCGGTGGACTGGTCGGCGAAACCTCGTCGACGGTCACCGGCTCGAGCTCGAGCGTGGACGTCACGGCCACGCACAACAGCACTTGGGCAGGCGGCCTGATCGGCGCCACCAGCGCAGCGATCACGGGCAGTACCGCCACGGGCTCCGTGACCGGCGGCGCGCTCGTAGGAGGCCTGGTCGGCAACTTCCCCAGCGGTGGCGCCACTGCCAGCATCAACAGTTCCAGCGCCAGCGGCAATGTCACGTCAAACGTCGCCAGCGCGTCGGTCGGCGGGCTGGTGGGAAGTGCCACTGGAGCGGGCTCGATCACGGGCAGTTCGGCCACAGGAAACGTTACCGCCGCCTCCAATGGTGGATCGGTTGGCGGGCTCGTGGGCAACTTCTCGATGAGCGGCGGCATCATCAACAGCACTGCGGGCGCCGCCGCTTCCGGGCAGACGCCCGCAACCACCGTGAACGGCGGCAGCGTGACCGGCGGCGTGGTTGGGACCTATGGTGCGTCGGCCGCGTTGGCGATCAGCGACAGCAACACCGTCGCTTTCTTGGGTTCGACCGTCACCGGCTCCGGCGTTGTCGGCGGCCTCGTCGGTGCGATGGGTTCGACCGCGGTCCTGACGATCAGCGGTACGCCCGCCAGCACGCCGCTGACCACCACCGTCGTGGCCACGGGCAGCAGCGGCATGGCCGGCGGCGTGGCCGGACGCACCAGCGGCATCGTCTCCGGGTTCACGGCGGCGGGCACGGTCACCTCTGCAGGCAGCGCCGGTGGCCTGATTGGCCATGCCGATGGCGCCGGCGGCATCAGCAACGTGCGCGCCACGGGCGCCGTGACCGGCACCGGCACCTCCGGCAACATCGGTGGCTTGGTGGGCACTTACACCAACAGCGGCAACCTGACGGGCACCGTGGGCGTAGCCACGGCCATTGGCCCCGTGCAGGGCGGCAGCGGCAGCAGCGCGATCACCGGCGGCCTGGTGGGCAGTTTCAACAGCGTCGGCAGCATCGTCAACGGCTCGACCGCGGTCACGTCCACGGTGCGCGGCGGTGGCGACACCGGCGGCCTGGTGGGGCAGGCTTCGGGCACCGGCACGTCAGCCATCACCGGCAGCACCGCACGCGGCGAGGTCACCGGTGGCAACAACGTCGGTGATGTCGGCGGCCTGGTGGGCGACTTTTCGATGGCCGGTGGCTGGTCCAGCGTCACCGTGGAAGGCGCTGTCACCGGCGGCCAGCGCACGGGCGGCCTGGCGGGCCACTACAACTCGGCGGCGGCCATCACGGGCGGCATTTACACGCCCGCCACTGTTTCTGGCGGCGACTGGGTCGGTGGCCTGGTCGGATACATGAGCACTGCAGCGGCCATCGGCGGCACCTCGTCAGCCAGCTTGATGACCGTGGCCATCGACGTGACCTCGACAGCAGCCGGCGGCAGCGCCGGCGGCTTGATCGGCCGCAGCGGCGGCGCGGTAAGAAACGCCCGATCCACCGGCACCGTGCGGGGCAGCGGCAATGTCGGAGGCCTGGTGGGCGAGGCCGCGGGCAGCAGCGGCTTCAACGACGTCAGCGCCAGCGGCAGCGTCAGTGGCACCGGCACTGCGGGCAACACCGGCGGGTTGGTGGGCAGGTACACCAATGCCGGCACCCTGACCAATGGCAGTGCCAGCGGTGCCGTGGTGGGGGGCAGCGGAAGCAGCGCCAACACTGGAGGCCTGGTCGGCAGCTTTGCCAGCAATAACGCCAGTATCGTCAACGGCCAGACGGCCATCAGTTCCACCGTCACTGGCGGCGGCGACACCGGCGGGCTGGTGGGACAGGCTTCGGGCACCGGCACGTCAGCCATCACCGGCAGCACCGCGCGCGGCGCGGTCACTGGGGGCAACAACGTCGGCTACGTCGGCGGCTTGGTAGGCGACTTCTCGATGGCCGGCGGCTGGTCCAGCGTCACCGTGGAAGGCGCTGTCACCGGCGGCCAGCGCACGGGTGGCCTGGCGGGCCACTACAACTCGGCGGCGGCCATCACCGGCGGCATCTACACGCCCGCCGCCGTTTCGGGCGGCGACTGGGTTGGCGGCCTGGTCGGCTACATGAGCACGACGGCGGCCATCACGGGCCCCACCGCCAACAGCCCCTGGGTGCTGGCCACCAATGTCACCGCATCCACGGCCGATGGCGGAGTCGGCGGCCTTGCCGGGCGAACCAACGGCGCGGTCAGCAACGTCCGGACCACGGGCACGATCAGCGGCAACGCCGATGCCGGCGGCCTGGTGGGCGCCGCCGACGGCAGCGGTGGCTTCACCGACGTCTCGTCCACGGCAACGGTGCGTGGCGGCAGTGAGGTGGGCGGCTTGGTCGGCCGCTACCCGAGCTCTGGCGACCTGCTGCGCGGCACAGCTTCGGGCACGGTCAGCGGCAACTCGGACGGCACTGTGCATATCGGGGGCCTAATAGGCAGCTTCGGCGTGGACTGCTTCTTCTGCAACATAGTGGGTTCCCGCATCAGCGGCAGCAGCGCCAGCGGCACCGTGCGCGGCGATGCCAGCAACGTTTACGCCGGCGGCCTGGTCGGCATGGTGTACATCGGCCACATCAGTGGCAGCAGCAGCAGTTCGGCCGTGACCGCGCTGAATTCACGCAACCCGAACAGCACGCACTATGCCGGCGGCCTGGTCGGCTATTTCGGCGACAGCAGCAATACCGGCACCATCAAGAACAACAGCAGCGCCAGCGGCGCCGTGACCGGCACCTACATGACCGGCGGCCTGGTGGGCTACTACAACGGCGCCGCGCTCAGTGACGTCAGTGCCAGCGGCAATGTGGTTGGCGACAGCTACGTGGGCGGCCTGGTCGGCGAAGCGATCAGCCGCGAGGGCATCAGCAACGCTTCGGCCAGTGGCACGGTCACGGCCAGAAGTTCTGGCAGCTACGTTGGCGGCCTGTTCGGCCGGTTGTTCCTGCAAAGCGGCGGGTTGACCACGGGTTTCGCCAGCGGGCGAGTTCAAGGCATCGCTGGCTCCGGCCAAGTGGGGGGCCTGATAGGCCGCCTGGACACCTCGTCCACGACGGCCGGTGCGCTCAACGACAGCTCTGCCAGTGGCAACGTCAGCGGGGGGCAGTACACCGGCGGCCTGGTGGGCTACTACGACAACTTTTACGGCCTGTCGCCGGTGCTGAACAGCCGTGCCACCGGCAGCGTCACCGGCGGCCAGTATTCTGGCGGCCTGCTGGGCACCTACTACCGCAACCAGGCCACCGGCAGCGCCGACGACGTCACCAACAGTTTTGCCACGGGCAGCGTGAGCGGCTCGCATTACGTGGGTGGCCTGATCGGCGACGTCCAAGCCGCGCGCGGCGTGGCGGGCAGCTACGCCACCGGCAACGTCATCGGCACCGGCACCACAAGCACCCAACACCTGGGCGGGCTGGTCGGGCGCTACGACGCGTATCACACGTCTGCGCAGGCTTTGGCGCCGCTGCGCCAGAGCTATGCCACGGGCAGCGTGCAGCTGGCCAGCAGTGCCACCCTCAGTACCTTCACCACCGTTTATGCCGGCGGGCTGGTGGGCTACCTCGATGGGCAACTGGTCGCGGCGGGCATCACCGACGCCTACGCCACGGGCGCGGTCACCCTGAACAATCCCCGCGGCCAATTCAATGCCGGCGGGTTGGTGGGCTTCGACAACAACCAGAGCATCCAGCGCAGCTATGCCACCGGTGCGGTTTCGGCCACGGGAGGCAACAGCCGGGTGACCGGCGGACTGGTGGGCGGGCGCAACAACAACGCCAGCAGCGTGACCGACAGCTACTGGAACACCACCACCACCGGTCAGGCCAGCAGCGCAGGCGGTGGCACGGGTGTCGCCAGCGCGGCGCTGCTGCAGGCCGCCACCTTCGCGAACTGGGACATCGCCCCGACGGGCTCGGCCGGCAAGGTGTGGCGCATCTACGAAGGCTTCGGCAATCCGCTGCTGACGCGCTTCCTGACACCGCTGGCGTTGACGCTGGCCGACGCCAGCAAGATCTACGACGGCAACAAAACCTTCGGCAATGCCAGCCTCAGCAGCGGCAGCGGCAGCGGCAGCGGCAGCGTCGCAGTGTCCTCGCCCGACCGCATCTTCACGTCGGCAGCCTCTGCCGACGTGGGCAGCTACCAGGTGGCCGCTGCCGGCGTGTATTCGGTGCAGAACGGCTACGACCTCAGCGTCAGCGGCAGCGCCACGCTCAGCATCACGCCCAAGGCCATCACCTTGGCCGGCGTGGTGGCCGACAAGGTGTACGACGGCAATCGTGCCGCGACGCTGCTGCCGGGCGCACAGCCCTCGGGCCTGGTGGCGGGAGAAGACCTGCTGGTCAACCTGAGCGCTGCCTCGGCGGTGTTCGACACGCGCGACGCCGGCCAGAACAAGGCCGTCAGCATCACCGGGCTGTCTGTGGCCGACGGCACACGCGGCAAGGCGGCCAACTACAGCCTGGCCAGCAGCACGAGCACCACCGCCAGCATCGCCAGGGCGGCGCTCAACGTGGGCGGCTTCACCGCCACCAGCCGAGCCTACGACGGCTCGACGACGGTGGCCGTCACGGCCGCCGGCGGGGCGGTCACCGGTGCCGTTTTCGGCGACGACGTCACGGTCGATGTCGCCTCGGTCACCAGCGGAACGCTCGCCAGCAAGGACGTGGGCACGGCCAAGCCGGTGACGGTGCTTGGCGCAACGCTGAGCGGCAATGACGCGGGCAACTATCGCATCGGCGGCATCGACACGCTCACCGTGGACATCACGCCACGGGCTATGACGGTCAACGGCCTGGTCGCCACCAACCGCGAATACAACCGCTCGATCAATGTCAACGTCAGCACCGGCAGCGCCACGCTGGCCGGTATCGTGGCGGGCGACGAGGTGGTGCTGCGCAGCGCCAACGTCAACGGCACCGTGGCCAGCAAAGACGTGGCCTACACGCCCGAGGGCGCCGTCACCACCAAGCCGGTCTCGGTAGCGGGCAGCAGCTTGAGCCTGCGCGGCCTGGACGCCGCCAACTATCAGGCGCAGACCGGCAGCACCACGGTCACCATCGATCCGCGCCCGGTGAGTTACTTCCTCAATACCTCCTCGGCGCAGACCAACCGGCTCTACGACGGCACCAACATCGCCAACGGCATCACGCCCCGCCTGTCAAACGTCGTCAGCGGCGATATCCTGACCATCACCACTGCGCAGCCGACCTTCGCCGACAAGAATGTCGCCTACAACAGTTCGGGTGCGGTCATCTCCAAGACCATCACCGCCACGGGCGGCGTCATCGGCGGTGTCGAGGCCCCGAACTACCGGCTCACCAACACCACGGCCCCCACCAGTGGCACGATCTCGCCGTTGCCGCTGACGGTGCTGGGCGTGGTGGCCAGCGACCGGGCCTACGACGGCACCGTCAACATTGCCGTGAACGTTAGCGGGGCCACGGTCAACACCGCCACGGTGATACCCACCGACACCGTCACGGTCACGCTGCCCGGCTCGGGCACCGTGACCGGCACGGTCGCCAACAAGAACATCGGCACCGCCAAGGCCGTCACCGTGCCGGGTTTCTCGCTCAGCGGTGCAGACGCCACGAACTACACGCTGACCGGCAGCACCGGCGTCACGGTCAACATCACGCGCAAGCCGCTGACGGCCACCTACACGGCCATCGACAAGGTCTACGACGGCCAAGCCTATGCCGCGCTGAGTGTCACCTCGTCCGACATCGCACCAGGCGACGACGTGCGCTTCCGTGCCGATCAGTCCTTCTGCACGACCTGCGAGTACGGCCTTTTCGTCACCGACACTTCCACGCCAGGCAGTTACGTCCAGTCCAAGGATGTCGGCACGGGCAAGCGCGTCGTGGTCACGACGAACAGCTTCTGGGGGAACTTCAACGACTACAACAACTACACGCTGCTAAACCCCACAGCCATCATCAGCGGCAGCATCACGCCCAAGGGCGTGACACCGGTGTTCACGGGGGTCAACAAGGTCTACGACGGCAACACCACGGCCACCGTCAATGTCAACAGTTTTGACTCGGGCATCTTCCCGGACGACGCCGTCAGCCTGGAGCGCACCGCCAACTTCAACACCAAGGACGCAGGCACCGGCAAAACCGTCAGCATCACCGGCATCGCCTTCACCGGTATCGCCGCGAGCAACTACACGCTGGCCACCAACAGTGCCAGTACGACGGCGGCGATCACGCCCAAGCCCTTGTCGGTGCTGGGTGTCACGGCCACCGACCGCCCCTACAACGGCGAACTCACGGTGGCCTTGACCGCGGGTACCCTGGGTGCCAGCGGCGTGGTGGACACCGACGTCATCACGGTCGACCCGTCGCCTTCGGGCCTGAGCGGCACGATCGCCAACAAGAACGCAGGCACCGCCAAGGCGGTGACGGTCAGCGGCCTGACGCTGGGTGGCGCCGCCGCCGGCAACTACCTGCTGGACGGCAGCCTGGGCGTCACGGTCAACATCACGCCGCGGCCGCTGACAGCGGTATACACCGGCGTGGACCGCGTCTACACGGGCGGCGTCGCGGCCGTCGTCACGCCTTCGTCGGCCGACCTGGTCCCCGGCGATACGCCCACCCTCACCTTCAGCCAGAACGCCGTCTTCACGGGCCTGGATGCCCGCAACGTCGGCAGCAACAAGCCGGTGTCCGTCACCGGCATCGTGCTCGGCGGCACCAGTGCGGCCAACTACACGCTGCAGAACACCAGCGCCAGCACCACGGCCAGCATCACGGCCAAGGGCATCACGGTCAGCTACACCGGCCTGGCACGCGTCTACAACGGTCTGGCAGACACCAGTGCCAACGTGGAGGGCCGTTCCTCGGGTCTGGTGGCTGGCGACGCCGTCAGCTTCTCGCAGACGGCCATCTTCACCAGCGGCGCGGCGGGCGACGCCAAGCCGGTGGCCATCAGCAACATCGCGCTGGGCGGCGCACAGGGCAGCAACTACGAGCTGCTGTCGACCACGGCCAGCACCACGGCCAGCATCACCAGGCGGCTGCTCGGCGTGACCGGCATCACGGCTGCCGACCGCGTCTACGACGGCACGCGCGTTGTCTCGCTCAGCACCCTCGGCGCCACCGTGCTGGCCGCGGGCGTGCTGACGGGCGACCAGGTCACCGTGGTGCTGCCGCCAGGCGGCATCACCAGCGGCACGGTGGCCACCAAGGACGTGGGCAACAACAAGGACGTGACGATCACGGGCCTGACGCTCACGGGCAATTCGGCGGCCAACTACGCCGTCGGCGGCGCCAGCGGCCTGAGCGTGGACATCACGCCGCGCCCCTTGACGGCGCTGTACGCCGCGGCCAACAAGGTGTACGACGGCACGGCCACGGCCCAGGTCAGCGCGACCTCGTCCGGCATCCTGGGCGTGGACCTGGGTGCGCTGGGCTTCTCGGTCAGCGGCGCCTTCACCGGCGGCAAGAATGTCGGCGACGGCAAGACCGTGGCCGTGAGCGGCGGCTTCCTGACGGGCGTCGAACGCAACAACTACACGCTGCTGAACCCGGTCGACAGCACCACTGCCAACATCACGCCCAAGACGCTGACCGCGGCCTACACGGGCAACGGCACGCGCGTCTACAACGGCGGTATCACCGCGCCAGTAACGGCAACCAACGCCGGCGTGATCAGCGGCGACACGGTGGTGTTCAGCCAGACCGCCGTCTTCGCGGGCGCTGCGGACGTCGCCAAGAACGTAGGCAATGGCAAAGCTGTGCAAGTCAGCGCTATCGGCCTGTCGGGCAGTGACGCCGGCAACTACAGACTGGCCAGCACCACCGCCAGCACCACGGCCAGCGTGACCCCCAAGTTCATCAGCATCGACGGCCTGAGCGGCGCCACCGCCACCAACCGCACCTACAACGGCGGGCGCGCCGTCGACGTTGTGGTCACGACCACGGGCACCGTCTCGCCCAGCAGCGCCGACATCGAGCCCGGCGACAACGTCACCATCAACTTGCCCGCCGGCGGCGTGACCAGCGGCACCATGCTCACCAAGGCTGCCGGGCAGAACAAGCCGCTGGTCGTCGACGGCTTGACGCTCAGCGGCACCGACGAGGCCAACTACCGCGTGGCAGCCACCACGGGCGTGACCGTCGACATCGCACCCAAGCCGCTGACGGCCGTCTACGTCGGCGTGAACAAGGTCTACGACGGCGGCGTGGCGGCCACCGTCACGGGCTCGTCCACCGACGTGCTGGACACCGACAGCGTCAGCATCGCGGGCAGCGGCATTTTCGTGGGCAGCGGCGCCCGCAACGTGGGCAACGGCAAGAGCATCAATATCACCAGCGGCCGGCTCGGCGGTGCGGACGCCGGCAACTACGCCCTGACCAACCCCACTGGCACGGCCACCGCCAACATCACGCAGCGACCGCTGACGCCCAGCTACAGCGGGCAGAGCAAGGTCTACGACGGCAGCGACACGGCGCTGGTCACGGCCACGGCCGGCAATGCCATCAACGGCGATGCCCTGGTGCTTTCGCAGTCCGCGGTATTCACTGCCGGCAAGAACGTAGGCGCCGACAAGACCATCCAGATCAGCGGCATCACGCTGGCGGGCAGCGACGCCGGCAACTACCTTCTGACCACCACCAGTGCGGTGAGCTTCGGGGCCATCACGCCCAAGCCGCTGCGCATCGAGGGCCTCACTGGCGTGGCCGCGGTCGACCGCACCTACAACGGCAGCACCGAGGTCGATGTGGTCGTCAGCGCCAGCGGCACCATCGCGCCCAACCCGGCCGACCTGATCTTCGGCGACGAAGTCACCGTCAACGCGCCGGCCACCGGCACCACCACCGGCACCATGCTCGACAAGGGCGCGGGCACGGCCAAGCCGGTGAACGTAGCGGGTCTGGACCTGGACGGTGCCGACGCGGCCAACTACAGCATCACCGCCACCAGCGGCGTCACGGTCAACATCACGCCCAAGGCGCTGACCGCCGTCTACAACACGCTCAGCCGCGTCTACGACGGCACGGCGGCAGCCAGCGTCACCGGCAGTTCAGGCGACCTCATCGGGGGCGACGCGGTGCTCATCGGCGGCAGCGCGGTGTTCAGCGGCGCCGGCGCCCGCAACGTCGGCACGAACAAGCTCGTCGACATCACCGGCGGCACGCTCAGCGGCGCCGACGCGACCAACTACCAGCTCATCAACCCGACCGGCAGCACCACTGGCAGCATCACGCCGCGCACGGTGACCGTCAGCTACCTCGGCGGCAGCCGCGTCTACGACGGCAGCACCGCCGCGCCGGTCACCGGCAGTGCCAGCGGCTTCATCGTCGGCGACAGCATCGGCCTGGCGCAGACCGCGGTGTTCAGCGGCGCCGGCGCCAAGAATGCGGGCGAGGGCAAGGCAGTAGAGGTCAGCGCCATCACGCTCACCGGCACCGACGCCGGCAACTACGCGCTCGCCGGCAATACGGCCAGCACCACCGCCACCGTCACGCCCAAGCCGCTGCGCATCGAAGGCTTCATCGGCGTCGTGGCCACCGACCGGGTCTACAACGGCAGCGCCGCTGTGGCCATCAGCGTGCAGAGCACCGGCATCATCGGCGCCAACTCGGCCGACGTGGTGGGCACCGACGATGTCACCGTGGTGCCACCGCCAGCGGGCTCGACCGCCGGCCTCATGGCCGACAAGCACGCCGGCCAGGGCAAGCCCGTCACCGTGGCAGGCATCGAGCTCCAAGGTGCCGACGCCCTCAACTACAGTGTTGCCGCGGCCACCGGCGTCACGGTCAACATCGCGCAGCGGCCCTTGAACGCCGTGTACGCGGGCTTGAGCAGGGTCTACGACGGCACCGACATTGCCAGCATCATTGGAAGCTCCATCGACATCCTGGCCGGCGACCTGGTCAGCATCTCCGGCAGCGGCCTGTTCACTGGTGCCGGGGCCAGGAACGTCGGCAACGGCAAGGCCATCAGCGTCACCGGCGGCGCACTGGGCAATGCCGACGCGCGCAACTACCTGCTCGTCAACCCCAGTGGCAGCACCAGCGCCGACATCTCGCCGCGCATGCTGACGCCCAGCTACACCGGCGGCACGCGCGTCTACGACGGCAGCACCACAGCACCGGTGCTGGCCGACCTCAGCGACTTGGTGGCCGGCGACGACGTGCGCTTCGGCCAGACCGCCGTATTCATCGGCACCGTTGCCGACGCCCGCAACGTCGGTGACGACAAGGCGGTTCAGGTGTCGGGCATCACGCTGCTGGGCAACGATGCGGCCAACTACGGGCTGATGAGCACCGCGACCACCACCATCGCCAGCATCACGCCTCGGCCGCTCAACGTGAGCGGCCTGTCCGGCCTGCAGGCGGTGGACCGCGAGTACGACGGAACCTCGCAGGTCGACGTCACCGGCACGCTGGTCATCAGCGGCGCCAGTGCCGACGTGATCCCCGGCGACGACGTGCAGATCGGCCTGCCCAGCGGGCCGGTCACCAGCGGGACCATGGTTGACAAGTCCGCCGGTCAGGCCAAGCCGGTGGCCCTGGACGGCCTGAGCCTCAGTGGCAGCGATGCGCCCAACTACGCCCTCACCGGAACCGCCGGCCTCACCGTCAACATCGCAAGAAAGCCGGTCACGCTGCTGGGCCTGACGGCGATCGATCGAGACTACGACGCCACCACCCTGGTGGCCATCGACAGCAGCGCCGGCAACATCAGCGGCGCCCTCTTCGGCGACGACCTGCAGTTGCAGAACAGCGGCGTCACCGGCAGCATGGCCGACAAGCACGCCGGCGCCGGCAAGGCGGTGACGGTGGCCGGCCTGTCGCTGGCCGGCGCCGACGCCGCCAACTACAGCGGCGGCACCGATGCCGCGCTGCAGGTCAACATCACCCGCCGCAGCCTGGTGGCCAGCATGGGCGTGGCCGACAAGGTCTACGACGGCGACACCGGCGCCAGCGTCACGCTGGTCGACGACCGCATCGCCGGTGACGACCTCACGATGGCCGCGGCCAGCGCGCGCTTCGACACCAAGAACGTGGGTACGGGCAAGGCGGTCAGCGCCACGGGCCTGACCCTGGACGGGGCCGACGCGGCCAACTACCAGCTGGCCAGCACCGGCCTGGCCGGCAGCGCCAGCATCACGCCGGCACCGCTGACCGTGAGCGCGCGCTCGCTGGCCAAGGTCTATGGCGAGAGCGCGGCGCTGCAGCCCAACGGCTTCGACGCCGCCGGCCTGGTGGCGGGCGAGACCATCGCCGAAGTGACGCTGGCCAGTACCGGCGGCGCGGCCACGGCCAGCGTCGTCGACGGCCCGTACGCCATCAGCGTGGCCGACGCGCGCGGCGGCACGTTCGACCCGGTCAACTACAGCCTGAGCTACGTGCCAGGTCTGCTGACGGTGACGCCGCGCCCAGTGACCGTGGCCACCAACAGCGTGGTGCGCTTCGACGACGAACCCAACCCGCTGACCTGGGGCTTCTCCACCAGCCAGGGTGACCTGCTCGGCGGCGACAGCATCGCCAGCGTGCTGCAGAGTCCGCCGGCGGGCAGCGCCGACGCGCCAGGCGTGTCGGTCTTCCGCCTCGTACCTTCGGGCGTGAGCTTCGGCAGCGGCGACCCGCGCAACTACGATGTGCGCTTCGGCAGCGGCCTGCTGGTGGTGCTGCCCAAGCCGCCGCGCCTGGACGACATCGACGAAGACAACAGCACCGGTGACAACAACAGCCTGGCGCTGTCCATCGATCCGGCCCAGGTGAGCCGTGCCGAAGACGAACTCGATCGCGTGCGCCAACTGGTCAGGCAGCCACAGGGCGCTGCGGTCGCGCTCGGCCCTCAGGACACGGCCGAGCAGCCGCAGCGCAATCCGCTCACGCCGTCGGAAATCCAGGCGATGCTGGCCGGCGACAGCCGCAACATCACGCTGCCGCTGCTGCAGCGGCTGCCGCTGCTGTCCTTCGACCCGGCGCTGCGCCGCCTGATCGAGGGCGGCGCCGCCCGCAGCCAGCCTTGAACCGCCCCGATCCGCACCCCAGCGCACGTCAACCCACCGCCGCACCGATGACGCCACAACTACCCCGCCTGGTCCGCCGCAACGTGGCCGCCGCCGCCGTGCTGGCCCTTGCCTTCACGGCGGCCCTTGCCGCACCGCTGGACGACATCCGCCGCCAGGTGGAAGCCAGCCAGTTCGAGCTGGCCTATCAAACCGCGCAGGCCAACCCGCAGCTGGTGGGCGACCCGCACTTCGACTTCCCCTACGGCGTGGCGGCCATCAGCGTCGGCCGCGTGCCCGAGGGCGTGCTGGCGCTCGAGCGCCACCTGGCGGCCGTGCCCGCCAATGACCGCGCGCGGCTGGAACTGGCGCGCGGCTACTTCCTGCTGGGCGAGTACCCGCGGGCGCGTTCCGAATTCGAGTTCGTGCTGCGCTACAACCCGCCGGCCGGCGTGCGCGCGCGCATCGCCGGCTTCCTGCAGGCCATGCAGGTGCGCGAGGCCACCGACCGCCGCGCCAGCGCACGCTTCTACGCCGAGGTGGGCGTTGGCCACGACAGCAACGTCAACCTGGGCACCTACCGCGACGCGCTGCAGCTGGGTTTCGGCACGGTCGAACTGGCCCCGGGCTCGCCCTCACGCCAGGTCAAGGACAGCTTCGGCCAGCTGGCCCTGGGCGGGCAGCAGCAGCTGCGCGTGACCAACCGGCTGTCGGTGTTTGCCGGCGCCGACCTCGACGTGCGCGGCAACCTCAACGCGCACCAGTACGACCTGACCACGGCCGGCGCCAACATCGGCTTCTCGCAGCTGTCCAATGCCACGCTGTGGCGCACCACGCTGGGCATCAGCCAGATGATGGTGGGCGGCAACCGCTACCGCAACGCGGTGCTGCTGAGCACCGATGCCGGCATCTCGCTGGACGCCGAGCGCACGTTGTCACTCTTCGGCAACTATGCCGAGATACGGCACAGCGTCACCGACGAAGTGCGCGACGCGCGCAGCTTCACGCTGGGCGCGATGCTCAACCACAGTTATGCCGATGTCGCAGGCTCGCCCGCACTGGGCGCGCGCCTGAGCTACACGCAGGAAGACAACGCCACCCTGCGCAAGGACCTGAGCAAGCAGGTGCCCATGCTGCGCGTGTTCGGCTCGATCAACAGCGGCGACAGGTTGCGCCTGACGCTGGGGCTGAGCGCCTACCTGCAGGATTTCCAGGGTGAGGACATCGGCTTCGGCAGCGTGCGCCGCGACGAGACCAGCGCCATCGACCTGGCGGCCAACTACGCCATCGATGCCCGCCTGACGCTGCGCGCCGACGCGGCCTGGTCCCACACCCGGTCCAACCAGTCGCTGTACGACAGCCGCCGCGTGGCCGCGTCGCTGAAACTGCGTTACCAGTTCTGAGGAGCCAGCATGCGCCCCGTCACTGATCTGCCCCCCCGTCACCGCACCGCACCGCCCCTGCTGCTGGCCCTGGCCCTGTGCGCCGCAGCGCCCGTGGCCCTGGCGCAGGCCCCGGCCGACGCCGGCCGCATCCTGCAGGTGCAGGGTGATGTACGCGTCGACTCGGCCCCCGCCAGCGCCGGCATGGCCGTGCGCGGCGGCACCATCAGCACCGGTGCCCAGGGCCGGGTGCAGTTGCGCCTGGCCGACGGCACGACGCTGGCGCTGCCGCCGTCCAGCGAGCTGCGCCTGCCCGCTGGCGCCGAACGCCAGCTGACCTTCGTCAGCGGCGGCCTGCGCCTGAACCCGCCGCCCGCCGGTGCGGTGTGGCGCGTGGCGCTGCAGGACCGCAGCATCCGCACCAACGGCTTTCTCACGCTGCAGACCTGCGGCGCCGGCTGCAGCCTGCCGCCCGGCCTGTACGGCCGCATCGGCCAGGGCGAGGCGGTGCTCGAATACCAGGGCGGGCGTTCGGTCCTGCGCAGCCGCAGCTTCCGCTGGGTGGACGCTGCCAGCCGCCCCGAGCCGCTGGCCAGTGAACCCGCACTGCTGGACGACAGCTCCAGCCAGGCCCAGGCCGCGCGCGTGCGCGTCGAGGTGGCGCAGACCCTGCAGCGTGCGCTGGAGGCCTTCCGCGACAACCAGGACACCGCCGCCCTGACCGCGCTCGACCAGGTGGCCGCGCTGGCCCCGGGCGAGGCCCTGGTGTCGTACTACAAGGGTCTGATCGCGCTGCGCCGCGAAGACAACGCTGCGGCGCTGGCGCTGCTGCAGCAGTACTCGCGCGAAGACCCCGACGGCGCCGCCGAGCGCGAAGTGCCCAAGACCCTGACCCTGCTGTCCTCGACCCAGTTGCAGCAGGAAGTGGCCAGCGCCGTGGCACGCGAAAAAGAAGTCGTGGGCTCGCCGCCCGAACCGGGCAGCATCGCCGTGCAGGCCTTCGTCAACAAGGGCAACGATGCCTACCGCGCCATGGCCAAGGGCCTGGCCGCGATGATCATCGCCGACCTGAGCAAGGTGCCCGGCCTCACGGTGCTCGAGCGCGAGAAGGTGCAGTTGCTGGTAAACGAGGCCAAGCTGGGCGACAGCGGCCTGGCCGACACCGCGTCGGCCGTGCGCTCGGGGCGCCTGATGCGCGCCGAGAAGGTGGTGGTCGGCAATTTCGAGGTGCAGTGATGATGAGCTTCCCCCTGCATGCCCTGCCCCTGGCCGCCCTGTGCGCGGGCCTGCTGGCCGCCAGCGCGGCCCAGGCCCAGTCTTTTTCGCTCGAGGGCGCGGTCATCGACAGCCGCAACAGCCAGAACCTGGGCGTGGTCACCGAGCGCGGCGACATCAACAGCGTGTTCCGCGCGCAGAAGGCCATGACCTTCGGCATCCTGCGCGCGGCCGGCATCTCGCTGGACCAGCTGCCGCCCGAGGTGCGCGCGCGCATCGAGCGCTTCCAGACCACCAACGTCGAAGCCTTCCGCGCCTTCTCCGAGGGCCTGGACCTGAAGGACCAGGGCAAGTTTGCCGAGGCGCGCGAGTTCTTCCGGCGCGCCGCCGAGCTCGACCCCAGCTTCGCACTGGCCGCCGAACAGCAGCGCTCGATGCCCGACATCAACCTGGGCGGCGCCATCCAGATCCGCTCGGTGATGCAGGCCGCAGCCGGCGCGGCGGTGGACCGCGGCAAGGCCGCCTTCACGGTGGACCTGTCGCGCGCCATGGCCGCCATCCAGGCCGGCCAGGTGGTGATCGTGGTCACCAGTACGCCTGCCGAACAGGCGCAGGCGCTGGGCAACCAATTCACCAGCAACCCGGCCGGCTCGGGCGCGCTGTTTGCGCCACGCCAGGTGGCCGGCCTGGCCTACACCTCCATCCTGGGCGGCCTGCCGGCTGGGGTGGCGCTGGTGAGCGAATGGAGTGCAGAGGCCATCAGCTCCAGCGGCGGCGTGCTCAACTCGGTGCAGGACGCCAGCGTCAGCGCGCTGCGGCTGGCTGCCCCGGCCGTAAGCACGGGCAACGCCACGCTGGCCGACGGCAGCAGCGTGTTCTGGGGCGCCTGGGATTCGGCGCCGGGTGCGAGTTCGACCATCGCCCAGAACGGGGTACCCATCTCGGCACCCACGCTGGCCGGGCCGGTGGACTTCATGTTCGGCGAGGCCACGCGCCAGATGCCCACCAGCAACACCGCAGTGTTCACGCCGGGCGGTGGTCTGCTGACCGGGGCCACCGGCACGATCGAGGTGAACTTCGCCACGCGCGCCGTGGCGCTGCAGAACCTGGGCTTCAATATCGGCGGCCTGGTCTTCAGCGGGCTCAACGGCAACAGCACCTACGACGCCAACACCGCCTCGGGCCGCTTCTCGGGCAATTACGCTCCGGGCGCCACCTGCAGCGGCTGCGTCGGCTTCACGTCGGGGGCCAGCAGCTACAACGGCAACTTCGTCGGCCGCAACGCCGACGGTCTGGTGCTGGGCAACACCATGGTCACCGGCACCGGCAGCATCTCAGGCCTGCAGCTCTACACCAAGCCCTGATCCGCCCGCTCACCCGCCGAACACGCGCCTGAGCAGCGCGCTGCCCGTGCCCACCGGGTCGCGGCGGATCTTGCGTTCTTCTTCGCCGATGACGTGGTACAGCCCGTCCAGTGACTTGCGCGTCACGTAGTGCTGGATGCTGGCGTCCTCGGGTTTGACCAGGCCCAGGCCCTGGGCCTTGCCGGTGACGCCGTTGAGCTTGCGCGCCAGCGCCACGCGCTCGGTAGCGGTGGTGACGATGGGCAGGAACTTCACCCCCAGCGGTTCACGCGTCTTGGTCACGAAGAACTCGGTCACCGCGGTGTCGCCGCCGCGCACCAGGCGCACGGCGTCTTCCACGCTGATGTTGCGCACGGTGTTCACCAGCAGGGTGCGCGCCTCGGGCACGGCGGCTTCGGCGGCGCGGTTCATGGCCGTGACCAGTTCGTCCACGCGCTTGCCCTGGCCCAGGCGGCGCAGCAGCTTGCCGGCGTCTTGCAGGTAACCCGGCAGAGGGATGCGCACGGCCGCGTTGCCCAGAAAGCCGTCGTTGCGGCCCAGCAGCGAGACCGCGGCCTCGGCGCCGCGCTGCAGCGCCTGGCGGATGCCCTGGGCGGCGTCTGCTTCCTGCAGTGCAAAGGCTTCGCGCGGCAGCCACGCGGCCAGCAGCAGGGTGGCGATCGAAGGGCTGAACTGACGTCGTTGCATGGGAGGGTGCTCCATTGGGCTGGCCGCCATCTTGCCGCATTCCGGGCCATCTTCGGCCGGCTGCAGTTGATGAATCAATAGTTGACATCTAAATCAACGTCTCGCCAGAATGTCAGTCAGCCAAGCGCCTGGCACACAGCCCCGGGAGTCCCGCGCATGAAGATCGTCTGCATCGGCGGCGGCCCCGCGGGCCTGTACTTCGGCCTGCTGATGAAGCAGCTGGACCCGGCGCACCAGGTGCAGGTGATCGAGCGCAACCGCCCCTACGACACCTTCGGCTGGGGCGTGGTGTTCTCCGACGCCACCATGGACAACATGCGCCGCTGCGACCCCGAGACCGCCGACGAGATCGAGCAGGCCTTCAACCACTGGGACGACATCGAGCTGCGCTTCAAGGGCCGGCGCATCCGCTCGGGCGGCCACGGCTTCGTGGGCATAGGCCGCAAGCAGCTGCTCAACATCCTGCAGCGCCGCTGCGAACGCCTGGGGGTGGAGCTGGTGTTCGACACCGAGGCCGCGTCGGACGAGGACTACCCCGACGCCGACCTGGTGATCGCCGCCGACGGCATCAACTCGCGCATCCGCACGCGCCACGAAGCGGTGTTCCGCCCCGACATCGTGAGCCGCCCCAACCGCTATATCTGGCTGGGCACCGAGCGCCTGTTCGACGCCTTCACCTTCGACTTCCAGCGCACCGAGCACGGCTGGTTCCAGGCGCACATCTACAAGTTCGACGCCCACACCACCACCTTCATCGTCGAGTGCCCCGAGGCGGTGTGGCTGGCGCACGGCCTTGACAGCGCCGACCCGCAGCAGTCCATCGCCTTCTGCGAGCGCCTGTTCGCCGACTCGCTGCAGGGCGCGCCGTTGCTGAGCAACGCGCGCCACCTGCGCGGCTCGGCCTGGCTGAACTTCCAGCGCGTGGCCTGCACGCAATGGTGGCTGCAAAACCGCCACGGCAGCCACGTGGTGCTGATGGGCGACGCGGTGCACACGGCGCACTTCGCCATCGGCTCGGGCACCAAGCTGGCGATAGAGGACGCCATCGACCTGGCGCAGCAGTTCCGCGCGCTGGGCTGCGCGCCCGAGCGCCGCGCCGAAGTGCTGGACACCTGGCAGGCCGCGCGGCGCATCGAGACCCTGCGCCTGCAGAACGCGGCCTGGAACGCGATGGAATGGTTCGAGGTCTGCGGCGCGCGCTACTGCGACCCGCTGGAGCCCGAGCAGCTGATGTACAGCATGCTCACGCGCAGCCAGCGCATCAGCCACGAGAACCTGCGCCTGCGCGACCGTGCGTGGCTCGAGGGCTACGAGCGCTGGTTCGCGGCGCGCGCCGGCCTGCAGCGCAGCGCCGCGCAGCCCGCGGTGCCGCCCATGTTCACGCCCTACACGCTGCGCTCGGTGACGCTGAAGAACCGCGTCGTGGTCTCGCCCATGGCGCAGTACGCCTGCGTGGACGGGCTGCCCGGCGACTTCCACCTCATGCACCTGGGGGCGCGTGCGCAAGGCGGCGCGGGCCTGGTGATGGCCGAGATGACCTGCACCGACCCGCAGGCGCGCATCACCCCCGCCTGCCCCGGCCTGTGGAACGATGCGCAGCAGCAGGCCTGGGCGCGCATCGTGGACTTCGTGCACGAGCAGACCGAAGCGCGCATCGGCATGCAGCTGGGCCACGCCGGGCCCAAGGGCTCGACCAACGCGCCCTGGCAGGGCGACGGCGCCGACCGAGCGCTGGCCAGCGGCAACTGGCCGCTGCTGGCCGCATCCGCCCTGCCCTACCGGCAAGACGGCGCCGTGCCGCAGGCCATGACGCGCGACTACATGCAGCGTGTGCTGGACGACTTCGTCGCCGCCACGCGGCGCGCCGCGGCCGCCGGCTTCGACTGGCTGGAACTGCACTGCGCGCACGGCTACCTGCTGTCCAGCTTTCTGTCGCCGCTGACCAACCGCCGCGGCGACGCCTGGGGCGGCAGCCTGGACGCACGCCTGCGCTACCCGCTGGAAGTGCTGGAAGCGGTGCGCGCCGCCTGGCCCGCGGCGCTGCCGCTGTCGGTGCGCATCTCGGCGCACGACTGGGTAGCGGGCGGCACCACGCCGGCCGACGCGGTGCAGATGGCGCGGGCCTTCAAGCTGGCCGGGGCCGACATGATCGATTGCTCATCAGGCCAGGTGAGCCCGGCGCAGCAGCCACAGTACGGCCGCATGTACCAGACGCCCTTTGCCGACCGCATCCGGCAGGAGGCCGGCATCGCCACCATCGCCGTGGGCGCCATCAGCGAGGCCGACCACGTCAACAGCATCATCGCCGCCGGCCGCGCCGATCTGTGCGCCATCGGCCGCCCGCACCTGGCCAA
>JALHPY010000072.1 GCA_022842305.1 Rubrivivax sp.
CTGGCCCTGCCGCCCGTGGCTGCCGAGCCGGCCGCGCCGGCCGACGGCAACCGCCTGCTGGGCGCGCTGCGCGATCTGGGCGCGCCACAACTGCCCTTGCTGGCCGGCTGCATGCGCCAGGACGTCTGGGCCTGCCCCGGCTCGGGCAGCGACGAGGCGCTGGCCGCCTGGCGCGGCAACGCGGCCCTGCAGCAGAACTGGCGCGCGCTGTACGCGGCGCGGGGTTTCAGCTTCACGCCCGCCGTCGCACAGAGCCGCTCCGTCCCTTACGACGATGGCGCGATGAGCGGCTACGTGCGCGCAGGGGCGCTGTCCCTGGCCGAGATCGGCCGCGCCTTCCAGCAGGGCCGGCGCGACGCCGCCTGGGCGGCACTGGTGGCCGAGCTGCATCTGCGCCGCCGCGTCAGCGCCGCCGGGCGTGACTTCGTCGTGCGCGGCCTTGCCCTGCGCAGTTGGCAGGCCGCCCTGCGCCTTGCCGACCAGGCCTTGTCCGACGCTGTGCCCCCGTCGGCCCAGGCGCGGCAACTGGCCGCCGTGCTGGCACCGCTGCACGCGGCCGAGCGCGACCTGTCGCAGGCCCTGGCCCATGAGCTGCAGGTGCTGACCGTCGAGGCGCGCGCCGCACAGGTCGCGATGCGCAGCCTGGACACCCGCTTCGCCCAGGGCGTGCTGGCCTACTACGAAAGCCTGGGCATCCCCGAGCAGGCACCCGCGCTGCTGCCCTTCGATCGACCGCTGTTCAACTTGCTGGCCGCGCCCACCTTCAAGCCCCAGGCCACGATCAACCAACTGCAGGCCCTGTTCGAGCAGGACACTGCCCAGTTGGCGCTGCCGCCGCAGGTCTACGTGGACCCGGCCGCGCGCCGGGACTACGCCAGGCGCCGCGCGCCGATCAGCGCCAGCCGCGCGGGCTTTGCCGCGCTCTACAACCCGGCCGGCAAGCATGTCCTCAAGGCGCTGGAACGCAGGGACGACACGGAGCACACGCGCGCCGCCGTGCCGGTGGCCGAGGATGACTACTTCGAGCTGCACGACACCGACGCGCTGCTGCGCCTGCTGTCGCTGAAGCTGCAGCTGCGCCTGGCCGGCACGCGCCGGGCCGACGTGCCGGCGCTGCTGCAGAAGGACCCGCGGCTGTTCGACCCCTACACCGCACAACCCATGGCCTGGGATGCGGGGCTGGCCGAGATCCGCGCCGGCCTGCGCGGCCGGCGCAGCGGCCTGCCGGCGGCGGTGCGAGTGGGCGACTTCGTGCGCTGAGCCTGGCTCAGTCGGCCGCGCCCAGCACCACGCTCTGCTTGCGCGTCTTGCCGTCGCGCCACAGGCTGAGCGTGACGCTCTCGCCCGGCTGGCGCTTTTCCAGCGCGGTGAGCACGTCGTCCAGGTCGCCCACGGCCTCGTCGTTGATGGCGGTGATGACGTCGCCCTGCACGATCTCGCCGCGGCTGTCGCGGCGGAAGATCTGCAGGCCGGCCTTGGCCGCCGGGCCGCCCGACACCAGCTGCACCACCGCTACGCCCTTGGGCAGCTTGAGCGCGCGCGCCAGGCCCGGCGGGCCGGCCGAGATGCCCAGCGCCGGGCGCACGAAGCGGCCGTCGCGGATCAGGCGCGGCACGATGCGGTTCACCTCGTCGGCCGGGATGGCAAAGCCGATGCCGGCGCTGGCGCCGCTGGGGCTGGCGATCTGCGTGTTCACGCCCACCAGCCGGCCGGCGCTGTCGAGCAGCGGGCCGCCCGAGTTGCCGGGGTTGATGGCCGCGTCGGTCTGGATCACGCCGCGGATGGTGCGCTGGTTGAAGGACTCGATCTCGCGCCCCAGCGCGCTGATGATGCCGGTGGTCAGCGACTGGTCCAGCCCGAAGGGGTTGCCGATGGCGTAGACGCGCTGGCCCACCAGCAGGTCGCGGCTGCTGCCCAGCGGGATGGGCGGCAGCTTGTCCTTGGGCGCCTCGATGCGCAGCACGGCCAGGTCGCGGTCGGCGAAGGCGCCCACCAGCTTGGCGTCCCAGGTGCTCTGGTCGGCCAGGGTCACGCGCGCGCTGTTGGCGCCCTGGATGACGTGGAAGTTGGTGACGATGTGGCCGTGATCGTCCCAGACGAAGCCGGTGCCGGTGCCGCGCGGCACCTGCTGCACGTTCAGGCTGAACAGGTCGCGCTGCACGCCCAGGCTGGTGATGTGCACCACCGACGGGCTGCTGCGGCGGAACAGGTCGATGTTGGCCTGCTCGTCGGCGGCCAGCGGGCCGCGCGGCGCCACGGCACGTGGCGCGGCCTCGGTCTTGCCCTGCACCAGGGCCGGCACCACCACGAAGGCGGCGGCAGCGCCCACCAGGGTGGCCAGGGCCAGGGTCAGTTTGCGGGGCGCGGTCTTCAGTGTCATGGGGGCATCGGCGCGGCTGCGCCGGGATAAGGATTCACCCGCAGCATATAGGGCTGAAACCGGCGGGCACAAGGCAGGCAGCGCCCGCCGGCGCAGAGGGCAGGAAGCCCAGCTGCCGCACGCCACCGCGCTGCAGCAGCAGCACCCAGTCGGGCCGGTAGGCGCCCAGCGGCGTGGAAATGCCGAAGCCGGCGGGCAGCCGGGCGTAGTGCAGCACCTCGGCGTGGCGCTCCAGCGCCTGGGCCAGCGTGTGCTCGGCGTGGGCTTCGAAGCCTGCGCTGACCTGCCCGGACCGGGCGGCCTCCATCAAGCGATCGGCCAACGACGCGCCCGGCCCATGCTGTGCCGACAGCGGCTGCGCGCAGACCAGTCCGTCGGTCAGGCGCAGCGGGCCCAGGCCTGCGTGCAACACCCGGAGCAGACCGCGCTGCAGGGTTGCTGCCGTTTGCTCGATGAAGCCCTGCGGGTCGCGCCGGAACGCGTCCAGCCGGCCGCCTTCCAGCAGCAGCCGCAGCAGCGTGCGCCGCGTCAGCCGGGTGCGCTGCTGCAGCGCGGTCAGCAGGTCGGGCAGGGCCGGTTGCGGCGCCTGCTCCTCAGCAGCCGCGTCGGGGCCCTCTTCGGCGGCCTGCAGCGCCACGCCGTCGCGGCCCAGGGCCAGGCCGGCCTTGCGCCAGTGGGGTTGCGTGGCGGCGCTGGCCGGGGCGCCGGCCAGCGCGTCGCTGCAGGCCTGCAGCAGCCGTTCAGTGTCCAGGCCCAGAACCAGCACGCCCTGCCCTGCCCGGCCCCACCATTCCAGGAAGTCATCGCCCAATGGCACGGCCTTGGTAGCGGCCTGCGATGCCGGCAGCATGGGCGCATCGCGGTTGCGCAGGGGCAGGCGGGCGGCGGCGCGGGGCGGGCCTGCCCCGGCGTCGATCTCCTGCTGCAGCCCGGCGGCGTAGTCCTCGTAGGACTCGCCCGCGATCACCGTCAGCCGGTTTACCTCGAAGCCGTGCACGCGTTCGCCGCGCTGGTCCACGCACAGGCGCAGGCCGCGGCCCAGGGTCTGGCGGCGCTGGCGCTCGCTGCCCATCTCGCGCAGCACGCAGATCTGGAAGACGTTGGGGTTGTCCCAGCCTTCCTTCAGCGCCGAATGCGAAAAGATGAACTTCAGCGGTGTGGTCATCTCGAGCAGAGCCTCCTTGTCCTGCAGGATCAGCCGCCAGCCGCGTTCGGCGTCGGCGCGGCTGGCCGCGTCTCTCAGGCCGCCGGCAGGGTCCAGCGCCGGCTCGGTCCAGTGGCCATGGCGGTCGCGCGAGAAATAGCCGCCGTGCACCTGCGCCGCGGCCTGCGCCGGGTCCAGACCGTCGAACAGGGGGCCGAAGGCTGGCAACTGCGCCGCCTGCCGGTATTCCTCTTCGAAGATGCGCGCATACGGGCCCGGCAGCGGCCGGCCCGCGACGTCGTAGTCGCGGTAGCGCGCCACCGCATCGACGAAGAACAGCGACAGCACCTTGATGCCGCGCGGCGCCAACTGCAGTTCCTTGTGCAGGTGCTCGTGGATGGTGCGGCGGATCATTGCGCGCTGCAGCGCCCGCGTTGGTTGATCGGCGTCGTCTTGCGCGTCTGCTGTGGCTTGGGCCGAGGCCACCTCGATCTGCTTGACCAGGCGGCGCTCGTAGGCGTCCACCGCATCCAGGCGGTAGATCGGGTGGTGCAGCGCGGCGTGCGTGGCCGAGTAGCGCAGCGTGCACAGGGGCCCCAGCGCATCCAGCGCGCGCCGGCCCGCCCCGGCCGGGCCGCCGTCCACGCTCTGCGGCTCGTCGACGATGACGATCGGGCGCGTGGCCCTGATCAGCGCCAGCGGCTGCTCGCCGCCGCTCTGTTCACTGTGCCGGTAGACGCGGTTCAGCGCGCGCCGGTTGATGGCACCCACGCCCAGCACCATCACCTGCAGGCCGGCACTGGTGGCAAAGCGGCGCAGGCGGCCCGGCTGCGCCGAGTCGTAGACGAAGTGCTCCAGCGGCACGCCGGCGTACAGACGCCTGAAGTGATCCTGCATGCCCAGCAGGGCCTGCTGCACGCCCTGCTTGATCGCCACCGAAGGCACGACGATCACGAACTTGCCGAAGCCGTAGCGCCGGTGCAGTTCGTGGATGGTGCGCAGGTAGACGTAGGTCTTGCCGGTGCCCGTCTCCATCTCCAGCGTGAAGTCACGCGACTCCAGCGCGGCAGAAGGCTCCAGCCCGTTGCGCTGCTGCACGGCACGCAGGTTGTGCAGCAGTTGCGCATCTGAGAGCGCCCAGTGGTTGGCCAGCACGCCGTTGTCGTCGGCCATCAGGGCATAGTCGCCTGGACCGCCGCGGCGCATCTCCTGGCCGCTGAACAGCTCGCACGCCGCGGCCACGGCCTGCAGTTGGTGCGCCAGGTCGGGCTCGAAGCGCAGCTTCACGGCGCGCCGTTCAAATGCTCTGCACCTGCATCCGGCCGCGATGTTCCAGCAGGGCGATCAGCCGCCCCTTGGCCAGGTCGTCGGCAAAGGCACTGTCGAGCAACACGCAGCCGCTGGCGCCGGCCGGCGCCAGGGCCTGTTGCCAGGCCAGGATGCCCAGGGCCAGCGGCTCGACCTCATCCGCGGCGATGTGCGACACCAGGCAGGTGAACAGTTCGCCATCGCCCAGGGCACAGACCGACTTGCCGGCGATGACTTGCCGGCGCAGCGGCGCGCACAGGTCCAGCCCCCGCTGCAGCAGCAGTTCGGCGTGCAGGTCGGCTTCGGTGCGGCCTTCCAGCAGCGGGTTGGCCTGCTCGCGCAGCGCTTGTTCCAGGTCGGCCGGGGTGTCCGGGGCCGAGGGCCAGGACCTGAGGTTGGACGTGTCCAGCGCCATCACCCGAAAGCCCAGGTCGGCAGTGGTCGCCGGATGCTGGGCCCGCAGCGCCGCGCCGGCCCGCAGCAAGCGCTCGCGCGTGAGCTCGGCGATGTGCGGCGGACGGCCCAGCCGCGCGCACAGCGCAGCACCGACGGCCTGCTGCTTGTCGGCCTCACTCAGCGGCTCGGGCAGTTGCACCAGGATGAAGCGGCGCGTGCCGCCATCCGCCAGGTTCTGCGCCCAAGTGGCGTGGCCGGTGCTGCCCGATCCGGCAAAGAAGTCCATCACGATGTCGTCACCCGACGTGGCCGCGCGGATCAGCTGCGTCATCAGCGCCACCGGCTTGGGGTAGGAGAAAACATCGTCCAGGCCCAGTGCCTCGAGGTCCTTCTTGCCCTCTTCCGACAGCACGCGAATGATGGAATACAGCTTGGAGCTGGCCTCGTCCAGCGGCACGCGGCGGCAGATGGCGTGCAGGCCGTTGGGCCAGGGCTGCAGGAAGTAGTCGCCGCGGGCGATGCCGGCGTCGATGGCGCGCTTCCTGGCTTCTCCCTTGCATTCGAGCAGCTCTTCGTAGAAGCAGCGCCGGTCGCCGCTGGCCTTGTCGTACTTGCCGAAGCGCTTGCGCACCACGTCGTCGTCGATCAGGACTTCGCGCCCGTCGATGGTCTCGGTGCGGCCCTGCACGACCTTGTCGCGGCGCAGCGGGGCGCAGCGTTCGATATTGCGCGCCGCCACCAGGATGTAGTCGTGGCCCTTGACGATGTGCCGCGCCTGGCCGCCGCCCTTGGCGCGCTGGTGCACCAGCGTGCCGATCAGGCCTTCGTCGCCGAACAGCTCGGCCAGCAGCATGCGCGCGTGGGCCAGCTCGGTGTCGTCGATGCTGAGCATCAGAACGCCGTCTTCGCGCAGCAGGCTGCGCGCCAGCCACAGGCGCGGGTACAGCATGTTCAGCCAGTCGGTGTGGAAGCGGCCGCCGGCTTCGGTATGGCTGACCATCCGGCGCCCGCCCTGCACCTGCCCGGTCATTTCGAGGTAATGCTTCAGGCTGTGCTGAAAGCTGTCGGGGTAGACGAAGTCGCGGCCGGTGTTGTAGGGCGGGTCGATGTAGATCAGCTTCACCCGGCCGGCATAGCTCTTGTGCAGCAGCTTCAGCACCTCGAGGTTGTCGCCCTGGATCAGCAGGTTGCGCGTGCCGTCCCCGTTCACGCCGTCTTCGGGGCGCGGGCGCAGCGTGCCGGTGCCGGGTGTCAGCGCCAGCTGGCGCGCACGGCGCTTGCCGTGCCAGTGCAGACCGAAGCGCTCGTCGGCATCGGCAACGGTACGGTCGCCCACCAGGGTCTTGAGCACGTCGACGTTCAACACCGCGCCGTCCGGGCCTTCGCTCACCAGCTCGGGAAACAGCGCGCGCAGTTGCTGCAGCGGGTCGGCGGGCGGGCGGGTCGGCGGGGACATGGCTGATCCGGCCCGATCGACAGGCCGGGCTCAGGCCACGGTGTAGGCCGCGGCCGCGGTGGCGATCAGCGTGCCTTCGTCGTTGGCCAGGCGCATCTGCGTCGAGCCCACGCGGCCGCCCAGGCGCGTGACCTCGGCCGTGGCCACGAAGTGCTGGCCCAGGCCCTGGCGCAGGAAGTCCACGCGCAGGTCGATGGTGGCCATGCGGCCGAAGCGGTGCAGGACCTGGGCCGTGTCGTCGTGCGGGTGGCGTTCGGCGATGGCCACCATCAGCCCCAGCGCGCCCGTGGCGTCGAGCACGGCCGAGATCACGCCGCCGTGCAGCCGGCCGTAGGCGTAGTGGCCCACCAGGTCGGCTCGCATGGCAAAGCGCGCGTGTACCGCGCCCGGCCGCGCCCCGGTGATGCGCAAGCCCAGGGTCTGGTTGAAGGTGATGCGCTGCTCGAACAGCTCGATCAACGCCTGCTCGACGCGCGCGTCTTCCTCGGCCGAACGCCGCGGCAGGGTCGGTGCCGTCATGCCGCCTCCGCCGCCAAGCCCAGCAGCGCGCGCGCTTCGGCCGGGCTGGCCACGCTGCGCCCGGCGCGCTGCGCGCAGGCCGCCAGGGCCTGGATGAGCGCGCCATTGCCGGCGGCGCGGCTGCCGTCGGGCAGGTAGAAGGTGTCTTCGAGGCCCGTGCGCAGGTGTCCGCCCAGTTCGGCCGTCTTCTGGTGCACCGGCCAGACCTCGGCGCGGCCGATCAGCGTGCTCTGCCAGGGCGCGCCGGGCGGCGCATAGCCGGGCAGCAGCGCCAGCAGCGCGGCGTCGCAAGGCATGCCGCTGGACACGCCCATGACGAAGTTGAGTTCGGGCAGCCCTTCGTACAGCCCGGCCTTGCCGTACAGGCCCACGCTGCGCACGATGCCCACGTCGAAGCATTCGAACTCGGGCCGCGTGCCGGTGGCGCGCATGGCGTCCAGGAACTGCTGCACCTTGGCCACCGGGTTGTCGAAGACCATGGGCGGCCAGGCCCACTGGCCGTTGTCGCGCAGCTTCAGGTAGTTCAGGGTGCCGGCGTTGCAGGCAGCGATTTCGGGCCGCACGCGCTGCAGGCAGGCCAGCGGGCCGGTGATGTCGCGGCCGATGGTGCCGGTGGTCAGGTTGATGATCACGCCCGGGCAGGCGGCGCGGATGGCGCCGACCACGGCCTCGGCCAGGTCGGGGTCCCAGCTGGGCAGGTGGCCCAGGCCGGCCTGCTGCTGCCGCAGGTGCACGTGCATCACGCTGGCACCGGCGTTGAAGGCGTCGCGCGCCTCGGCCGCCATCTCCGCGGGCGTCACGGGCACCGGGTGCTGGCGCGGGTCGGTCAGCACGCCGGTCAGCGCGCAGGTGAGGATTGCTTGGGTCATGCGGAAAGTTCCAGTTCCACCAGCAGCGCGCCCGCGGCCACGCTGTCGCCGGCCTTGACGCGCAGTGCGCGCACCGTGCCGGCGGCGGCGGCTTGCAGCCACAGCTCCATCTTCATCGCCTCCACGCACACCAGGGGCTGGCCGGCCACCACCTGTTCGCCCTCGGCCACCGCCACGCGCGCCACCACGCCGGCCATGGGCGCGCGCGCCCGTCCGGGGTCGGTACCGCGCTCGGCCTGGGGCAGCGGAGAGGGCTCGGTGAAGACCCACTGCTGGCCGTCCAGCGCCAGGTGCAGGGCATGGCCATCGTCCACCGCCAGCGCCTGGCGCTGCACGCCGTCCAGCGTGTAGCGCAGGCGCGGGCCGTCGCGCGACAGCAGGGTCAGCGCCTCGGGCGGGGCGCGCAGGCTGCGTTGCTCGCCCTGGCACTGCAAAGTCAAATCGAACTGCGCCACGCTGTCCGGCCGATCGGCCCGGCTGCCGCCGCGCAGGGCCGCGGCCAGCAGCCAGGCACAGTCGGGCACGGCAGGACGCTGCAGCAGCGGCGCACCGGCGGCGGCCCATTCGTCCAGGCGCGTGGTCGTCATCTGCGCGGCCACAAACTGCGGGTGCTGCAGCAAGTCGCGCAGGAAGGGGCCGTTGTTGGCCAGGCCCAGCAGCGGCACGTCGGCCAGGGCGCGCGTCAGGCGGCGCAGCGCGTCGGCGCGGTCATGGCCATGGGCGATGAACTTGGCCACCAGGGCGTCGTACCAGGGCGTGACTTCGCCACCTTCGGCGATGCCATGGTCCACGCGCACGCCGGCCGCCGCCTCGGGCCGCCAGTGCAGGATGGGGCCGGTCTGCGGCTTGAAGCCGTCGTACGGGTCTTCGGCATAAAGCCGCGCCTCAATGGCGTGGCCGCTGAAGCGGATCTCCTCTTGCCGCAGCGGCAGCGGCTCACCCGCGGCCACGCGCAGTTGCCACTCCACCAGGTCCAGGCCGGTGACGGCCTCGGTCACCGGGTGCTCGACCTGCAGCCGCGTGTTCATCTCAAGGAAGTAGTGGTTCATCGTGCCGTCGACGATGAACTCCACCGTGCCCGCGCCGCGGTAGCCCACGGCCCGCGCCGCGGCCACGGCATCCGCGCCCATGGCGGCGCGCAGTGCGGGGCCGACCAAGGGCGAGGGCGATTCCTCGATCACCTTCTGACGCCGCCGTTGCGCCGTGCAGTCGCGCTCGCCCAGGTGCAGCACCTGGCCATGGGTGTCGGCAAAGACCTGGACTTCGATGTGCCGGGCGTCGGCGACCAAGCGCTCCAGCATCAACCGGCCGTCGCCGAAGGCCGCCTGCGCCTCGCGCCGCGCGCCGGCCAGGGCCTCGGGCAGCTGCGCCCAATCGTCCACGCGCCGCATGCCGCGGCCACCGCCGCCGGCCACGGCCTTCACCAGCAGCGGCAGGCCCAGCGCCTGGGCCTGTTCGGCCAGCGCGGCATCGCCCGTGTCCTCACCCATCCAGCCGGGCACGCAGGGTACGCCCGCGGCCTGCATCTGGCGCTTGGCCTGGGCCTTGTCGCCCATGGCGCGGATGGCCTGGGCCGGCGGGCCGATGAATACCAGGCCGGCATCGACGCAGGCCTGGGCGAAGTCGGCGCGTTCGGACAGGAAGCCGTAGCCCGGGTGCACGGCGTCGGCGCCGCTGGCGCGCGCCGCGGCCAGTAGCGCGGTGATGCTGAGGTAGCTGTCAGCGGCAGGCGCCGCGCCGATGCGCACGGCCGCATCCGCCTGCAGCACGTGCGGCGCATGGGCATCGGCGTCGCTGTACACCGCCACCGTGCGGTAGCCCAGGCGCTGTGCCGTGCGCATCACCCGGCACGCGATTTCCCCGCGATTGGCAACCAGGATGCAGTTAAACAAGCCCTGGCTCCATCGCGTGGAAATCGCCTGCGTGCGCTGCGCGCACCACTCGCTCTGGCTGCGCCGAAGCACGGGCTGCGCCCCCGCTTCCCCCCCGATTGGCGACCAGGATCCCGCCAAAACTCACTGCGGTACCCAGCGCGCCTTGCGCTTCTGCAGAAAGGCCGTTGTGCCCTCCACCCCCTCGGGGCCCAGCGCGGCGGCAGAGAAGGCCTGCGCCGCCTGGTGCACCAGCGCCGTGGGCGATTGCAGGCGCGCCTTGGCCATCAGCGCCTTGGTGGCGGCGATGGCGCCGGGGGCGCATTGCAGGATCTCGTCGACCAGGTCGTCCAGCGCGGCGTCGAGCGCGCCCGCCGGGTGGATGGCGTGCACCAGGCGCAGGTCCAGCGCCTGCTGAGCGTCCAGGCGGCCGCCGGTCACGGCCAGGCGGCGCGCCTCGCTGTAGCCCAGGCGTTCCACCAGGTAGGGCGCCACCTGCGCCGGCACCATGCCCAAGGTGGTCTCTGGCAGACGGAACACCGCGCTGGTGCCGGCGATGGCCACGTCGGCCACGCAGGCCAGGCCCAGGCCGCCGCCCATCACCGAGCCCTCCAGCACCGCCACCAGCGCCAACCCGGTGTCGGCGTAGGCTGCGCACAGGTTGCCGAAGGCCGAGTTGATCTTGACCAGCGCGAACGGGTCCTCGACCAATTGCGTGCGCGCCAGCGCCATGTCCTTCAGGTCGGCGCCGGCGCAGAAATGCCCGCCGCCGCCGGACAGCACGACGATGCGCGTGCGGCCATCGCTCTCGGCCGCGGCCAGGGCCTGGCGCAGCTCCTGCACCATCGTCAGCGACATCGCGTTGCGCACCTCGGGCCGGTTGAGCGTGAGGTGCAGCACCGGGCCTTCGATGCGTTCGAGCAGGGTCTCGTAGATCATGTCGACTTCCCGGGCAGGGTGCCCTCGAGCTTGCAGATGATGGACAGCATGATCTCGTCGGCGCCGCCACCGATGCTGATGAGCCGGCTGTCGCGGTAGGCCTGGCTGGCGGGGTTGTCGGCCGTGAAGCCCATGCCGCCCCAGTATTGCAGACAGGCGTCGGCCACTTCGCGGCTGAGCCGGCCGCACTTGAGCTTGGCCATGCTGGCCAGGCGCGTGACGTCCTTGCCGCTGACGTACAGCTCGACCGCGCGGTAGGTCAGCGCACGCAGCGCCTCGACCTCGCAGCGCAGTTCGGCCAGGCGGAAGTGCACCACCTGGTTGTCCAGGATGCTCTTGCCGAAGGCCTTGCGCTGGCGGGTGTAATCGATGGTCTGGTCGATCAGCCGGTCCAGGCTGCGCAGCGAACCGGCCGCGCCCCACAGCCGCTCTTCCTGGAACTGCAGCATCTGGAAAGTGAAGCCCAGGCCCTCCTGCCCGATGAGGTTGCGGCGCGGCACGCGCACGCCGTCGAAGAACAGCTGCGCCGTGTCCGAGCTGTGCATGCCGATCTTGTCGATCTTCTGGCGCGTGATGCCGGGTGCGTCCATGGGCACCACGATCAGGCTCTTGTTCTTGTGCGCCGGGCCTTCGCTGGTATTGGCCAGCAGGCAGCACCAATCGGCCTGCAGGCCGTTGGTGATCCACATCTTGCTGCCGTCGATGACGTAGTCGCCACCGTCGACGCGGGCGCGGGTCTTGATGGCGGCCACGTCCGAGCCGCCGCTGGCTTCGCTGACACCCAGGCAGGCCACCACGTCGCCGGCGATGGTGGGCACCAGCCATTCCTTGCGCAGCGCGTCCGAGCCGAAGCGTGCCAGCGCCGGCGTGGCCATGTCGGTGTGCACGCCGATGGCCATGGGCACGCCGCCGCAGTTGCACTGCCCCAGCGCTTCGGCCATGACCATGCTGTAGCTGAAGTCCAGGCCGGCGCCGCCGTATTCCTCGGGGTACTTCAGGCCCAGCAGGCCCAGGTCGCCCAGCTTCTTGAAGACCTGGTGCGCCGGGAACTGCCCTGCCCTTTCCCATTCGGCCACGTGCGGGTTGATTTCCTTGTCGCAGAACTTGACCACCGTGTCTTCGAGCGCGCGGTGTTCGGGGCTGAACTTCATGGGAAGGGTCTCCTACAGGCGGGCCACGCCAAAGCTGTTGGGGTGCAGCCCGCGCGCCTGGGCCTCTTGCGCCAGGCTCAGGCACAGGCCCAGGATGCGGCGCGTGTCGCGCGGGTCGATGATGCCGTCGTCCCACAGCCGCGCCGTGCCGAACAGCGCCTGGCTCTCGGCGTCCAGGCGACGGCGCAGCGCGTCGCTCATGGCTGCCAGGGCTTCGTCGTTCGCCGGCAGGCCCAGGCGCTGCAGCTTGTTGCGGTTGACGATGTCCATCACCTTGGCCGCCTGCGCGCCGCCCATCACCGCGGTGCGCGCGCTGGGCCAGGCAAAGATGAAGCGCGGGTCGAAGCCGCGCCCGCACATGCCGTAGTTGCCGGCGCCGAAGCTGCCGCCCAGCACGATGGTGAACTTGGGCACGGGCGCATTGGCCACGGCCTGGATCATCTTGCTGCCGTGCTTGATGGCGCCGGCCTGCTCGGCCGCGCGGCCCACCATGTAGCCGGTGGTGTTCTGCAAGAAGACCAGCGGCGTGCCCGACTGGCAGCACGCTTGAATGAACTGCGCCGCCTTGGTGCTGCCCTGCGGCTGTATCGGCCCGTTGTTGCCGATCAGGCCCACGGCATGGCCCTGGATGCGCGCATGGCCGCACACCGTGTCGGCCGCGTGCAAGGCCTTGAACTCGAGGAAGTCCGAGCCGTCCACCAGACGCGCCAGTACTTCGCGCACGTCATAGGGCTCGCGCTCGTCCGCCGGCACGATGCCCAGCAGTTCTTCGGCGTCGAACAGCGGCGCAGGCGCAGACGGTTCGGCGACCACCGCATCCCAGGGAAGCTTGTCCAGCAGTTCGCGCGTCAGGGCGATAGCGTGGGCGTCGTTCTCGGCCAGGTACTCGCCCAGGCCGGTCACTTCGGCGTGCATCTGCGCGCCGCCCAGTTCCTCATCGCTGGCGTCTTCGCCGATGGCGGCCTTGACCAGCGGCGCGCCCGCCAGGCAGATGCTGCTGCGCCCGCGCACCAGCACCACGTAGTCGCTCAAGCCCGGCAGATAAGCGCCACCGGCGGTGGACGCGCCGTGCACCACGGCCACCTGCGGGATGCCCGCGGCCGACAGCCGCGCCTGGTTGGCGAAGCTGCGCCCGCCGTCGACAAAGATCTCGGCCTGGTACATGAGGTTGGCGCCGCCGCTTTCCACCAGCGCGATGAGCGGCAGTTTGTTCTCCAGCGCCAGCGCCTGCGCGCGCAGCGCCTTCTTCAGCCCCATGGGCGCGATGGTGCCACCCTTGATGGCGCTGTCGCTGGCCGTGATCAGCACACGCTTGCCGGCCACCAGGCCGATGCCGCAGATGCTGCCGCCGCCCTGCACGTTGTTCTTGCCGTCGTCGTCGTGCATGCCCAGGCCGGCCAGCGGGCTGAGTTCGAGGAATTCGCTGCCGCGGTCGATCAGCCGCGCCACGCGCTCGCGCGGCAGCAGCTGGCCGCGGCGCTCGAACTTGTCGCGCTGCGAGGCGCTGGCCGCCACCACGCGCGCCTCAATCGCGCGCACCTCGGCCAGGCGCTCGGCCATGCGTGTGGCGTTGGCCTGGAAGGCGGGCGAGCGCGTGTCGATCAGGCTGCCGAGTGCGGGCATGTCAACGCTCTTGCGAGGGCGGCCTCAGCACCTCGGGCAGCACGGCGCGGTGGAAGCCCTCGAAGGCCGGCGCCTTGGCCTCGGGGCCCAGCGGGAAGACTTCGCTGCCCAGCGGCGCGCCACCGTCGATGGCCAGCGTCACGCCGTTGATGAAGGCGGCCGCGGGCGACAGCAGGAAGACGATGGCCGCGCTGACCTCGGCCTCGGTGCCCAGGCGGCGCATGGGCACGTGTTCGCGCAGGCGCGGGATGAAGCTGCGCATGGCGCCGCCGTACTGGTCCATGCCGCTGCTGGCAATCCACCCCGGCGCCACGGCGTTGACGCGCACGCCGGCATGCGCCCATTCGAAGGCCGCGGTCATGGTGAGGTTGCTCATGCCGGCGCGCGCCGCACCGCTGTGGCCCATGCCCGGCATGCCGTTGCGGAAGTCGGCCGTCATGTTGACTATTGATCCGCCGTGGCGCTGCATGCACTGGTTGAACAGCTCGCGCATCATCAGGAAGCCGCCGGTCAGGTTGTTGGCCACCACCGCGTCGAAGCCCTTCTTGCTGATGGCCAGCAGCGGCGCCGGAAACTGCCCGCCGGCGTTGTTGACCAGGCCGCTCACCGGCCCGCCTTGCGCCAGCACTGCAGCCACCGAGGCCTTGACCGCGTCTTCGTCGCGGATGTCGAAGGCAATGGCGCTGCACTGCCCGCCGTCGGCGGTGATCTCGGCCGCCACCGCGTCCAGCTTGGCCTGCGTGCGGCCGCTGATGAGTACCTGCGCGCCTAAAGCGGCCAGCTCGTGCGCCACGCAGCGCCCGATGCCGCTGCCGCCGCCGGTGACCCACACCCGCTGGCCCGCAAACAGGCCGGGGCGGAAGACGCTGCGGTAGCGCGCCCGATCGCTGGTTGGTACGCTGGGCGGTTCGCTCATCGATTAGGGTCGGAGTGGGGGCCGCACCAATTAGGCACGTGCATGACGTTAACGTCAACCAGCTGCCCGGTAGGTGAATTCGAGCATGCACCGGGCACATGCCGGCGCTAGCATGCGACCCAGCATCAACCACGCGGTGAACACCATGGACCTGCAAGCCTGCACCGAAGCCCTGCGCGCCAAGGTGGGCGCCTCCAGCGGGCTGGACGCCACGCTCAAATTCGACTGCGGCGCCGACGGCGTGGCCGTGATCGACGGCCGCGCCGTGCCCAACACCGTGGACAACGTCGACCGCGCCACCGACTGCAGCATCGCCATCACGCTGGAGAACCTGGCCGCGCTGGTCAGCGGCGAGCTCGACCCCACCACCGGCTTCATGATGGGCAAGTTCAGGGTCGAGGGCGACATGGCCGTGGCGATGAAGCTGCAGCGCGTCGTGTAGCCATGCTGTCACCGGGCCGGGCGCGCCGCAGCGCCGCCGCAGCGCAGGAAGTGGTGGCCTCGCACCGCGACGCCGACACCGGCGAGCTGTTCGGCATCCAGGCGCTGTGCAGCGAGTTCGGCATCACGCTGCGCAGCATCCGCTTCTACGAGGACAAGGGCCTGCTGAGCCCGCGCCGCATCAACGGCACGCGCGTCTATACCCGGCGCGACCGCGCACGCCTGGCGCTGATCCTGCGTTCCAAGGCCATCGGCGCATCGCTCGAAGAGATCAAGCACTTCCTCGACCTCTACGGCGCGCAAGGCGAGGGCCGCGCGCAGCAGCTGCGCTTCGTGCTCGAGCGCACCGACACCGCCATCGCCGAGCTGCAGACCAAGCGCGCGCACATCGACGCCACGCTGGCCGAGCTGCAGCACATCAACGACACGGTGCGCCGCCAGCTCGGCGCCAGGGAAGCCAAGCCATGACCCAGGCCCTGCTCTTCGACCACGTGCGCACGCCGCGCGGCAAGGGCAAGCCCGACGGCGGCCTGCACCAGGCCAGCCCGGTGTGGCTGTTGCGCACGCTGCTGCGGGCGCTGCAGCAGCGCAACGCGCTGGACACGGCCCTGGTGGACGACGTGGTGCTGGGCTGCGTCACGCCCGTGGGCGAGCAAGGCGCCGACATCGCACGCACCGCGGTTCTGGACGCCGGCTGGGCCGAGAGCGTGGCCGGCGTCACGCAAAGCCGCTTCTGCGCCAGCGGGCTGGAAAGCATCAACCTGGCCGCGGCCAAGGTGGCCAGCGGCTTCGAGGACCTGGTGGTCGCCGGCGGCGTCGAGAGCATGAGCCGCTGGCCCATGGGCAGCGACGGCGGCGCCTGGTTCATGGACCCGCGCATCAACCAGGCGCTGGGCTTCGTGCCGCAGGGGGTGGGGGCCGACCTCATCGCCACGCTGGAAGGCTGGGGCCGGGCCGATGTCGACGCCTTTGCGCTGCAATCGCAGCGCCGCGCCGCGGCGGCGCGCGCGGCCGGGCACTTTGCGCGCAGCATCGTGCAGGTGCACGACATCGCCGGCCTGCTGCTGCTGGACCGCGACGAGACCATCCGTGGCGACACCACGGCAGAGGCATTGGCCAAGCTGGCCCCCAGCTTCGCCACCATGGGCGCGATGGGCTTCGACGCCACGGCGCTGCGCAAGTACACCACGGTCGAACGCATCAGCCACGTGCACCACGCCGGCAACAGCAGCGGCATCGTCGACGGCGCCGCGCTGATGCTGGTGGGCAACGCCGCAGCCGGCGCGCGGGCCGGCTTGAAGCCGCGTGCGCGCATCCGCGCCGCGGCGGTGATCGGCAGCGAGCCCACCATCATGCTCACCGGCCCCACGCCGGCCTGCCGCAAGGCGCTGGCCAAGGCCGGCATGGCGGCCGCCGACATCGACCTGTGGGAGATCAACGAGGCCTTCGCCGTGGTGCCGATGAAGACCGCGCGCGACCTGGGCGTGAGCCTGGACCGCGTCAACGTCAACGGGGGCGCCATCGCCATGGGGCACCCGCTGGGTGCCACTGGCTGCGTCATCCTGGGCACGCTGCTGGACGAGCTGGAACGGCGCGACCTGGCCACCGGCTGCGCCACGCTGTGCGTGGGCGGCGGCATGGGCATCGCGACCATCATCGAAAGAGTCTGAGCATGCCCAGCGCCGTGAACCTGCACCTGGGCGACGATGGCATCCTCGTCGCCGCGATGGACCTGCCCGGCCGCCCCCTGAACGTGGTGGGCGATGCGCTGATGACCGGCATCGCGCAAGCTGTTGAGCGCCTGACCGAGCCCGCGGTGAAGGGCCTGATCCTCACCAGCGCCAAGGCCGATTTCTGCGCCGGCGGCGACATCGACCGCATGTCGCGCTGGACCCGGCCCGAAGAGCCCTTCGAGGCCAGCCTGGCGATGAAGCGCGTGCTGCGCCAGCTCGAGCAGCAGGGCAAGCCGGTGGTGGCCGCCATCAATGGCCATGCGCTGGGCGGCGGGCTGGAGCTGGCGCTGGCCTGCCACGCGCGCTTCGCGCTGGCCCAGCCGCGGCTCAAGCTGGGCCAACCCGAGGTCAAGCTGGGCCTGCTGCCCGGCGGCGGCGGCACGGTGCGCTTACCAAGGCTGCTGGGCATCCAGGCTGCTCTGCAGATCTGCGGCGAAGGCGCCGACCTGTCGCCGCAGAAGGCCCTGTCGCTGGGCCTGCTCACGGCCCTGGCGCCCGACCGCGAGGCGCTGATGGAGCAGGCCCGCGCCTGGATCGCCGCGCATCCGCAGGCCGCCCAGCCCTGGGACCAGCCCAAGTTCCGCTTCCCGGGCGGCGACAGCCGCGCACCGGCGGTGGCGCAGCTGTGGGCCATTGCGCCTTCGATCGCGGCGCAGAAGAGCCAGGGCAACTACCCGGCGGTGCAGCACATCATGAGCAGCATCTTCGAAGGCGGGCTGCTGGGCTTCGACGCGGCCAGCGTGGTGGAGAGCCGTTACTTCGCGGCCTGCGTCCTGTCGCAGGTGTCGCGCAACATGATCGCCACGCTGTGGTATGGCCTGAACGCGCTGAAGAAGGGCGCGTCGCGGCCGACTGGCTTGGCGCCGGCCACGGTGGGCAGGCTGGGCGTGCTGGGTGCCGGCATGATGGGCGCGGGCATCGCCCATGCCGCTGCCCAGGCTGGCATCAAAGTGGTGCTGCTGGACACCACGCAAGAGGCCGCCGAACGCGGCAAGGCCCATGCGCAGGGCCTGCTCGACCGCGCAGTGAAGAAGGGCCGTCGCACCGCCGCGCAGCGCGACGAACAGCTGGCGCGCATCCAACCCGGCACCGACTACGCGCTGCTGGCCGGCTGCGATCTGGTGATCGAGGCGGTGTTCGAGGACCGCGCGCTCAAGGCCGAGGTCACGCGCCGCGCCGAAGCGGCGCTGGGCGATGGCGCGGTGTTCGCCTCCAACACCAGCACCCTGCCCATCACCGGCCTGGCGCAGGCCAGCAGCCGGCCGCAGCGCTTCATCGGCCTGCACTTCTTCAGCCCGGTGGACCGCATGCCGCTGGTGGAGATCATCGTCGGCCGCCAGACCGACGACGCCACGCTGGCGCGCGCCTTCGACTTCGTGCTGCAGATCGGCAAGACGCCCATCGTCGTCAACGACAGCCGCGGCTTCTACACCAGCCGTGTCTTCGCCACCTACGTGATGGAAGGCCTCGCGATGCTGGCCGAAGGCGTGCACCCGCGCAGCATCGAAGCCGCCGGCCTGCAGGCCGGCATGCCCATGCCGCCACTGGCGCTGCAGGACGAGGTGAGCCTGTCGCTCGCCCTGCACGTGGCCGATCAGACCAAGACCGACCTGGCCGCAGAGGGCCGGCCTTACACCGAACACCCTGGCATGGCCGTGGTCCGGCGGCTGTGCGCGCTGGGCCGGCTGGGCAAGAAGGTCGGCCAGGGCTTCTACGACTGGGCAGAGGGCGACAAGGCGCTGTGGCCCGGCCTGGCCGAGCTGTACCCGGTGGCCGCGCAGCAGCCGGCGCAACAGGAACTGATGGACCGGCTGATGTTTGCCCAAGCCAACGAGGCTGCGCGCTGCTTCGAGGAAGGCGTGCTGCGCACGGTGGACGACGCCAACATCGGCAGCATCTTCGGCTGGGGCTTCGCGCCCTTCCACGGCGGCGCGCTGCAATTCATCGATGCCATGGGCGCCCAGGCCTTCGTGGCACGGGCCCGCGAACTGGCGGCACGGCACGGGGCGCGCTTCGAGCCGGCCGCCGTGCTGGTGCAGCGGGCGGCCAGCGGCAAGCGCTTCACGCAGCGCTAGGCCATTCCCATCCCGGCACTGCACCGCCGTGGCCAGCGCGCCGTCCCTGCAGCGCGAACGACAGACCCTGGACAGCGTGTGTAAGGGCCGGACACACCCTGCAGCGACCGCGGCTTTGGCCGACAATGACCGGCTGAACTTCTGGCACCCCTACATGCGTGACACATACGGCTGGCTGCGGCTTGCGCTGACCGGGGCAAGCGCCCTGCTGATGGCCGGCTGCGCGACATTGCCAGACCCGGCCAAGCCGGCTGCGGCGGCCACACCGGGCACTGCAGCTGCAGCCGCACCCACCCCGACGCTGGCCCCCGCCGCGAACCCCCAGCCCCCTGGCCACACCAACGGCAGTGCAGCCGCGCCCGCGCGCACCACCACGCCACCGGCCGCCACGCCGCCGGGAACGCCGCCGCCTTTTGCCACGGTCATCAAGGACGCGCGCCGCACCGAGGGCGTGCTCACCGTGTGGCAGAAGGAAGAGAAGGTCTGGATCGAGCTGATGCCGTCCAACTTCGGCAAGCCCTTCCTGTTCTCGCCCAAGATCAAGAGCGGCATCGGCGAAGCGCTGATCCTGGGCGGCCTGCATGCCTTCCCGGTCAACGGCGCCGGCGGCCTGCAGGTGGTGGAATTCCAGCGCGTTTACAACCAGGTGCGGCTGGTGGCGCGCAACACAGACGTGCTGGTCAAGCCGGGTACGCCCGAGGCCCGGGCCGTGGCCGACAGCTATTCGCCCAGCCTGCTGGGCGCGGTGCCCGTGGCCAGCCTGCCCCACCCCGACCGCAAGAGCGTGCTGATCGAGGCCAACGGCCTTTTCCTGAATGACCTGTTGGGCATTGGCATGACCTTGCAGCGGGCGCTGCGCCAGGGCTATTCATTGGACCGCGCCAATTCGGTCATCACCGCCGTGCGCGGCAGCGAGCAGTCGCTGGTGCTGGAGACGCAGAACCACTTCTACAGCGGCAGCGTCGCCATCCCCTCGCCCAACGCGCCGCCCGGCGCGCCGGTGCCGCTGGCACCGCGCTTCGTGCCGGATACGCGCAGCCTGCTCATCAGCCTGAACATGTCGCTGGCGCCGCTGCCCGAAACGCCCATGCCGCCCCGCGCCGCCGACCCGCGCCTGGGCCTGTTCACCACCAGCCTGCTCGACTTCTCGGACGAGCTGGCGCATTCGCCGCGCAAGCGCCTGGTCAACCGCTGGCGGCTGGACAAGAAGGACCCTGCCGCGGCCGTGTCCGACCCGGTCAAGCCCATCACCTTCTGGATAGACCACAACGTGCCGCTGGCCTACCGCGAAACCGTGCGCGGCGCCATCCTCGAGTGGAACAAGGCCTTCGAGAAGATCGGCATCAGCAACGCCATCACCGTGGAGCAGCAGGCCGACGACGCGCCCTTCGACACACTGGACTTCGGCCGCGCCTCGGTGCGCTGGATGATGAACGCCGAGGGCAGTTTCGTCGGCATCGGCCTCACGCACGTGGACCCGCGCAGCGGCGAGATCCTCGAGGCCGGCATCGGCTTCGAGGGCCTGAACACGCGCTACTTCCGCGAGCTGCGCTCGCGCATCATCCCGGGCGCCGCGGCCAGCGCCGACGGCGCCGCGCCGCAAAGCTTTGCCACGCCCTTCACGCCGCCCGCAGGCCTGCCCATGCCGCCCGAGCTGCAGCGCTGCAACGCATCGGCCCTGGCAGCCGAGCAGCTGGTGTACGCCATGGACGTGATGGGCGCGCGCGGCGAGATCGAACCCGACAGCCCGATCGCGCAGCAGTTCGTGCAGGACTTCGTGCGCCAGTCCATCCTGCACGAGGTGGGCCACGCGCTGGGCCTGCGCCACAACTTCCGCGCCTCGCGTGTCTACACCGAGGCGCAGCTGGCCGACGCCGAGTTCACCCGCGCCAACGGCACCAGCGGTTCGGTGATGGAATACAACGCCGTCAACCTGCCCACCCCCGGCCAGAACGGCGGCACACCCTTCCACACGGCGCTGGGGCCCTACGACTACTGGGCCATCGAGTACGCCTACAAGCCGCTGCCGGCCGACATCAAGCCCGAGGAAGAACGCGCCGCGCTGCAGCGCATTGCCGCGCGCAGCACCGAGCCGCTGCTGGCCTTCGGCACCGACGAGGACGCGTGGTACGGCATAGACCCCGAAACCCTGCAGATGGACCTGGGCGCCGACCCGCTGGCCTTTGCCGCCAAGCGCCTGGCCATCGCCCGCGACCTGTTCCGCCGCCAGGAAACGCGCGAGCT
>JALHPY010000073.1 GCA_022842305.1 Rubrivivax sp.
CGGCAATCATGTCCCCAGCGCCATCGCCCGGCAGCCAGCGGCCCGGGAAGGTGGCGCTCGCCTTCGACGTGCTGGCCGCCACGCGCGCCCGGCCCGAGGCGCTGGCGGCGCGCCAGGCCCAGCGCCTGGCGCAGCTGCTGCACGCGGCGCGCCAGACGCGCCACTACCGCGACTTGCTGGGCAACGCCGACCCGGCGCGCATCGCCCTGGGCACCTTGCCGGTCAGCGGCAAGGCGCAGCTGATGGGGCAATGGGCCGAGCGCGTGGCCGACCCGCAGCTGGCGCTGCCGGCCCTGCGCGCCTTCTGCGCCGACCCTGCGCGCGTGGCTCAGCCCTTCATGGGCCGCTACTTCGTCTGGGAAAGCTCCGGCAGCACCGGGCAGCCCGGCGTCTTCGTGCAGGACGAGCAGGCCATGGAGGTGTACGACGCGCTCGAGGCCTGGCGCCGCCATTCGCCGCGCCAACTGGCCCGCATGTTCGACCCCTTGTACTTGGGCGAGCGCTTCGCCTTTGTCGGCGCGGTGGACGGGCACTTCGCCAGCCAGGTGACGGTGCGGCGGCTGCAGGCGTCCAACCCCTGGCTGGCGCACCAGGCGCGCAGCTTTTCCATCATGCAGCCGGCGGCGGGGCTGGTCGAGGCGCTCAACGCCTTCTGCCCCAGCATCATTGCCACCTATCCCACCGCGGCCGTGATGCTGGCCGACGAAGCCTTGCGCGGCCGGCTGCGGCTGCGCGTGCAGGAGGTCTGGACCGGCGGCGAGACGCTGTCGCCCAAGGCGCGCGCGCATGTCGAGCACGCCCTGGGCTGCGCGCTGCGCAACAGTTACGGCGCCTCGGAGTTCCTGCCCATCGCCTGGGAATGCGGGAGCGGCCGGCTGCACGTCAACGC
This sequence comes from Rubrivivax sp., assembly GCA_022842305.1. Lineage (GTDB taxonomy): Bacteria > Pseudomonadota > Gammaproteobacteria > Burkholderiales > Burkholderiaceae_C > Rubrivivax. Next base: position 890 of record JALHPY010000073.1, read on the forward strand.
CGACTGGGTGATCCTGGAGGCCGTCGACGCGCAGCACCGGCCGGTGCCGGCGGGCCAGGTGTCGCACACCACGCTGCTCACCAACCTGGCCAACCAGGTGCAGCCGCTGATCCGCTTCGACATCGGCGACTGCATCTGTTTCGACACCCAGGCCTGCGACTGCGGCTCGGCCCTGCCCACGCTGCAGGTGCAGGGGCGCTGCGATGACCGGCTGATCGAACGCGACGCCGCAGGCGAACCCGTCACCCTGCTGCCGCTGGCCCTGACCACGCTGCTGGAGGATGAGGCCGGGGTGTTCGACTTCCAGCTGTGCCAGCAGGCCACGGGGCGCTGGTGCCTGACGCTGGGGCCCGGCGCGCCGCACACCCGCGCCCAGCGCGAGCGCTGCCGCGAACTGCTGGCCGGGTTTGCGCGTCTGCACGGCGCCATGGGCCTGCAGGTGCAAACGCGCGTGTCCGAACGCCTGCCGCTGGGGCGCAGCGGCAAGCTCAAACGCATCGTCGCCGCGGCGGGTTCCTAGGACTGGCCGCGGGGCAGCAGCATCAAGGCGGCCAAGGCGACCAGCCCCAGCGCTGCCGTCAACCCCAAGGCGCCCACGCCCCAGCGCTCCAGCGCCAGACCGAAGGCAAACGGAGCCAGCGCCTGCGCCGCGCGCGCCGGCATCATCAGCCAGCCCTGGCGCTGGCCATAGCCCTGCGGGCCGAACAGCACCAGGGGCAGGGTGCCCTTGGCGATGGTCAGGATGCCGTTGCCGGCCCCGTGCAGCACGGCAAACAGCGCCGCGGCGGGTGCGCCCGCCAGCAGCAACGCGGTCGCGCCCAGCGGATGGGCCAGCGCCGCCAGCCGCGCCGACAGCAGCGGGTGGATGCGGCGCAGCAGGCCGAACTCGAGCAGCCGCCCCGCCACCTGGGCCGGACCGACTAGCGCCCCCACCGCCACCGCCGTGGCCAGCGAGGCGCCCGCGTCCTGCAGCAGCCGCGGCAGGTGCGCCGCCATGGCCGTGCTGGTGAACCAGGCCGCGGCAAAGACGAAGGCCAGCAGCACCGCCGCCCGGCGCGGGTGCTGGGGATGGAGAATGTCGGTGCCGTCTGTTGCGCCAGGGGCAAGGGCTGTGGGGCGGGCCGGCACGGGCGGCAGCGCGCGCGGCAGCAAGGCGTTCAGCGGCAGCCCCAGCAGCAGGTGCAGCGCGGCCCAGCCAAAGCAGGCCCCGCGCCAGCCGAGTTGCAGCTCCAGCAGGGTGGACAAGGGCCAGCCCACGGTGCTGGCGAAGCCGGCGAACAGGGTGATGCCGGTGATGGCCCCGCGCGAATCCTGTCCGTACAACCGCACCAGCGCGGCAAAGGCGGCCTCGTACAGGCCACTGCCCATGGCCAGGCCGATCAGCGCCCAGGCCGCGAACAGCCCCACCGGCCCCTGCGCCAGGCCCAGGCCGGCCAGCCCCGCCGCGAACAGCCCATTGGTGGACATGAGCACGGGCCGGCCGCCGTGCCGGTCAATCGCCTGCCCGGCCCAGGGCCCGGCCACGGCCGAGACCGCCAGCGCCACCGAGAAGGCCGCAAACACCGTGGCCGTGTGCACCCCCAGGTCACGCGCCATGGGTACGGCCAGCATCGCCGGCAGGTAGTACGACGACGCCCAGGCCAGGGTCTGGGCCAGGCCCAGCAGGACGACGGTGCGGGTGGTCGATTGCGCCATGTCGTCGATATTTCTACTAATTTGGAATTATGGAGTCCGCCGCGGCGACGCATCCGCAGGGTGGCCGGTGGCCCGGCGGCGCGCGAAGTCCGTCAAGGTGTGGAGAGCTTCACACAGGCGCTTCACCGCGCGCGCCCTGCCGGCGACACACTTCCGGCCATGCAAACCCTTGACCTCTACCGCTGGCGCGTCACTGATCCGGTCAGCCGTCGCTGCTACGTTACCCGCTACCCCTTGAGCGAAGCCAACGCCAAGGATCTGGACCCGTGCGCCGAGCGCATCGAAGGCTCGCACGAACAGATCATGGTGCCCACGGTGGTTCTGCCGCCCAGCGCCCAGCGCCGTTCCGTCGGCGCCTGACAGCCGGGCCTTCCGGCGCGCGCCGCACCGGCGCGCAGACATGAAAAAAGGCCGGTCGCCGCATCACTGCGGCGACCGGCCTTCTGCTTGGGGCGATCTCAGCGCGAGGCGGCAGGCGACGCAGCGTCGGCGGCACTGGCCGCCGCAGCTTCCACCGGCGCCGCAACCGGCGCCGCAACCGGCGCGGCCACGGGTGCCGCAGCGGCCGGGGCCGTGACGGCCGGGTGCTCGGCCGCCTTGGTGTTCGCGGTCATGGGCAGCAAGGGCACGATCAGCAGCGCCACGATGTTGATGATCTTGATCAGCGGGTTGACGGCCGGGCCGGCGGTGTCCTTGTAGGGGTCACCCACGGTGTCGCCGGTGACGGCCGACTTGTGCGCCTCGCCACCCTTCTTGTGCAAGACGCCCTTGTCGTCGGTGAAGCCTTCTTCGATCAGCTTCTTGGCGTTGTCCCAGGCGCCGCCGCCGGTGCACATGCTGATGGCGACGAACAGGCCCGTGACGATGGTGCCCATCAGCAGGCCGCCCAATGCGGCGGGGCCGAGCAGCATGCCCACCAGGATGGGGGCGACCACCGGCAGCAACGAGGGCACGATCATTTCCTTGATGGCCGCGGTGGTGAGCATGTCCACCGCCGCGCTGTAGTCGGGCTTGCGCTTGTTGGCCATGATCTGGCCGTCGGCGAACTGCTTGCGCACCTCGACCACCACCGCACCGGCGGCGCGGCCCACGGCTTCCATGGCCATGGCACCGAACAGGTAGGGGATCAGGCCGCCGATGAACAGGCCCACGATGACCTTGTGGTCGCTCAGGTCGAACGCCAGCGCCATGCCGCGCGCTTCCAGCGCGTGCGTGTAGTCGGCAAACAGCACCAGCGCGGCCAGACCGGCCGAGCCGATGGCGTAGCCCTTGGTCACTGCCTTGGTGGTGTTGCCCACGGCGTCCAGCGGGTCGGTGATGTCGCGCACGCTGCTGGGCAGCTCGGCCATCTCGGCGATACCGCCGGCGTTGTCGGTGATGGGGCCGTAGGCGTCCAGTGCGACCACGATGCCAGCCATGCTCAGCATCGAGGTGGCGGCGATGGCGATGCCGTACAGGCCGGCCAGCGCATAGGCGGCGTAGATGGCCGCGCAGATCAGCAGCACCGGGAAGGCGGTGGAACGCATGCTCACGCCCAGGCCGGCGATGATGTTGGTGCCGTGGCCGGTGGTCGATGCCTGCGCGATGTGCTTGACCGGGCTGTACTGGGTGCCCGTGTAGAACTCGGTGATCCACACCAGCGCGGCGGTCAGCAGCAGGCCGACGAAGCAGGCGCCCCACAGCGCCATCGCGCCGGCGACCTTGCCACCGGTCAGGGTGATCGGCTGCGGGAAGACCGCCGTGGTGACGAAATAGAACGCCACCAGACTGATGCCGCCGGCCACTGCCAGACCGCGGTACAGCGCCGGCATCACGTTGATCATGCCCGGGCTGGCCTTGACGAAGTAACAGCCGATGATGGACGCGATGATCGACACGCCGCCCAGCACCAGCGGGTAGATGACGCCGGCCATCGGCGCGCTGACCACCATGATGGCGCCCAGCGCCATGGTGGCGATCAGCGTCACCGCGTAGGTTTCGAACAGGTCGGCAGCCATGCCGGCGCAGTCGCCGACGTTGTCGCCCACGTTGTCGGCGATCACCGCCGGGTTGCGCGGGTCGTCTTCGGGGATGCCGGCTTCGACCTTGCCCACCAGGTCGGCGCCGACGTCGGCGCCCTTGGTGAAGATGCCGCCGCCCAGGCGCGCGAAGATGGAGATCAGCGACGAGCCGAAGGCCAGCCCCAGCATGGGCTTGAGCATCTGCGACAGCGTCGTGTCACCGGTGGGCATCACCGCGCCGGTGGTCCACCAGAAGAACAGCACCACGCCGATGAGGCCCAGACCGACCACCAGCATGCCGGTGATGGCGCCGCCCTTGAAGGCGACATCCAGTGCCGGGCCGATGCCCCTGGTGGCGGCCTGCGCGGTGCGCACGTTGGCGCGCACCGAGATGTTCATGCCGATGAAGCCGCAGGCGCCCGAGAGCACCGCGCCGAGCACGAAGCCGATGGCGGTCTTGGTGTCCAGAAAGACCAGGATCAGCACGGCCAGCACCGCGCCGACGATGCCGATGGTGCGGTACTGCCGCGCCAGGTAGGCCGCGGCGCCCTGCTGGATGGCGCCCGAAATCTCCTGCATGCGGGCGTTGCCTGCATCCTGGCTCAGGATCCAGCTTCGCTGTACGAAGCCATAGACGACGGCGGCCAAGCCGCACGCCAGCGCTATATACAGCGCCATGGAGGTGCTCATAAAGGGTGATCTCCTTCCTCGGTTCGGTTTTCTGATGGCGCAGCAGTACTACCAGCTGAGCCAGGGGACTTTGCTGCGCGGCGGATGCTAACGGATGGTGCTGACGATTTGCGGCCTTTCTCGGCGCCGAAACTTGCGCTGCGTCAGGGCTTGGCAAGCTCGAACCCTAGAATCCGGGTTCATCCTGATGCCCTGACGAAGAGAGATTCATGAGCCTTCACAACGTGACCCCGGGCGCCAAGGCTCCGGCAGAGTTCAACGTGATCATCGAGATCCCGATGAACGCCGACCCCATCAAGTACGAGGTCGACCACGACACCGGCGCGCTCTTCGTCGACCGCTTCATGAGCACGGCCATGCACTATCCGTGCAACTACGGGTACATCCCCGACACCCTGGCCGACGACGGTGACCCGGTCGACGTGCTGGTCATCACCCCGGTGCCGCTGATCCCGGGCGTGGTGGTCACCTGCCGCCCGCTGGGCATGCTCAAGATGGACGACGAGGCCGGCGGCGACAACAAGCTGCTGGCCGTTCCCGTCGACAGGATCCTGTCGATCTACTCGCAGTGGATGAAGCCGGAAGACCTGAACCCGCTGCGTCTTAAGACCATCCAGCACTTCTTCGAGCACTACAAGGATCTCGAAGAGGGCAAGTGGGTCAAGGTGCTGGGCTGGGAAGGCCCGGACTCGGCCAAGGCTGAAGTCCTCACCGGCATCGCCAACTTCAAGGCCAGCCACGGCGGCTGACTTCGCCGCCGCGAGGCCGGGGGTGATCAGCCGGCCTTGAACGGGCTGCGCTCGCGCAGCTCGTCCACGTACTGCTCCATCCCCAAGCTTTCGCTGGCCAGGAAGTCGGCCACCGCACCCGCGAAGCGCGGGTCACGCAGCCAATGCGCTGAGGCCGTGGCCACCGGCAGCAGGCCGCGCGCCATCTTGTGCTCGCCCTGGGCGCCGCCTTCGAAGCGCGTGTAGCCCTGCGCCAGGCACCAGGCCAGGGGCTGGTAGTAGCAGGCCTCGAAGTGCAGGCAGGGCAGGGGCGTTACGCACCCCCAGTAGCGCCCCCAGGCGGCGCGGCTGTCGGGGTCTATGGCGATCAGTGAGGCGGCCACGGGCTCGTCGCCCTGCCGCGCCACGAACATCAACCAGTGCTGCGGCATGCTGGCCGCCATGCGCGCGAAGAAGTCGCGCGTGAGGTAGGGCGTGCTCTGGTGCGCCTGGTAGGTGAGGGTGTAGCAGCGGTAGAAGAAGTCCCACAGCGCCGGCGTGATGGCCGCGCCCTCGTACACGTCGAAGCCCACGCCCTGCTCGGCCACGCGGCGGCGCTCCTGCTGGATCTTCTTGCGCTTGTCGCGCTGCAGGCGTGACAGCAACTCGGTGAAGTCGGCCATGGGCCGTTCGGGGTCTTGCGTCCAGTGGAACTGCACGCCCTCGCGCAGCATCCAGCCGGCCTGCGCCAGCGCCGCGCGGTCGTGCTCGTCGACGAACAGCAGGTGCGCCGACGACATCCCCGACTCGCTGGCCAGCGCGCCCAGCGCGGCCACCAGCCGGCCACGCCAGGCGGCATCCCGCGCCAGCAGCCGCGTGCCCGGCACCGGCGTGAAGGGCACGGCGCCCAGCAGCTTGGGGTAGTAGCGCAGGCCGTGGCGGCGGTAGGCATCGGCCCAGGCCCAGTCGAAGACGTACTCGCCGTACGAATGGCTCTTGCGGTACAGCGCGCAGGCCGCCTGCAATTGGCCGCCCTGGTGCAGCGTGACGAAGCTGGCGGCCCAGCCCGTGGCCGGCACGGCGCTGCCCGAGGCCTGCAGCGCCAGCAGGTATTCGTGGCGCATGAAGGGCGTGGGCGCGGGCTGTGCCGCGAGCAGTTCGTTCCAGGCCGCAGCGTCGATGGCGGCCGGGTCTTCATGGAGGCCGATGACATAATCGTTTGCAGTGGTCACCATCGGCGTCAATCAGAGTCTGGCATGTTGAAAGTGGCGCTGGCGCAGGTGAACCCCACGGTGGGCGATCTCGCCGGCAATGCCCGGTTGCTGGCCGACGCGGCCCGCCATGCGTACGCTGCCGGTGCCCGGCTGGTGCTGGCGCCCGAACTGGTGCTCACCGGCTACCCGCCCGAAGACCTGTTGCTGCGCCCGGCCTTCATGCAGGCCTGTGACCATGAGCTGAAGGCCCTGGCCGCGCAGCTGGCCGATTGCCCCGGCCTGCACCTGGTGGTGGGCCACCCGCAGGCCTGGGACGATCGCGGCGATCTTAGGGGCAAGTCGCTGGCCGTGCAGCGCCGCTTCAATGCGGCCTCGGTGCTGGCAGGGGGTGTCGTCGCGGGCACCTATTGCAAGCGCGAACTGCCCAACTACCAGGTGTTCGACGAGCGCCGCTACTTCGTCTCGGGCCGCGACGCTGGGCTTCCGCCGCTGGTGTTCGAGGTCGAAGGCCTGCGCGTCGGCCTGCTGATCTGCGAGGACGCCTGGTTCGACGAGCCGGCCCAGGCCGCCTGCGCCGCCGGGGCACAGCTGTTGTGCGTGCTCAACGCCTCACCCTTCCACCTGGACAAGGCGGGCGAGCGCGAACAGCGCATGGCCGATCGCGCCGTCGCCTGCGGCCGACCGCTGCTGTACGCGCACCTGGTGGGCGGGCAGGACGAGGTGGTGTTCGACGGCGCCAGCTTCGCCGTCGACGCCCAAGGCCAGGTGTGCGCCCGCGCACCGGCCTTCGAGGAAGCGCTGCTGCTGCTGGACATAGCCGCCGATGGCCAGCCGCGCGGCCAGATCCACCCCGTGCCCGAGCTCGAGGCCCAGGCCTGGGCGGCGCTGGTGGTGGGCGTGCGCGACTACCTGGGCAAGAACGGCTTCCCCGGCGCGATCATCGGCCTGTCGGGCGGCATCGATTCGGCGCTGGTGCTGGCGCTGGCCGTCGACGCGCTGGGCGCCGACCGGGTGCGCACGGTCATGATGCCCTCGCCCTATACCGCCGACATCTCCTGGATCGACGCGCGCGACATGGCCGAGCGCCTGGGCGTGCGCTACGACGAAATCGCCATCCAGCCCATGTTCGAGGCCTTCCGCGCCGGCCTGGCGCACCAGTTCGCCGGCCTGCCCGAAGACACGACCGAGGAAAACCTGCAGGCACGCATCCGCGGCACGCTGCTGATGGCGCTGTCCAACAAGACCGGCGCCATCGTGCTGACCACCGGCAACAAGAGCGAGATGGCCACCGGCTACTGCACGCTGTACGGCGACATGGCCGGCGGCTTTGCCGTCATCAAGGACGTCGCCAAGACCCTGGTCTACCGCCTGGCCGAGTGGAAGAACCGCCAGCCTACCCGGCGCGCCGACGGCAGCATCGGCCCGGTGATCCCCGAGCGCATCATCACCCGGCCGCCCTCGGCCGAACTGCGCCCCGACCAGACCGACCAGGACAGCCTGCCGCCCTACGAGGTGCTGGACGCCATCCTGGCGCGCTACATGGAAGACGATCAGGGCATCGAGAGCATCGTTGCCGCCGGCTATGCACGCGCCGATGTCGAACGCGTCACCCGCCTGATCAAGCTCAATGAGTACAAGCGGCGCCAGGCGCCGGTGGGCATACGCATCACCCACCGCGCCTTCGGGCGCGACTGGCGCTATCCCATCACGTCCAGGTTCCGTGCTTAAATCGATGCCAGTCCCCATTTCCCCTTTCGGAGCCCCGCCATGAAGCAGATCACCGCCGTCATCAAGCCCTTCAAGCTCGAAGAGGTTCGTGAGGCGCTGGGCGACGTGGGCGTCTCTGGCCTCACGGTGACTGAGGTCAAGGGCTTCGGCCGCCAGAAGGGCCACACCGAGCTCTACCGCGGCGCCGAGTACGTGGTCGACTTCCTGCCCAAGGTGAAGATCGAGGTCGTGGTCAAGGACGACGACGTCGAGCGCAGCATCGAGGCCATCGTCAAGGCCGCCAAGACCGGCAAGATCGGAGACGGCAAGATCTTCGTCACCAGTGTCGAGCAGGTGGTGCGCATCCGCACCGGCGAGACCGACGAAGCCGCGGTCTGAGGGCCGCGCCTCAGACGCGCGCGAAATCCCCGCTCTTGGGCGGGCCGGGATCCAGGCGGTCGGCCAGTGCCTGCAGCAGGGCGTCGGCATCGGTGCCCACCACCAGCACATCGTGCTGCGCCTGCGCCAGGAAGCCCTGGTCCACCGTGTGCTGCATGAAGCCCAGCAGCCCGTCGTAGTAGCCGGCCACGTTGAGCAGGCCGATCGGCCGCGCGTGGTAGCCCAGCTGGCGCCAGGTCCAGACCTCGTACAGTTCCTCCAGCGTGCCGATGCCGCCAGGCAGGGCGATGAAGGCGTCGGCGCGCTCGGCCATCATCTGCTTGCGCACATGCATGGTGGGCACCACGTGCAGCTCGTGCAGGCCGGCATGGCCGACTTCCAGGCGCTTGAGCGACTCGGGGATCACGCCGATGACGCGCCCGCCTGCGGCCAGCACGGCGTCGGCCACCTCGCCCATCAGCCCGACCTGGCCGCCGCCATAGACCAGCTGCCAGCCGCGCTCGCCGATGGCCGTGCCCAGGGCGCGCGCCGCCTCGGTGTAGGCCGGCAGCTCACCATGGCGCGAGCCGCAGTAGACGCAGATGCTGAGGGGCGTAGGGGAGCGTGTCATTTCAGGCCTTGCGCGGGGGCGGCTTCCAGCTGACGAGGCGCGTGCCGCAGACCGCATCGTGCCAGTACTGGCGGTCGGGGTGCAGCCGGGCCAGCGCGGCATAGGCCAGCATCCCGGCCAGCAGCACGCCGCTGGTGGACCCGACGCCGCGCTGCCCGGTGAAGTGCAGCGTCAGCAGCGCGGGCAGAAACCACAGCCAGGCCAGCAGGTAACGGCACAGCGCGCGCAACAGGCCGACCCGGCCGCCGTCGCGGGTGACCAGGCGGATGTGCCAGGTCTGCATCGCCAGCGTCTGGCCGGTGTGCGTCCAGAACCAGATGAAGTACAGGCCGACGACGGCGAAGACGACGATCTGCAGGCCCAGCGTTCCTTGCAGGGCGTGGCGTTGCTGCGCCAGCGGGCTGTACACCAGCGCGGCGGCCATGACCACGCCGAACAGCAGCACGCCTTCGTAGACGAGGGCGGCCAGCCGGCGGCGCAGCCCCGCCGCCACCAGGGCTTCGGCTGGCGCGGGCGGGCTCACGGTTGGGTGGCGGGGTCGCTGGAGGCCGGGGCGCGCACCGCCGCGCCCTGCGGCCCGCGCTGCGGCAGCAGCGTGGTGCGGTCGACGAAGCCGGGCGTGGCGGCGATCTTGGGCATGCCCGCCTGGTGGTGCGGCGGCGGCGCGGCGCGGGTGGTCATGCTGGTGGTGGTGGCGCCCGGCTTGGCCTGAACTGCCGTCGAGGTTGCCGGGCGGGCCTTCACGCCGGCCGGGACGGTGGCCAGGTTGCGCTTGGCCGTGCCGGCGGCCCCGGACTGTGCGGCCACGGGGGTGGCGGCAGGGGTCTTGGAGCGCTGGGTGAGCTTCTTGCGCTCTTCGGGGGTCAGCGCCTGGTAGGCCTCCCACTTGGCCTGGCGTTCCTGCGCCGGGATCTGCTGCGCCTCCTGGAAGCGCAGCCTGGCCTGGGCGCGCTGGCTCGGGCTCATGCGCACCCAATCGGTCATGCGGCGCTGTACGCGCAGGCGTTCGCCGGCGTCCATCACGGGGAAGCGCACCGCGACCTCCACCCACTTTTTCTTTTGCTGGGTGTCGATGCCGGCCCATTCGGGCTTGAGCGGCGCCAGGAAGTACTGCTGCGCCGGAGTGAGCGAGGCCCAACTGGGATCGCTGTCGGCGCCTGCGGCCAGTGCCAGAGGCGCCAAGGCGGCCAGCACCCAGAGCAACGCACGCCCCAGGAAAGACAGCGGCCGCGATCCGGTCACGGGGCTCACCAGGCGGGGGGCGCGGGGCTGGCGATCAGGAACTCGGCGAACTCCGGGTCGCTGTAGGCGGCCGGCGGCAGGTCGTCGGCCAGCAAGCGGGCGTCGATCTCTGCCGCGGCCAGCACCTGCTCGCGTGTTGACCACTGGTCGATCATCAGGAAGCCGGCCACCAGCAGCGCCAGCGGCAGCAGCGAGGCCGCCCGCTGCCACCAGGGCACGAAGCTGCCGAAGGTGGCCACGCCGTGCGCCGAAACGCCCACGATGCTGCCGCCGACGGCGGTCTGGCGGCGCGCCGCCGCCGCCCGTGCCACGGCCTGCTCGCGCGCGAAGCGCAGGCGTTCGGTGACATCGTGCGGCATGGATTCGACGCCCGCCGACAGGCGGCTGGCAAAGCGCGCCGCCAGCCGCGCTTCGAGGGCGTGGACATCGTTGATCGAGTGCCTGTTGTTCATGGCGATATTCCCTTGGCTCTCAGTGCCTTTGCCAACGCGTGCACGGCTCGGGAGCAATGCGTCTTGACGCTGCCCTCCGAGCAACCCATGACCGTGGCAGTTTCGGACACGTCGAACTCCTCCCAGTAACGCAGCAAGAACGCTTCCCGTTGACGCGTGGGCAGCGCGCCGACCTCGGCATCGATCAACTGCAGTATCTGTGCCCTGGACACGGCATCGGCCGCGCTCTCGGTGCCCATGGTGTCCTCGAGTACCTGCAGAGTCTCCAGCAGATCGAAGTCGCCATCATCGTCGGAATGCTCGAACTCCGACAGGTTCTGCATCACCGCATTGCGCACCTTCTCGCGCCGGAACCAGTCCATGGTGGCGTTGGACAGGATGCGCTGGAACACCAGCGGCAACTCGGCCGCCGGGCGGTCGGCGTACTTCTCGGTCAGGCGGATCATGGCGTCCTGCACGATGTCGAGCGCGGCGTCCTCGCCGCGGACGGCATACAGCGCACGCTTGAAGGCACGCTTCTCGACGCTCTTGAGGAAGTCGGACAGTTCTTTGTCGGTGGCCAACGCGAAGAGTGCGGCAGTGGCCCGGAGCGGGCGCGCGGAATTATGGCATCGCACCTTGGCGCAGGCTGCGGGCACCTACCGACTGCCCCAGGGCCGTCCGGCGGTGCATAATGCTGCTCCGCACAACCGCTCTTGGGTTCAAAGCCCGGCCGTCAGACCCCGACGGCGGAATTTTGACCGCGCAGGCTCTGATTCCGTCTCACGAGGACGAGAGGAGGGGCACCAATGGTTTTTCGTCAGAGAAAATCGCAAAGGTTCGATATGGATTTGTCTGCAGCGGAAGTCAGGCGTGCCGCCCTGGCACAGCCGCCTTCTATCTCCCCTTCTTCCGAGCAAGAGCCCAACGGCTCCGAGATCCTCGTCCGCTGTCTGCAGGCCGAGGGCGTGCGCTACCTCTGGGGTTACCCGGGTGGCGCGGTGCTCTACATCTACGACGCGCTCTACAAGCAGAACACCATCCAGCACGTGCTGGTGCGTCACGAACAGGCCGCGGTGCACGCAGCCGACGGCTATGCGCGTGCCACCGGCGACGTGGGCGTGGCCCTGGTGACCTCGGGCCCGGGCGTCACCAATGCCATCACCGGCATCGCCACGGCCTACATGGACTCGATCCCCATGGTCATCGTCACCGGCCAGGTGCCGACGCCGGCCATCGGGCTTGACGCCTTCCAGGAATGCGACACCGTGGGCATCACGCGCCCGGTGGTCAAGCACAACTTCCTGGTCAAGGACGTGCGCGACCTGGCGCTGACCATGAAGAAGGCCTTCCACATCGCGCGTACCGGCCGCCCGGGCCCGGTGGTGGTGGACATCCCCAAGGACGTGTCGCTCAAGACCGCGCCCTTCCACTACCCCGACACCGTGGAGATGCGCTCCTACAACCCGGTGAAGAAGGGCCACGGCGGGCAGATCCGCAAGGCCGTGCAGTTGCTGCTGCAGGCCAAGCGGCCCTACATCTACACCGGCGGCGGCGTGATCCTGGGCAATGCCTCGGCCGAGCTGCGCCGCCTGGTCGACCTGCTGGGCTACCCCTGCACCAACACGCTCATGGGTCTGGGCGCCATCGCATCCAGCGACCCCAAGTTCCTGGGCATGCTGGGCATGCACGGCACTTACGAAGCCAACATGACGATGCAGAACTGCGACGTCCTGCTGGCCGTGGGCGCGCGCTTCGACGACCGCGTGATCGGCAACCCCAAGCACTTTGCCTCGGTCGAACGCAAGATCATCCACATCGACATCGATCCCTCGTCGATTTCCAAGCGTGTGCGCGTGGACGTGCCGATCGTCGGCGACGTGAAGGACGTGCTGGTCGAACTGGCGGCGCAGATCCGCGACGCGCAGGCGCATCCCGATGCCGGCGCGCTGTCGGCCTGGTGGTCGCAGATCAACGAATGGCGCAAGCGCGAGTGCCTGAGCTACAAGCTCAGCCCCGACGTCATCAAGCCGCAGGCGGTGGTCGAGAAGCTGTGGCAGCTCACGCGCGAACGCGACACCTACATCACCAGCGACGTCGGCCAGCACCAGATGTGGGCAGCGCAGTTCTACCGCTTCGAGGAGCCTCGGCGCTGGATCAATTCCGGCGGCCTGGGCACCATGGGCGTGGGCCTGCCCTACGCCATGGGCATCAAGCTGGCGAAGCCCGATTCCGATGTCTTCTGCATCACCGGCGAAGGCTCGATCCAGATGTGCATCCAGGAACTGTCGACCTGCCTGCAGTACAAGACGCCGGTGAAGATCGTCTCGCTGAACAACCGCTACCTGGGCATGGTGCGGCAGTGGCAGGAACTCGACTACGAGGGCCGCTACTCGCACAGCTACATGGATGCGCTGCCCAACTTCGTCAAGCTGGCCGAGGCCTACGGCCACGTCGGCATCCTGGTCGAGAAGCCGTCCGACGTCGAGCCGGCGCTGCGCGAGGCCATCCGGCTGAAGGACCGCACGGTGTTCCTGGACGTGCGCACCGACCCCACCGAGAACGTCTGGCCCATGGTGAAGGCCGGCAAGGGCATCTCCGAGATGCTGCTGGGGTCCGAGGACCTGTGAGCCGGTGAATCCCCGTCGGGGCGGAGGCGTCACCGCGCCGGCGCCCGCGCCAGGGAAGATCCGCTTCGCAGCCGCGGGCAAATCTGTTCCACAACGATGGGCGTGGCCAAGCGCCGGCGGTTACCGCTGCCGGCCGTGAAGAGCGCGCCGAAGGACCTAAGAAGATGAAACACATCATTGCCGTGCTGCTCGAGAACGAGGCCGGCGCCCTGTCACGCGTGGTGGCGCTGTTTTCCGCCCGCGGCTACAACATCGAGAGCCTGACGGTGGCGCCCACCGAGGACCCCAGCCTGTCGCGCATGACCATCGTCACCAACGGCAGCGACGAGGTCATCGAGCAGATCACCAAGCACCTGAACCGCCTGATCGAGGTGGTCAAGGTGGTGGACCTGACCGAAGGCAGCTTTACCGAGCGCGAACTCATGCTCATCAAGGTGCGCGCGGTGGGCAAGGAGCGCGAAGAGATGACGCGCATGGCCGATATCTTCCGCGGCCGCATCATCGACGTCACCGAGAAGAGCTACACGATCGAGCTCACCGGCGACTCGTCCAAGCTCGACGCCTTCCTGGTCGCGATCGACCGCGCCGCGATCCTGGAAACGGTGCGCACCGGCGCCAGCGGCATCGGCCGCGGCGAGCGCATCCTGCGCGTTTGATTCACCCACCCCCGAAGCGCCTGCGGCGCCTCCCCCTCTAGGGGGCGCCGCCAGCGGCCCGGCAGAGCCGGTTCCGCGGCGGCCGCTTGATGACACACTTCACCCCATTTTTCTGGAGAGAACCCATGAAGGTCTACTACGACAAGGACGCCGACCTGAGCCTGATCAAGGGCAAGAACGTCACCATCATCGGCTACGGCTCACAAGGCCATGCGCACGCGCAGAACCTCAACGACAGCGGCGTGCGCGTCACCGTTGGCCTGCGCAAGGGCGGGGCCAGCTGGGCCAAGGTCGAGAAGGCCGGCCTGCGCGTGGCCGAGGTCGCCGACGCGGTGAAGCAGGCCGACGTGGTGATGATCCTGCTGCCCGACGAGCAGATCGGCGCGGTCTACAAGAACGACGTCGAGCCCAACATCCGCCAGGGTGCCTCGCTGGCCTTCGCGCACGGCTTCAACGTGCACTATGGCCAGGTCGTGCCGCGCGACGACCTCGACGTCTGGATGGTCGCGCCCAAGGCCCCGGGCCACACCGTGCGCAACACCTACGCCCAGGGCGGCGGCGTGCCGCACCTGATCGCGGTGCACGCCGACAAGAGCGGCCGTGCGCGCGACCTGGCGCTGTCGTACGCGGCGGCCAACGGAGGCGGCAAGGCCGGCATCATCGAGACCAACTTCCGCGAAGAGACCGAGACCGATCTGTTCGGCGAACAGGCCGTGCTGTGCGGCGGCACCGTCGAGCTGATCAAGGCTGGCTACGAGACCCTGGTGGAGGCCGGCTATGCGCCCGAGATGGCTTACTTCGAGTGCCTGCACGAGCTGAAGCTGATCGTCGACCTCATCTACGAGGGCGGCATCGCCAACATGAACTACTCGATCAGCAACAACGCCGAGTACGGCGAGTACGTCACCGGCCCGAAGATCGTCACCGACGAGACCAAGAAGGCGATGAAGCAGTGTCTCAAGGACATCCAGACCGGCGAGTACGCCAAGAGCTTCATCCTCGAGAACCGCGCCGGTGCGCCCACGCTGCTGAGCCGCCGCCGCCTGACGTCCGAGCACTCGATCGAGGTGGTGGGCGACAAGTTGCGCGCGATGATGCCCTGGATCAAGGCCAACAAGCTGGTCGACCGCAGCCGCAACTGATGCAGCCCCGCGGCGCGCTATCCTCGCGGGGATGATCGACGATCCGCATCCCGCCGACGAGGAAGCCGCGGCGCAGCCCACGCCGCTGCCGCCGCGCCGCCGCGGCATCTACATCCTGCCCAACGCCATCACGCTGGCGGCGCTGTTCTCGGGCTTCTACGGCATCGTGATGGCCATCAACGGCCGCTTCGATCTGGCCTGCGTGGCCATCTTCGTGGCGGCCGTGCTCGACAGTCTGGACGGTCGCGTGGCGCGCATGACCAACGCGCAGAGTGCCTTCGGCGAGCAGATGGACAGCCTGAGCGACATGGTCAGCTTCGGCGCGGCGCCGGCGCTGATCGTCTACATGTGGGCGCTCAAGGACATGGGCAAGGCGGGCTGGATCCCGGCCTTCGTCTACATCTCGGGCGCGGCGCTGCGCCTGGCGCGCTTCAACGTCAACATCGGCGTTGTCGACAAGCGCTTCTTCCAGGGGCTGCCCAGCCCGGCGGCCGCGGCCATGGTCATCGGCCTGGTGTGGGTGATGGACGACGCGGGCTTCCGCAACGCCTCGCGCATCGACTGGCTGGCCTGGACCGCGTTCGCGGTGACGCTGTACGCCGGTTTTTCGATGGTCACCAACGCGCCCTTCTACAGCTTCAAGGTGGTGGGCGGGCGCCGCACCGTGCCCTTCATCGTGATCGTGGCCATCGCCCTGGGTATCGCCATCGTCGCACTCGACCCGCCGCGGGCGTTGTTTGGCATCTTTTGCATCTACGGGCTGTCGGGCTACGCCGTGTACGCCTGGCGCAAGTGGAAGGGGCGGCCGACCAGCGTGATCGCCATTTCCACCGACGAGCCCGACGAGAAGGGCCTGCATCCTTGAGGAAGCGGCTGCGCAGTGCACGCGTGCTATATTGCCGCGCATGACCTCGGCCCTCAGCCCCCACGCCACGCTAGCGCTGCTAGCCACACCGCGGGTGCGCTGATCGTCTTCGTCCATTTCCTTCCCGATCAACGGCCCGCCAGCGCACAGCAGCGGGCCGTTTCTCTTTTTCGGGCTGCTGGGCGACCCACCACCCTCGAAAGCACGACATGACCGACAAGCTCATCATCTTCGACACCACGCTGCGCGACGGCGAGCAGTCGCCCGGCGCTTCGATGACGCGCGAGGAAAAGCTGCGCATCGCGCGCCAGCTCGAGCGGTTGCGAGTGGACGTCATCGAGGCCGGCTTCGCGGCCTCGAGCAACGGCGACTTCGAGGCCGTGCGCGGCATCGCCGAGGCCATCCGCGAATCCACCGTGTGCTCGCTGGCGCGCGCCAATGACCGCGACATCGGCCGCGCCGCCGAAGCGCTGAAGAGCGCGGCACGCGCGCGCATCCACACCTTCATCGCCACCAGCGAGCTGCACATGGAGAAGAAGCTGCGCATGACGCGCGAGCAGGTCTTCGAGCAGGCGAAGCTGGCGGTACGCTTTGCGCGCAACCTGTGCGGCGACGTCGAGTTCTCGGCCGAGGACGGCTACCGCTCCGACCCCGATTTCCTGTGCCGCGTGATCGAGGCCGTGATCGACGAGGGCGCGACCACCATCAACATCCCCGACACCGTGGGCTACGCCGTCCCCGAGCTCTACGGCCAGTTCATCCTCAACCTGCGCCAGCGCGTGCCCAACGCGCACAAGGCGGTGTGGTCGGTGCACTGCCACAACGACCTGGGCATGGCCGTGGCCAACTCGCTGGCCGGGGTGATGATCGGTGGTGCGCGCCAGGTCGAATGCACCATCAACGGGCTGGGCGAGCGCGCCGGCAACTGCAGCCTCGAAGAAGTGGTGATGGCGGTGCGCACGCGGCGCGACTACTTCGGCCTGACGGTGGGCATAGACGCCACGCAGATCGTGCCGGCCTCGCGCATGGTCAGCCAGACCACTGGCTTCGTGGTGCAGCCCAACAAGGCGGTGGTGGGGGCCAATGCCTTTGCCCACGCCAGCGGCATCCACCAGGACGGCGTGCTCAAGGCGCGCGACACCTACGAGATCATGCGCGCCGAGGACGTGGGCTGGGCCGCCAACAAGATCGTGCTGGGCAAGCTCAGCGGGCGCAACGCCTTCAAGCAGCGGCTGCAGGACCTGGGCATCGAGCTCGAGTCGGAGACCGACATCAATGCCGCCTTCGCGCGCTTCAAGGACCTGGCCGACCGCAAGAGCGAGATCTTCGACGAGGACATCATCGCGCTGGTGGGCGACGAGAGCGTCACGCGCGAGCAAGAGCACTACCGGCTGCTGGCGCTTTCGCAGCAGTCCGCCATGGGTGAGCGGCCGCACGCGCGCGTGGCCTTCGCCGCCGGCAACGTGGAGAAGCACGCCGAAAGCGACGGCAACGGACCGGTGGACGCCAGCCTAAAGGCCATCGAGTCGATGGTGAATAGCGGGGCGGAGATGATGCTTTATTCCGTGAACGCCATCACCTCGGGCAGCACAGAATCGCAAGGTGAAGTAACAGTGCGGCTGCAGCACGGCGGGCGGGTCGTCAACGGCGTGGGGGCCGACCCCGACATCGTGGTGGCCTCGGCCAAGGCCTATCTGTCCGCGCTGAACAAGCTGCACAGCAACGCCGAACGCGTGGCGGCACAGGGCTGATCGCGTACGGCAGCGCACGGAGTGCAGCGGCTACTTGAGGAAATGCACGCAAACGTTTGATCTTGTGTGCATTTTTTGACTGGCCTACACTGCGATCCGTGTCAAGAAAGAGGTCCCCGGTGCAAAGACGACATCCCATTCTGCTGTCCTGGCTGATGTCCGGGCTGATGTCGCTCGTGCTGGCGCTGGCGCCGCTGCAGGCCAGTACGGCTGCCACCGCCGCGGGCAAGGATGCCCGGCCTTCCAAGGGGGCGAAGGCTGCCAAGTCAGCCAAGTCGGCAAAGGCCACCAAGCGTGCGGTCAGGCGAGTGGCGCCGCGCAAGGTGGCCTACCGCGCCGTGCCGGCACGGCCTTCCTTCGGCCAGATGGCCGGCCTGCGCAACACCGACGACGAACTCGACCTGAAATCCAGCGTCGCCCTCGTCATTGACCAGGACACCGACGAGGTGCTGTTCAGCAAGAACTCCGGCGCCGTGCTGCCCATCGCCTCGATCACCAAGCTGATGACCGCGCTGGTCGTCACAGAGGCCCAACTGCCGCTCGACGAAGTGCTCGAGGTGACGCAGGCAGACGTTTCCGCCACCGCCGGTTCAGGCCGCTCGCGCCTGAGCCTGGGCACCCGGCTGACCCGTGGCGAGATGCTGCACCTGGCGCTGATGTCGTCCGAGAACCGGGCCGCGCACCTGCTGGGCCGCACCTACCCCGGCGGCATGGAGCAGTTCGTGCACGAGATGAACGCCAAGGCCGGCGCGCTGGGCATGATGGACACGCGCTATGTCGAGCCCACCGGCCTGTCGGCCAGCAACCAGTCCAGTGCGCAAGACCTGACGCGGCTGGTCAAGGCCGCGTCGGCGCACCCCATCATCCGCGAGTTTTCCACCACGCCCGAAGCCGCCGTGCCGCTGGGCCGCCGCACGGTGCAGTTCCGCAGCACCAACGGCCTGGTGCGCAACCCCGAGTGGGACATCGGCCTGCAGAAGACCGGGTACATCGCGGCGGCCGGCCGCTGCGTGGTGATGCAGGCGCACCTGGCAGGCCGCCAGCTGATCATGGTGCTGCTCGATTCCGCCGGCAAGTATTCGCGCATGGGTGACGCCGAGCGCATCCGCAAGTGGCTGGCCTCGGCCTCGTTCATCCCCGAGGCGCAGGCGGCCGAGGTTTCGGCGCTCCCCCGGCAATAGGCCCGGCCACTGCGGGCTCTGGCTCAGGCGTGGTGGCCCAGCGCGGCCGATATCTGCACAGCGGTGGACTTCACGCGCTCGAGCCAGCTTTCTTCCAGCCGGTCGGCCGGTGCCGACACCGACAGCCCCGCCAACAGCGTGCCCTGATCGTCGAAGATGCCGGCGGCCATGCAACGCACGCCGAGCTCCAGTTCTTCGTCGTCGCGCGCGATGCCGCTGGCGCGCACGCCGGCCAGTTCGCGTTCCAGGCGTGGCAGCTCGGTGATGCTGTTGCGCGTGTGGCCGGTCAGTCCCGTGCGTGCGGCGTAGGCGCGCACGCGCGCCGGGTCATCGTGGGCCAGGAACAGCTTGCCCACCGACGTCAGGTGCAAGGGCGCGCGGCCGCCCACGGCGCGCACCACCTGCATGCCCGAGCGCTCGCTGTAGGCGCGCTCGATGTAGATGATCTCGTCGCCCTGTCGCATCGACAGGTTGACCGGCTGATGCGTCACCTTGTGCAGTTCACGCATGGGCCCGAGCGCGGCGTCGCGCACGTCCAGCCGCGCCTTCACCAGGTTGCCCAGTTCCAGCAGTCGCATGCCCAGGCGGTAGCTGCCGGCCTGCGGGCGGTCGACGAAGCGGCCGATGGTCAGGTCATTGAGGATGCGGTGTGCGGTGGACGGGTGCAGGCCGGTGCGCTCGGCGATGTCCTTCAGCGACATCGGTTCCTGCTGCGAGGCCAGCATGTCCAGCAGCGCGAAGCTGCGCTCGAGGACCTGGATGGTGGGGCTGGCTTTGGCG
>JALHPY010000074.1 GCA_022842305.1 Rubrivivax sp.
CCATGCTGCGCCGGATAATAAGCAGTCCTCATCGGCGGCCCGCGCATGTCAAACCATCCTTCGCAAGACCCCCTGGCCAACAAGCAGCAGGCCTGGTCGGCCCTGTTCACCGAACCGATGAGCGAACTGGTCAAGCGCTACACCGCCAGCGTGGGTTTCGACCAGCGCCTGTGGCGCGCCGACATCGCCGGCAGCCTGGCCCACGCCACCATGCTGGCCGCGCAGGGTGTGATCAGCGCGCAGGACATGGCCGACATCCGCCGCGGCATGACGCAGATCACCGAGGAAATCGAGTCCGGCCGCTTCGAATGGAAGCTCGAGCTCGAAGACGTGCACCTCAACATCGAAGCCCGCCTCACCGCGCTGGTGGGCGACGCCGGCAAGCGCCTGCACACCGGCCGCAGCCGCAACGACCAGGTGGCCACCGACGTGCGCCTGTGGCTGCGCGACGAGATCGACAAGCTGGTCGCGCTGCTGGCCGAGATGCAGCGCGCGCTGGTGGCGCTGGCCGACGCCCACACCGAAACCGTGATGCCCGGCTTCACGCACATGCAGGTGGCGCAGCCCGTCAGCTTTGCCCACCACCTGCTGGCCTACGTGGAGATGTTCGCGCGCGACGCCGAACGCCTGGCCGACGTGCGCCGCCGCACCAACCGCCTGCCGCTGGGCGCGGCCGCGCTGGCCGGCACCAGCTACCCGCTGGACCGCGAGGCGGTGGCGCGCGCGCTGGGCTTCGACGGCGTGTGCCACAACAGCCTGGACGCGGTGAGCGACCGCGATTTCGCGCTCGAGTTCAGCGCCTTCGCGGCCATCGCCATGGTGCATGTGTCGCGCCTGGCCGAAGAGATCGTGCTGTGGATGAGCCAGAACTTCGGCTTCATCGACCTGGCCGACCGCTATTGCACCGGCTCGTCCATCATG
This sequence comes from Rubrivivax sp., assembly GCA_022842305.1. Taxonomy (GTDB): domain Bacteria; phylum Pseudomonadota; class Gammaproteobacteria; order Burkholderiales; family Burkholderiaceae_C; genus Rubrivivax. Next base: position 922 of record JALHPY010000074.1, read on the forward strand.
CCGCAGAAGCGCAACCCCGACGTGGCCGAACTGGCCCGCGGCAAGAGCGGCCGCGTGGTCGGCCACCTGATGGGCCTGATCACCTTGATGAAGGGCCAGCCCCTGGCCTACAACAAGGACAACCAGGAAGACAAGGAGCCGCTGTTCGACACCGTGGACACGCTGGCCGACACGCTGCGCATCATGGCCGAGATGGTGGGCGGCATCAGCGTCAAGAAAGATGCGATGGAACGCGCCGCCTTGCGCGGCTACGCCACCGCCACCGACCTGGCCGACTACCTGGTGCAGAAGGGCCTGGCCTTCCGCGACGCGCACGAGGCCGTGGCGCATGCCGTCAAGGTGGCGCTGCAGCAGGGCGTGGACCTTTCGGCACTGCCGCTGGCCACGCTGCAGGGCTTTCACCCCGCGATCGGCGAAGACGTGTACGCGGTGCTCACGCTGCGTGGATCATTGGATTCGCGCGCCAGCCTGGGCGGCACGGCGCCGGCCCAGGTGCGCGCGCAGATCGCGCGGCACCGGGCACGGCTGGCGGGCTGACAGGCAGCCCGCCAGCCGCTGGCGGGCGCCTTCAGTCGTCGAACTCGATCTCGGTGGCTTCGACGTTGCGGCCGTCGGTCGACAGCAGGCCCTTCACCTTGACATCAGCGCCAACCACCAGGTTGCTGGCGTTGCCGCCCTCGAACCGCAGGCCGGGGCGCGCGTAGGACACGGTGAGATTGCGCGGCCCGAGCACGAAGGTGCTGGCGCCGGTGTTCACCGACGCGATGGAGCCACGCAGCTCGAAGCCGCTGTCGCGTTCTTCCTGGTCGGTGACGAGGTCGACCTCGCGCGCCCGCAGCGTGCCGCTGCGCAACGAGCCTTCGACCTTGACACGGGCACCCAGCGCCAGGCCCACGCCGTTGGCGGGGGTGAAGGTGGCCGCGCTGGCGTCGACCGGACGGCCGTTGACCGAGAAGCTGTTGATCGAGGTGAAGCTGCTGATGAGCCCCTTGAGTTCGACTTCGTCGACGTCGGCCAGCGCCTGGAGGGCAGTGCCGAAGCGCGCGACCCGGAAACTGCCTGCCGTTGCGCCCGCCGCCAGCGTGAGCCGCACGAACTGCCCGGCCGCCAGGCTGGCCGGCACGCCGGCGGCGCCGGCGTAGCTGTAGGTGGTGCTGCCCACGAGCAGGGTCACCGCCACGGTGTCAGCCGCCGCGGCGAGCGGCCCGCGCAGGTGCCAGTCGGCGGACGCCGAGGCCGGCTCGATGCGCGAGGCGCGGTACGAGGCCAGTGCAGGATCGAACACCGCATACACCTGCACCAGGGCACCCGGCGTCAGACCGGCCAGCCCTCCGACCAGGTTGTCGTCGAAGACGGTGGTCACGTCCACGCTGACGCGCTGCCCCATCACGGTCAGGCTGTTGCCGGGCACGTTGACGCTGCCCACCGGCCCCCGCAGTTCGCTATTGACCAGGATGCGCGTAGCGCTGGCGCTGTCGCCTGCGGCGGCGCGGGTGATGGGCCCGCTGTCGATGTCGACCGTCATGCCCAGCTTGAGGTCGTCGCGGGTGCGGCGCGTGCCGTCGTTGTCTTCCACCACCGCTGCCGTGTCGTCGAAGCGCACGCCGTTGACGATGACCGAGCCGAAGCCGGTGATCGTGCCCGAGGAGTAGGACGTGGAAAACGAACCCGTGCCACCGGTGCCGACACCGCCGCCGCAACCGGCCAGCAGGGCCGCGCAGACGGCCGCGCCAAACAGCACCTGGCGCCAGGCGCCGGCCAGACGATGCAGGACGCTGGGCGTCCCGGAGAGGGATGGCTTCATGTCACTTCTTCCTCGGCACGGCGGCCGGCTTGGGGGCGATGGAAGGCGCCGCGGGGGCGACCTCTTCCTGATAGGTGTAAAGGCCCACGCGCAAGCGGCGCTGTTGGGCGGCGGGCAGCTCGGAATCGGTCTCGATGCGCGCCTCCAGCGTCGGCACCAGGGTCGCCAGCAGGGTCTGCCAATGCTCGCGCACCAGGGGGCGGATCGATTGCACGGACTCCAGCGACAGCCCGTCGGCGAACAGCGCCTGCTCGAAGTGCAGGCGGTCGTCGGCCAGCACGTTGTCGACCGCGGCGCGCAGGTGGTCGCCGACGTTGTCGCCCAGCAGGCCGAGCAGGCGCACGCGGTCGCCTTGCGGCACGAAGGCGTCCTGCAGCAGCGCCACGGAGTCGCTGGCCGGATCCCAGGTGGCCATGCCCAGGCGACAGAGTTCGTCGAGCAGGCTGCGCGGGTGCACGTCGCGCGTCACCTCGTGCGCCACGCTCTCGAAGCTGGGCTCGGGGCCCTGGCGCGGCAGCACGCGCGGCTGGCCTTGGTCATCGCGATAGGGGTGCTGGGTGCGCCAGTGGGCGAAGACTTCACTGGCCAGTGAGCGGCTGCGCGGCGCCGTGCGCGTGTCCTGCTGCGCGATCAGCCGCGTGACCTCGCGCCGGTGGATGCCGGTGGTGGTGCTGATGCGGCTGACCTTGCGGTGCTCGGGCAGGCCCGGATGAGCGCGCGACGCGGCCTGCACGAAGGCGATGCGCAGGATTTCTTCGACCGCGGCGTAGGGCATGCCGCGCGCCACCGCCAGCTTGGCCACCGACGTCAGCATCCCGGCCACGGCCTGCTGCAGCGCTTGCTGCTCAGGGCTGGCATCGGGGGCAGATGTCGATGGTTCGGTGTCGTTCATGCTGAAAAGGGCTGGCGGCTCGAATGTAGCCGCCAGCCCGTGGGTCGCTTGAGGGAAAGATCAGTCCTCGAACTTCACCGTGGTGGCTTCGAGACGCGTGCGGTCGGTCGAGAGCGTGCCCTTGACTTCGACTCGCGGGGCCGTCGACGCGGCCAGGTTGGCGGCCGTGCCGCGCACGAAGCTGGCCGAGGCGTAGGACACGGTCACGCCGCGCAGGGCGAAGGTCTTGGCGTCGGTGTTCAGGCTGCCGATCACGCCGTGCAGTTCCATCTGGCGCTTGCCGCTGTTGCGACGGTCTTCGATCTCGACCTTGCGGGCCACCAACACGCCGTTGACGATGGAGCCTTCGACCTCGACGCGGGCGCCTGCCACGATGCCGGCGGTGCCGTCTTCGAAGATGACACCAGTGCCTCCGGCATTGACTTCCAGCCCGTTGATCTTGAAGCTGCCGAGGGAGACGAAGTCGGTGATGATGCCTTCGACATGCGCTTCACCACGGTTGCCTTCCGCTTCCCGCTTGCCGCTGCGCAGCTTGGTCGCCACCCAATTGCCGTTGGCGTCCTTGGCGGTCTGCAACTGGGTGCGGACGACCTGGCCATTGGCCAGGTTCACCGGCAGGTCGGCAGCTAGCAGGGAGGCGTAGGAAATGGTCTCGCTGCCGATCTTGTAGGTCTTGGCCGTGGTGTCCAGCGCCGCCACGACACCGCGAAGGCGGTAGCTGGTGGCATTGAGCTTGTCCTCGATGCGGGTAGCGACGATCTGCTGCGTCGTCTGGTTGAGGATGCCGTGCACCTCGATCACTTCGCCCGCGGTCAGCGCGCTCAGGCCGCCGGACAGGCTGTCGTCGAAGACGGTGCTGGCGGTCACGGCCACGGTCTGGCCCAGCACCACGACGGTGCCGGTACCGGCCGCGTCGACAGTGATCGTGCCCACCGGGCCCACGATCTCATTGCCGAAGCGAACGCGACGCGCCACGGCAGTACCGGTCGCGTTGTTCACCGCGCCAGCGTCGATCTGCACCATCACGCCCAGCTTGAGCGAGCTCTTGTCGTCGTTGCGGTTGCCGTCCTCGTCCTCGACGGTGGCGCTGCTGTCGTCGTAGCGCACGCCGCCGACGATGATGGAACCGAAGCCGGCGATGGCGCCTTGCGAATAAGTCACGTCAGGCGCTGCACCCAGAGGGGTGCTGCCGGCACTGCCACCGCCGCCGCCGCAGGCGGCCAGCAGGGCTGCGGCGCTCAGGGTGGTCAAGGCCAGCGCGGCGCGCAGGCTGGGGATACGAAGTTCAAACATGTCAGGCTCCTGATAGGCAGGGCAGCCGCTTTGGCCACCGCATGACGTCAGTATAAATGTGCATGTTGCCCATTTATGCATCGAAGTGTTTCTACCGCAGAAATATTTGCGGTTCGGCCCGCGCGCTACCCTCGGTGCCCCTGAACACGCCCCGCCGCCTTGTCGCACCGCCGCTGGATTGCCCACCTGGACATGGACGCGTTCTACGCGTCGGTGGAGCTGCTGCGCTACCCCGATCTGCAGGGTCAGCCGGTGGTCATCGGTGGCGGCCGGCGCCACCAGCCGCAACTGCAGCCCGACGGCACGCGCCGCTACGCCACGCTGGCCGGCTATGCCGGGCGCGGCGTGATCACCACGGCCACCTACGCGGCGCGCGCCTGGGGCGTGCACTCGGGCATGGGCCTGATGAAGGCCGCCGCGCTGGCGCCGCAGGCGGTGCTGCTGCCGGTGGACTTCGAGCAGTACCGGCGCTACTCACGCCTGTTCAAGGCGGCGGTGGCCGAGGTCGCGCCGCTGATCGAGGACCGCGGCATCGACGAGATCTACATCGACCTCACCGACGTACCCGGCGCGCAAGACGCCGTGGGCCACGACGCCACCGGCGGCGTGCGCGCGGTGGCGCAGGAGATCCGCAACACGGTGAAGCGCGCCACCGGCTTGAGCTGCTCGGTCGGCGTCACGCCCAACAAGCTGCTGTCCAAGATCGCCAGCGAGCTGGACAAGCCCGATGGCCTGACCGTGCTCACCGCCGCCGACGTGCCCACGCGCATCTGGCCGCTGCCGGTGCGGCGCATCAACGGCATCGGCCCCAAGGCCGGGGCGCGGCTGCAGGCCTTGGGCATCCAGAGCATCGGCGAGCTGGCGGCGCGGCCGCGCGAACAGCTGGTGGAGCATTTCGGCCGCAGCGTCGGCCGCTGGCTGCACGACGCGGCCCACGGCATCGACGAGCGCCCGCTCAGCCTGCACAGCGAGCCGGTGTCGATGAGCCGCGAGACCACCTTCGAGCGCGACCTGCACGCCGTGCGCGACCGCGAAGAACTGGGCCGCGTGTTCACGCAGCTGGCCGAGCAGGTGGCCACCGACCTGCAGCGCAAGGGCTACGCCGGCCGCACCATCGGCATCAAGCTGCGCTTCGAGGACTTCAAGACGGTGACGCGCGACCTGACCCTGCCCGCGCCGGTGGCCGACGCCGCCGCCATACGCCACGCCGCCGGGCAGTGCCTCAAGCGCGTGGACCTGAGCCGGCGCCTGCGCCTGCTGGGCGTGCGCGCGGCTTCGCTGGTGCGGCTGTAGACGACACTGGCAAGCGCCAGGAAGAGGACCCCGCCATGACCGTGATCACCTGCATCGAAGACCTGCGCCGCCTGGCCCGCGCCCGCGTGCCGCGCATGTTCTACGACTACGCCGACAGCGGCTCGTGGACCGAGGGCACCTACCGCGCCAACGAGAGCGATTTCCAGAAGATCCTGCTGCGCCAGCGCGTGGCCGTGAACCTGGAAGACCGCAGCACCGCCACGCAGATGGTGGGCATCCCGGTGGCCATGCCGGTGGCCATCGCGCCCACCGGCCTGACCGGCATGCAGCACGCCGACGGCGAGATCCTGGCCGCGCGTGCGGCTGAGAAATTCGGCGTGCGCTTCACACTGTCCACCATGAGCATCTGCTCGATCGAAGACGTGGCGGCGGCCACGACCCAGCCCTTCTGGTTCCAGCTCTACGTGATGCGCGACCGCAGCTTCATCGAGGCCCTGATAGACCGCGCCCGCGCCGCCCGCTGCGACGCGCTGATGCTGACGCTGGATCTGCAGATCCTGGGCCAGCGCCACAAGGACCTGAAGAACGGGCTGTCGGCGCCGCCGCGGCTGACGCTGCCCAACATCCTGAACATGATGACGCGGCCGCGCTGGTGCCTGGGCATGCTGGGCACGCGGCGCCACCAGTTCGGCAACATCGTCGGCCACGTCAAGGGCGTGGGCGACATGGGCAGCCTGAGCGAGTGGACCGCCAAGCAGTTCGACCCGCGCCTGAACTGGGGCGACGTCGAGTGGATCAAGCGGCGCTGGGGCGGCAAGCTCATCCTCAAGGGCATACAAGACCCCGAAGACGCGCGCCGCGCCGCCGATTCGGGCGCCGACGCGCTGATCGTCAGCAACCACGGCGGCCGCCAGCTCGACGGCGCGCAAAGCAGCATCGCGGCGCTGCCAGCCATCGTGGCCGAGGTCGGCAGCCGCATCGAGGTGCACATGGACGGCGGCATCCGCAGTGGCCAGGACGTGCTCAAGGCCGTGGCCCTGGGCGCCCGTGGCACCTACATCGGACGCGCCTTCCTGTACGGCCTGGGTGCGATGGGCGAGGCCGGCGTGACACGCGCGCTGCAGATCATCCACAAGGAACTGGACCTGAGCATGGCCTTCTGCGGCCATACGCACGTTGACACGCTGGACCGCGGCATCCTGCTGCCGGGCACGGCGCCGGGCTGAGCGCCGAGGCAGGCCGAGGCCGCCGTCCTCAGCCCGAGCGCGTGAAATCGCGCTCGTGCCTTCGGCAGGCGTGGAAGTCCTTTGCGGACTTCCATGTCCTGCCTCAGCCCCAGCGCGTGTTGCTGTCCACCGCGACGCGGCCCTCGCCGCCCCCCAGGGCCTCGGCGGGCAGGGTCAGCGTCTCTTCGATCAACCGGCCCCAGGCCGGGCCTGCCTGCGCCAGTTCGGCTTCGCGTTGGGCCACCAGTTCGTCCAGTGGCAGGCCGCGCGTGCGCTGCTCGCGCGCAACGGCGCGCGGGTCTTCGTTGCCGAAATGGTCGGCGATGCGCCGGCAGGCCGAGTCGTACAGCTGCGAAACGCGCGACTGGCTCAGGTTGAGCGACGTGGCCAGCTCGGACGGCGTGAGGCCTATGCCCAGGTAGGCGTCGATGGCCTGGCGTTCGCGTTCGGGCAGCAGGGCAAAGAACTTCTCCAGCCGGCGCAGCACGATGGCGGTGTCCACGCGCGCCTCGACCTCGTCCTTGGCAGTGGCCGGCTCCAGCCGCGCCGCCGGCTCGACATCGCCGTCCTCGCCCGACAGGCTGCTGGTCTGCGCCGTCATGGCCGCCTGTTCCAGCTCGGCGATCTCGTCGATGCTCATGCTGCACACGCCGGCCAGATCGCCCAGCGTGGGCGGTGCGGCGTGGCGCGCCTGCCAGCGTTCGCGCGCGATCTGGATCACCTTGACCTTGCGCCGCTGCGAGCGCTCGAGGTGGTCCATCTGGCGCAGCTCGTCGACCATCGCGCCCTTGACGCGCAGCCGGGCATAGCGCACGAAGGCCTCACGCGCCGGTTCGCTGTCGGGGTCGCCGGTCCACTTGAAGCCCATGGCCGCCTGGGCCACGGCGATCAGGCCCACCTGGATGAGGTCGGCCTTTTCGACGTTGGACGGCACGCGCCGCATGATGGCCGAGGCCTGCTGCCGCACCCAGGATTCATTGCGCGCGATCAGCGAAGATGGGACGCCTTGAAGTGAAATCATGGGCTACCGGCAGTTACGTTCAGCTTGAACGCGATCATCGCGCGCAATTTGCCCGGCAGCACCGGTTTGAGCAGCAAGTGGTAGTCATACGTCACGGCTTCGTCCTCATGTCCACCCAGGCTGCTGCCGGTGATGACGATGGCCGGCAGCCGCTGGCCCGGCCAGTGTGCGCGCAGGACCTGCAGCGCATGGATGCCGGTGCGCCCCTGCGGCAGGCGGTAGTCCACCAGCAGCAGGTCGGGCCGTGCATGCCCGCCGGTGGCCAGCGCCGCCTGCAGTGACTCGACGCCGTCGTAGGCCACGACCTGCGCGCCCCAGGCTTGCAGCAGCACCGTCAGGCCGTCGCGCACCGCGGGTTCGTCTTCCACCACCAGCACCAGGCGGCCGTGCAGAGTCAACCCCGGCGCGGCGCGCGGGCCACTGCTGCCCGGCTCCAGCGCCCGCTGCTCGCGGCCCGGCGCCAGTTCCAGCGAGAACACCGTGCCGTGGCCCACGCGTGAACGCACGTCTATGGTCGCCCCCAGCAGCCCGGCCAGGCGCTTGACGATGGCCAGGCCCAGGCCCAGGCCCTTGCGGTGGTGCGCCTCCAGCGGCCGGTTGCCCTGGGCCTGGAAGAACTCTTCCCAGATGCGCGGCAGGCTCTCGGGCGGGATGCCGATGCCGCTGTCCCACACCTGCAGCAGCAGGCGTTCGCCGCGGCGGCGGCAGCTGAGCAGCACGCCGCCGTCTTCGGTGTAGCGGATGGCGTTGCTCACCAGGTTGCGCAGGATGCGCTCGAGCAGCAGCGGGTCGGTGTGGACCACGTGCTGCGCGCCGCGAAAGCTCAGCATCAGCCCCTTCTCGAAGGCCACCGGTTCGAAGTGCAGGCGCAGCCGTGAGAACAGCTCGCGCAGCGGCACGGCGGCCGGGCGCACGTCGACGCCGCCGCTGTCGATGCGGGTGATGTCCAGCAGCTCACCGAACAGGCCTTCCAGCGCGTCCACCGATTCGTTGATGCTGTTGACCAGCGCCGACACCTCGGGGTCGTGGCTGCGCTGGCGCAGCGCCTCGGCAAACAGGCCCATGGCGTGCAGCGGCTGGCGCAGGTCGTGGCTGGCGGCGGCGAAGAACTGCGTCTTGGCGCGGTTGGCGGCCTCGGCCTCGCGCCGCGCCTGCTCGGTGACCGCCATCTCGGCGCGCAGCCGCGCCGCCAGCTCGTCGGTGCGCGCCTTCAGGCGTATGGCCTGCCCCAGCGCATGGCCGTAGGTGCGCGCCATCAGCAGCGTGATGAAGAACAGCAGCGTCAGGATCACCGCCAGCTGCAGGTTCCAGGGCTGGCTGCTGTCGCTGGCGATGCGCGCGATGGTGGGCGCCAGCACCAGCGTCAGGAAGGCAACGAACACGCGCTGCTGCGTGGCCAGCATCTGCACCGAACCCAGGCAGTACGAGTAGACGATGAACACCAGCGCCACCAGGTGGTAGGGCGTGCCCAGGCCCCAGAACAGCCACACGGCCACGCCCCACATCGAGCCCTGGGCCAGCACCAGCAGTTCCCAGCTGCGGCGCCAGCTGCGCAGCAGCTCGGGCGCGGCGCCGCGGCGCAGGCGGAAGCGCAGGTAATGCGCCAGGCGCAGCAGCCACAGCAGCCCGCCCACGCCCAGCCAGCCCAGCAGATCGGTGCGCGGGGCCAGTTGCCAGAAGATGGCGCCCAGCAACGCCAGGCCCACCGCGTTGCCGGTGAGCGTGGTCGGCGTCTGCACATACAGCGCGCGGATGTGGTCGGCGTCGCTGCTGTTGCTGAGGGCTGCCAAGCGGCCGCCCGCCGCGGCAGGCGCGGCCTCGGCGGTGGCCGCCGGGGGCGCCATCAGCGCGGCGCCCGCCGCGGGAGGTAGCCGCCCTGCCCCTGCGTCATCTGGCTCACCGCCAGCACCGCCTGCGTGCGCGAGCTCACGCCCAGGGCGCGCAACACCGCGGCCACATGGTCCTTGACGGTTTCGACCGACAGGTTGAGCTGGCGCGCGATCAGCTTGTTGGGCAGGCCCTGCAGCAGCAGCGACAGCACCTCGGTCTGGCGCGGCGTGAGGCCCACGTCGGCCAGCGAGGGCAGCTTCTGGTGCGGCTCGGGGCTGGCGGCCGCGCCCAGCGGCACCTCGGCCGCGGGGCGCATCACGCCGGGGATGGTGTCGCCGCCCGTGGGCGGGCGGCGGCCGAATTCCAGGCCCAGCATCGAGGGCGGCACGTACATGGCGCCGTCCATCACCATGCGCAGCGCGTCGTGCAGTTCGGCGTGCGACGACTTCTTGGGCACGAAGCCCATGGCGCCGCTGTCGATGGCGCGGATCACGTCGCTGGCGCGGTCAGAGGCCGAGACCACCACCACCGGCACCGCCGGGTAGGCGGCGCGCAGTTCCACCAGCACGTCGAAGCCGTCGGCGTCGCCCAGCGCCAGGTCGAGCAGCACCAGATCGAATTCGGGGTCTTCGCGCAGCACGGTGCGCGCGCCCGCGGCGCTGTCCACGCCCACCACGGTGGTGTCGTTGCCGATGCTCTGGATCACGGCCTGCAGCGCCGCCAGCACCAGCGGATGATCGTCGACCAGCAGCACCTTCATCGCGCCCCCTCCTGCTGTTATGCCCTGTGCGTCAGACGTAGCGCCGCGAAACGGTCTCGGCCACGCAGGCCGGGCGCTCGGAGCCTTCGAGCTCGATCGTCGCCTCCACCGTGAGCTGCGCGCCGCCTTCCAGCGCTTGGTAATCCTTGAGCACGAAACGCCCGCGCAGCCGGCTGCCCACGCGCACCGGCGCGGTGAAGCGCACCTTGTTCAGGCCGTAGTTGATGCCCATGCGCACGTCGGCGATGGCAAAGCTGCGCTCGAAGAAGAGCGGCAGCAGGCTGAGCGTGAGAAAGCCGTGCGCCACCGTGGCACCGAAGGGCCCGGCCGCGGCGCGCACCGGGTCCACGTGGATCCATTGGTGATCGCCGGTGGCCTGGGCGAACAGGTCGATGCGCTGCTGGTCGATGCTGATCCAGTCGGTCACGCCCAACTCCTGGCCCACCCGGGCCTGCAGCCCGGCCAGCGTGGGGTATCGCGTCGGGTATTGCGTGGGGTACTGCGTGGTCACCGCTGCACCCAGGCCGACAGCGGGCCCCATTGCTCGAGGTCGCGCTCGACCCGGCTGCGCGCCACGTCCCACAGCGTCAGGCCGTGCGCGGCCAGCTGCACGTAATTCTGGGTGTCGCGCAGCCAGCCGATCACCGGCACCGGCAGCGTGGCCAGGTAGTGGCTGAGCTGCTCGTTCGCCCGCGTGTGCTCGCGCACGCGCATGCCCACCAGGCCCAAGGCCACCTCGTGGCCGCGGCGGTGTTCGCGCACGCTGCGCACGAAGGCGTGCGTGGCCTGGATGTCGAACAGGCTGGGCTGCAGCGGGATGAGCATGCGGTCGGCGATGCGCATCACCGCGTCCAGGCGCTTGCCGTGCAGGCCGGCGGGCGTATCCAGCACCACGTGCGTCGTGCCCTTGGGCGGGCGCACGATGTCGTCGGCCTCCACATCCCAGCCGCGGATGGCCGCCGGTGCCGGCTGCAGGCTCTGGCGCAGCGTCAGCCACTGGCGCGCCGACTGCTGGCGGTCGACGTCGCCCAGCATCACCGCGTGGCCGGCCGCCGCCAGGCAGCCGGCGATGTTGGTGGCCAGCGTGCTCTTGCCGACACCCCCCTTGGGATTGGCAACCACGATCACCGGCATGCTGTGCTCCTCATCCCTGAAGTCGGCCACGTTTGTCGGGTATGGTAGCGGCGCCGCCCGGCAAGCCAGCCGGGGCAACCCCGAGCCGCACACAACCGATGGCCGAGATCCTCGTCATCGCCGCCCATCCCCAGATCGAGCATTCGCACGCCACGCGCGCGCTGATGGCGGCGGCGCGTGCCGACCCGGCACGGGTGACGGTGCGCGACCTCTACGCGCTCTACCCCGACTACTTCATCGACGCCAGCGCCGAGCAGGCCTTGCTGGCCCGGGCCCGGCTGCTGGTATGGCTGCACCCGGTGCACTGGTATTCGATGCCGCCGCTGCTCAAGCTGTGGCTGGACGAGGTCTTTGCCTACGGCTGGGCCTACGGCCACGACGCACGCGCGCTGGCCGGCAAGGACCTGTGGCTCGCGGCGTCCACCGGCGGGCCCGAGGATTCGTACCGCCCCGACGGCTACAACCGCTACTTCTTCGACGCCTTCCTGCACCCGTACGAGCAGACCGCGGCCCTGGTGGGCATGCGCTGGTTGCCGCCGCTGCTGCTGCACGGCGCGCACCGCGTCGACGCGCCCACGCTGACGGCGCACGCCGAGCTGTTTGCCCAGCGCCTGCGCAGCTGGCCCGACTGGCCCGAGCTGGTCGATCTGGAAGTGGCCGAGCCCTGCGAAGTGCCGGCCGACGCGCGCCCGCACGACTGATGTCCGCCGCCGCCGCCCACGCCACGCCCTGGCTGCAAAGCAGCCTGGTCTACCTGGGCGCCGCCGTGCTGGCCGTGCCGCTGGCGCGGCTGCTGGGGCTGGGTTCGATCATCGGCTACCTGGGTGCGGGCATCGCCATCGGGCCCTGGGGGCTGGGGCTGGTCACCGACGCGCAGGCCATGCTGCAGTTCGCCGAGTTCGGCGTGGTGCTGATGCTGTTCCTGGTGGGGCTGGAGCTGGAGCCGCGCCGGCTGTGGGCGCTGCGCCGCCCCATCTTCGGCTGGGGCAGCGTGCAGCTGTTCGGATCGGCCGCGCTGATCGGCGCCGTGGGCGTGGCCGCCGGGCTGGATTGGCGCCTGGCGCTGGTGGCCGGCCTGGGCCTGGGCATGAGCTCCACGGCCATCGGCCTGGGCGTGCTGGCCGAGCGCAACCTGATGGCCACGCCGGCAGGCCAGAGCGTGCTGAGCGTGATGCTGCTGCAGGACGTGGCCGCCATTCCCATCCTGGCCCTGGTGCCGCTGCTGGCCATCGGCGGCGACGCCGCGGGCGGCGGCTGGCGCGGCGCGGCGCTGGCCGCCGGCGTGATAGCCGCCATCGTGCTGGGCGGCCGGCTGCTGCTGCGCCCGGCACTGCGCTGGATCGCGCGCAGCGACACGCCCGAGATCTTTACCGCCGCGGCGCTGCTGCTGGTGGTGGCCACGGCGGCGCTGATGCAGAGCGTGGGCCTGTCGATGGCGCTGGGCGCCTTCCTGGCCGGCGTGCTGCTGGCCGAAAGCGAGTACCGGCGCCAGCTGGAAACCGACATCGAGCCCTTCAAGGGCCTGCTGCTGGGGCTGTTCTTCATCGCCGTGGGCATGAGCATCGATTTCGGCGCGGTGCTGGCCCAGCCGGCGCTGGTGGCCGCCGCGGTGCTGGGCTTCCTGCTGGTCAAGGCAGCGGTGCTGTGGGCCATGGCGCGCACCATGCCGCTGCCGCTGGCCGAGCGGCCGGTGTTCGTCATCCTGCTGGCCCAGGGCGGCGAATTCGGTTTCGTGGTCTTCCAGTCGGCGCTGGGCGCGGGCGTCATCGGCGCGCAGGCGGCATCACTGCTGGTGGCGTCGGTGGCGATCTCGATGCTGCTGACGCCACTGCTGCTGGTGCTGGTCGACCGCGTACTGGCGCCGCGCCTGGCCGCCGCCGGGCCGCGGCTGGAAGAGATCGCCGAGCCGCAGCAGGCGCCCATCCTCATCTGCGGCTTCGGCCGCTACGGCCAGATCGTCGGCCGGCTGATCAACGCCAACGGCCTGTCGGCCACGGTGCTGGACCACAGCGCCGAGCAGGTGGCCACGGTGCGGCAGTTCGGCTGGCCGGCCTTCTACGGCGACGCCACGCGGCTGGACCTGCTGCGCGTGGCCGGCGCCGGCAAGGCGCGCGTGATCGTGGTGGCCATCGACGACGTGGAACAGAGCCTGGAGGTGGTGGACATCGTGCGCGAGCATTTCCCGCAGGCCACCCTGGTGGCGCGGGCGCGCAACACCACGCACTGGTACGGCCTGCACCAGCGCGGCGTGCAGCACATCGAGCGCGAGACGCTGGACGCCGCGCTGCTCAGCGGCCGCAGCGTGCTCGAGCTGATGGGCATGCCGCCGCACAGCGCGCGCCAGCAGGCGCTGCGCTTTCGCCAGCACACGCTCGAGCTGCTGGCCGAGATGGCGCCGCACCTGGGCGACCAGAAGAAGCTCATCAAGGTGGCGCGCCAGGGGCGCGAGCAGCTCGAAGCCCTGTGGTCGCGTGAGCGCGCCGAGCGCGGCGAGCGCCAGGCGCGGCGCGGCGAGGGCTTTACCGCCACGCCGCGCGACGGCGACTGATCAGCGCAGCCCGTCCCACAGCAGCTTGCAGCCGCTGACGGCCATGCACAGGTAGGCGATGCGGTAGAACCAGGCGCTGCTGACGCGGTCGAGCAGGCGCACGCCGGCCCACACGCCCAGCGGCGCCAACGGCAGCAGCAGTGCCGAGGTCGCCAGCAGGCCCAGGTCCACCAGGCCGAGCGCGGCATAGGGCAGCACCTTGGCCAGATTGATGCAGGAGAAGTACACCGACATCGTGCCCGCCAGCACGCGCGGCTCCAGCCGCAGCGGCAGCAGGTAGGCCTGCAGCGGCGGCCCGCCGGCGTGGATGATGAAGCTGGTGAAGCCCGAGGTCACGGCGCAGGCGCGCCCCAGCCAGGCCGCGGGCAGCCGGCCACCGGCGCGCGGCGGGAACAGCAGGCGCTGCGCCAGGAAGGCCAGCGTCAACGCCCCCACCAGCCCCGACACGGCCTTCATCGACAGCAGCCCGAAACACAGCGTGCCCAGCGCGATGCCCAGCAGCCCGCTGGGCACCAGCGCGCGCACCAGGGCCGGGTCGCGCACGCGCCACAGCTGCTGCAGGCCGGTGGCGTCCATGGCCATCAGCAGCGGCAGCATCACGGCCGCGGCCTGCGGCACCGGCAGGGTGAGCGCGATCATCGGCGTGGCCAGCGAACCCAGGCCGCTGGCAAAGCCGCTCTTGGCCAGGCCGGTGAGCAGCACCGCCGGCACCGCCACCGCCCAGAACCAGGGGTCGGTGACGATGCCGAATCCCTCAGGCAAGGCGGCAGGCCTCGTCGAAAGCCAGGCGCGGGTTGCGCGGGTGCAGCTTGCTCGGGTCGCCCTGGCCCAGGGTGCAGACAAAGTTGCTCCGCACCGTCGTGCCGGCCCAGAAGGCGGCGTCCACGGCGGCGGCGTCGAAGCCGCTCATCGGGCCGCAGTCCAGGCCCAGCGCGCGCGCCGCCAGGATCAGGTAGCCGCCCTGCAGGCTGGAATTGCGCATCGCCGTGGCCTGGATCAGCTCGGGCTTGCCCGCAAACCAGGCGCGCGCGTCGGTGTGCGGAAACAGCTTCGGCAGCTGGTCAAAGAACGCCATGTCCATGCCGATGATCGCCGTCACCGGCGCCTGCCGCACCTTGGCCTGGTTGCCTGGCGCCATGCAGGCCGCCAGCCGCTCGCGCGCATCGGCGCTGCGCACAAAGACGAAGCGCGCCGGGCTGCAGTTGGCCGAGGTCGGGCCCCACTTCAGCAGGTCGTACAGCGCCTGCAACTGCGCGTCGGACACGGGGGTGGCTTGGTAGGCGTTGTGCGTGCGCGCCTCGGTGAAAAGCTGTTCGGTGCTGAGGTTCATCGCGGCGCCAGTGGTCCAGGGGAGACAATTCTCGGATGTTCCAGCCTTCGCAGTCCGATGTGCGGCGATTCTTCTGCGCCACCTACGCCCGCCAGCGCGCCGCCGCGCCGCTGGACCCGATGCAGACCATCGCCGCGCGCTGGGTGGACGAGCACCCCGAATACCACGCCGAGCTGGCCGACGAGGCCGCCGCGCTGGCCGCCGTCTACACCGTGGAAGAGGGTCGCACCAACCCCTTCCTGCACCTGTCCATGCACCTGTCCATCGCCGAGCAGGTGGCCATAGACCAGCCCACCGGCATACGCCAGGCGGTAGACCTGCTGGCGGCACGCCGCAACTCGCTGCACGAGGCCCACCACGAGGTCATGGACTGCCTGGGCGAGATGATCTGGGCCAGCCAGCGCAGCGGCCTGCCGCCCGATGGCCAGGCCTACATCGAGGCCGTGCGCCGCCGCGCCACACGCTGAGTGTGCGCGTGAGCCTGTCGGAAGGAGGCGAACGGCTCACGAAGGACCCGTCGCGATTTCACGCGACGGGGCTGATGCGGCGCCCCGTTCAGGGCATCGTCACCCAGCCGATCTCCAGCCAGTTGTCGGCGCGGTGCACCGCGTCCACGCCCTGGCGCAGCGCCCACGGGATGACCTGGCGGTGCAGCGGGATCAGGTGCACCTGTTCCTGGTACTCGCGCAGCGCGTCCTTCACCAGCTGCTGGCGTTTGGCAAGGTCGACTTCGGCGGCCGAAGCCAGGGCCAGGGACTCGAAGCGCTCGTTGCGCACGCCGCCCCAGTTGTAGTAGCCCACGCCCTGCTCGCCGCGCGCACGCATCACCGGGGTGAAGGTGGTTTCGGCGTCGGTGATGGCGCCGCCCCAGCCCAGGATGAACAGGCTGGTGTCCTGCTTCTCCATCTTGGGGAACCACAGCGCTCTCGGCTGGGCGTTGACCTTGACGCGCAGCTTGATCTGCGACCACATGCCGGCCAGCGCGATGCACAGCGCCTCGTCGTTGACGTAGCGGTTGTTGGGGCAGTCCAGCGTGACCTCGAAGCCGTCGCCGTAGCCGGCCTGGGCCATCAGCGCACGGGCGCGCACCAGGTCGAAGGGCAGGCGCGCCTCCAGCTGCGCATCGCCACCGGTGGCCAGCGGGCTGGGCAGCAGAGCGCCGGTGGGCAGGCTCAGGCCGTTCATGAGCTTGCTGCGGATGGCCTGGATGTCGATGGCGTGGTACAGCGCCTGGCGCACGCGCAGGTCCTTGAAGGGGTTGCGGCCCTTGACGCTGGCGTAGAGCAGTTCGTCGCGGAACTGGTCCATGCCGATGAAGATGATGCGGTTCTCGGGGCCGTCGATGATGCGCACGCCGGCCGTGCGGCGCAGGCGCGCCACGTCGCGCGGCGCCGGGTCGATGACCAGGTCGAGCTGGCCCGAGATCAGCGCCGCCAGGCGCGTGGCGTCGTTGGCAATGGGGGTTAAGACCACCTGCTCCACATTGCCCTCGAAACGGCCCCACCACTGCGGGTTGCGCTGCAGCGTGGTGCGCACGCCCGGCTGGCGCTGCACCAGGCGGTAGGGACCGGTGCCGTTGGCGGCGAAGGCGGCGGCACTTTCCTCGCCGCCCTTGAAGTCCAGCGGCCGCGTCACCTTGCGCGCCTCGCACCAGGCGCGGCTCATCACGAAGATGGTGTCCAGGTGCTGCAGGAACACCGGGTTGAAGCGCGCCATGCGGAACTCCACCGTCTGCGCGTCCAGCGCCACCGCCTGGCCCACGGCATTGGCGTACACGGCGATGTTGGAGGTGGGCTGCTGCGCACGCTGCACCGAGAACACCACGTCGTCGGCCGTGAGCGGCGTGCCATCGTGGAAGCGCACGCCCGGGCGCAGCGTGAAGCGCCAGCTCAGCGGGCCGGTCTGCTGCCAACGCGTGGCCAGACCGGGGCCCAGGGCCAGCTGGCGGTCACGCTTGACCAGCCTTTCGTAGATCTGGCCGTTGAGCGCGTTGGTCAGGCCTTCGTTCTGCGCATGGGGGTCCAACGTCAGCACATCGCCCTGGCTGGCCCAGCGCAGCGTTCGCGCCTGTGCGCTGCCGGCCAAAGCCAGCCCGACCAGCAACCAGGCCATCGCCATCCAGTACTTCATGCGCGCTCCGCTGCGTGGGCAAGAAGCGGCAGTCTAGGGCGTTGTCAGCGCGCGCGGCGCAAGGCTTCGGGGTCGGCCCAGAGCTCGTCGATGTGGGTGAAGCGCGGCACGCCGTCCACCACGCGCGGCTCGCGCGCGACGATGCGGTCGGTGGTGCCGGGGCGCGACAGGTCCAGCATCACCGGCGTGATGTGCAGCTGCGACTTGGTCGAGAAGAACACCTTGACCTTGGGCGACACCAGGTTGGCCGGGTTCTGCTCGCACACCACGGCCAGCCGGCCCGAGGCCATGCGCACCAGCGAACCGGTGGGGTAGATGCCCAGGCTGCGCACGAAGGCGCCGAACAGCTGCTCGTCGAAATGGCCCTTCCACGAGGCCATGCGCGCGATCGATTCGGCCGGATCCCAGCCCTGCTTGTAGGGCCGGTTGGAGGTGATGGCGTCGTAGACGTCGCAGATCGAGCCCATGCGTGCCAGTCGCGTGAAGGCCTCGCCGCTGAGCTTGTGTGGATAGCCGGTGCCGTCGATGCGCTCATGGTGGTGCAGCACCACATCCAGCGTGGCCTCGGTCGCACCGCTGCCCTCGACCAGAAGCTGGTGGCCCCGTTCGGGGTGGGTGCGGATGATGATGAATTCTTCGTCGGTCAGGCGCCCGGGCTTGTTGAGCACAGCCAGCGGCATCAGCGCCTTGCCGAGGTCGTGCAGCAACCCGGCCAGGCCGGCGCCGCGGCAGGCGTCGTCGTCGAAGCCCAGCTGGCGGCCCAGCGACACCATCAGCGCGCACACCGCCACCGAGTGCATGTAGGTGTAGTCGTCCTGGGTCTTGAGCCGCGCCAGGCTGACCAGCGCGCCGGCGTTGCGCGCCACCGAACGGGTGATTTCCTCCACCAGCGGCAGGCATTGCTCGGCATCGATGCTGCGGCCCATGCGCGCCTCGGCGAACATGGCCACCACGGCCTGCCGGCCACGGTTGCAGATGGCCGCGGCCTGCTTGAGTTCGGCGCTGAGCGCGGTCTGCGACTCGCTGGCCAGGTTCAGGTGCGGCGCAGAGGGCGCTGAAGGCGGCGGCGGCGACGCCGCCGGGGCGCGAGCGGCCACGCCAGGCACGGCGGTGGCGGTCGCGGGCAGCACGTCGGCCACGTCCAGGCCCAGCACCACATCGATCCAGCATTCGGCCACGCCGCATTCGTGCAGCTTCTTCAGGTCGGCGCCGTCCTCGATGATGAAGCGCGTCTTCCAGAACGGGTGCTCGATCCAGGCTCCTTCGAGCTTGTGCAGATGCATTCCCATGCGCAGTTGCCGGACGGGAATCTTCTTCAGCATGGCGCGCGGCTGCTCATCTGCGGTGCCGGAATGGCCTCTTCGGTATCGGACGCGTCCCCCTGGACTTGAGCCGCCCCGCCGGAGCGCGCGCAAGAACATCGCGCAAGGATAAGCCTGCGCCGAGGCACCGGCCCGCCACTGGCGACGGTTCTTGAGGCCGAATAGACACCCAATTTCCCCTCATTTCCAGCGATCGACGCTGCGCCGCGGCCCTAAGGTTTCGGGGGACAACGCTGCGGGAAGATCCCGCCACGCCATTGCCCACCGATCCCAGCCGGCGCGCAAGACGGGATGGCGTCGCCATGCCCTTGCTGCGAGCCGCCGGCCGCGACATCCGAAAAGTCCCACCGTCCAAGGAGATCCTGAAATGCGCTGGAGTCGAATTCAGGAAGTCTGGCATCGCATCGACGACCAGGTCTGCACGCGTTGGGACCTGCTCAACCCAGCCGACGTGCAGGACATCGGCGGCAACCGCGACACGCTGCTCGACACGCTGTGCGAACGCTATGAACTGCCGCGCGAAAAGGCCGACTGGCAGGTTTCGATATGGCAGAACGGCTACACCGACCGCTGGCTGTACGGCGACAAGCGCGTGTGAGCACCAGCGGCGCCAGACGCCGCGCCATGGCAGTGGACCGACGCCGCGCAACCCGGGCGCAAAAAAACAGCCACTCGCAAGTGGCTGATTTATAAAGAAATGTTGGCGGAGTGGACGGGGCTCGAACCCGCGACCCCCGGCGTGACAGGCCGGTATT
>JALHPY010000075.1 GCA_022842305.1 Rubrivivax sp.
GGCCCCGACGGCCGCCACGCTCTTCGCCCACCGGGCCCGCACCTTCGGTCGCGCCGGCTGGCACGCCCTCACCCTCTGCCACAGGCTCCACCGCAGCCCCTGCCGCGCCTTCAGCCGGCGCCGCGCCGGCATCGGCCTGGGGCGGCCGCGGCAAGGCCACAGGCGCGGGCTCCGACTGCTGCGGCTCGGGTGCGCTCACCGGCTCTGGCTCCGGCGCCTGCGGCGCGGCTGCAGCCTGCTCGCCTGCCTCGTCTGCCGGCACGGCCGCCACGGTCTTGCGGGGCGCGCGCTTGCGCTTGGGCTTGGCCGGCGCCGCTTCGGTGGCGTCGGCAGCGGCCTGCACGGGCGGGTCGTCAGGAGTCAGGGGATCGGCGTCGGGGGCGTTCATGTCGGGGTGTCGGTGGCGGTCGGAAGTGCGGGTGAAAGGGGATGCGGGGCGATGGCGGGTTCGGGCTCGAACTCGGGTTCAGGCAGATCGCCCAGGCCGGTGTCGATTTCCAGCGGCAGGCTGGCTTGCTCGTCGCCGAGCAGCGGCAGGGCCTGGTGCAAGGCCTCGAAGTCCTGCTGCGGCAGCGCGCCGGTGCCCGAGCCATCGATCTCGGGCAACTGATCCAGGCTGGCCAGGCCCAGGTCGTCCAGGAACTGGCGCGTGGTGGCGTACAGCGCCGGGCGGCCCGGAGCCTCGCGGTAGCCGATGGCGTCGATCCAGCCGCGGTCTTCGAGCTGCTTGACGATGTTGCTGCTGACCGTGACGCCGCGGATGTCTTCGATGTCGCCACGCGTCACCGGCTGCCGGTAGGCCACGATGGCCAGCGTCTCCATCGCAGCGCGCGAATAACGCGGCGGCTTCTCGGGGTGCAGGCGGTCGAGGTAGCTGCGCATCTCGGGCCGGCTCTGGAAGCGCCAGCCGCTGGCCAGCGCCACCAGTTCGACGCCGCGGCCCTGCCAGTCCTGCACCAGCTCGTCGAGCAGGCGGCGCAGCGTGTCCAGGCCCACGGCCCCGTCGAACAAGGCCTTCATGTCGTTCAGCGATAGCGGCGCGCTGGCACAGATCAGCGCCGTTTCGAGGACTCGTTTGGCCTCTGGTGTGTTCATCGCCTGCGTTTGGGGATGGCCCCCGGTATAGCCGGGAGGTCTGTGGGAGTGCATCCGGCCGGGGCCGAATTCAATCAAGGGTGAGGCCGCGCGAGGCAACAGGCCTGAAGGCGCGGGGAGTTCGCACGGTCCGGCAGGTCCGGGACGGGGCAGCGGGTCGAACAGGCGCGGCACTCAAGGTACCAGCAGCACTGCGAATCGAGCGATTGTAGCCCTGGTGCGATAGAACTGCCGGGCAGGGCCGCGCGCGTCAACGCCATGCGGCTGTGATCTGGTCCCAGGCCGCGGCGAAATCGGCCGGCGGCGGGCAGTCGAAGGCCAGCGCCGCACCGCTGATCGGGTGCGCCAGACGCAGCTCAGTGGCGTGCAGGGCCTGGCGCGTCAAGCCCAGCGCCGGCCGGCCGCCGTAGACCGCATCGGCCAGCAGCGGAAGGCCGCGCCAGGACAGGTGCACGCGAATCTGGTGGGTGCGGCCGCTGTGCAGGGTGCAGCTCAGTGCGCACAGGCCATCGCGTTGCGCCAGGCATTCGACATCGGTGCGCGAAGGCCGCCCGCCCGGCACCACGGCCATGCGCACGCGCACCTGCGGGTCGCGGCCGATGGGGGCATCGATGCTGAAGCTGCGCTCGACCGGCACGCCGTGGGCCAGCGCCAGGTAGCGCCGGTGCACCGCGCGCGCGCCGATGGCGCGCACCAGCGCCGTGACCGCGGGCAGCGACTTGCCGACCATCATCACGCCCGAGGTGTCCTTGTCCAGACGGTGCACGATGCCGGCGCGCGGCAGCGCGGCCGCGCCGGCATGGTGGGCCAGCAACCCGTTGAGCAGCGTGCCCGACCAGTTGCCCGGCGCCGGGTGCACCACCAGGCCGGCGGGCTTGTCCAGCACCAGCAGGTGTTCGTCTTCGAACAGCACGGCCAGCGCCATGGGCTGCGGGCGGAAGGCGCGGCTCTCTTCGGTGGGCACCAGTTCCAGCAGCAGCGCCTGGCCGGCGCGCAGGCGGCGCGACGCCGTGTCGGCCACCGCGCCGTCGACACGCACGTGGCCGCGCGCTATCAGTCCCTGCAGATGGCTGCGCGAGAACTCGGGTGCCAGCTCGACCAGGGCCTTGTCCAGGCGCTGGCCGTGCAAGGTGGCGCCAACGTCGGCGCTGCGCAGCTCGGCCGCGCTGTCGTCCTCGGGGACGGTGGCGTCGGCCAGTTCGGCTGCCTCGGCGGCCGGGGGGGGCTCCCTATAATCCGCGGCTCTCCGACCCACCGGCACCTTTCGCGATGACCGCATCCTTGTACTGGCGCCCTGCGCTGACGGCCCTGCTGGCGGTGACGCTGCAACTCGCGGGCTGCGGCTCCACGCCCAAGGAAGAAGCGGCGACCACCACTGCCGAAAGATTGTACAAAGAGGCCCAGGAGGACATGGAGGCGGGCAGCTACGAGCGCGCCATCAAGTCACTGGAACGCGTGGAGGGCCTGGCCGCCGGCAGCCTGATCGCGCAGCAGGCGCTGCTGAACATCGCCTACCTGAGCTGGCGCACCGGCGAAAAGGCGCAGGCGCTGAGCTCGATCGAGCGTTTCATCAAGCTCAACCCTTCCAGCCCGGCGCTGGACTACGCGCTGTACCTTCGCGGCGTGATCAACTTCAACGACAACCTGGGCCTGCTGGGCACGCTGGCCGGGCAGGACCTGTCCGAGCGCGACCAACGCGCCTCGCGCGACGCCTTCCAGGCCTTCAAGCAGCTGGTCGACCAGTTCCCGGCATCGAAGTACACGCCCGACGCGCGCCAGCGCATGGTGCACATCGTCGACACGCTGGCCTCGTACGAGGTGCACGTGGCGCGCTACTACCTGCGCCGCGGCGCCTACGTGGCCGCGGCCAACCGCGCCCAGGGGGCGATCGCCGAGTTTCCGCAGACGGCATCGGCCGAAGAGGCGCTCTACATCCTGATGCAGAGCTACGACAAGCTCGAGTTGAAGACCTTGCGCGACGATGCCGAGCGCGTGCTGCGCCTGAACTACCCCAACAGCAGCTTCCTGTCGACGGGCCTTGCGGCGGGCACCAAGCCCTGGTGGAAGCTCTGGTAGATCAGTGTTCGGCGGCCAGTTCGGCCAGCCACTCCAGCGCCTGCGCCTCGTCGGTCAGGCGCCCCATCGGCGGCAGCGCCGCCAGCAGCCGCCGGCCATAGCGCATCTGCGCCAGGCGCGGGTCGCACAGCACCAGCAGGCCGCGGTCGGTCTCGCTGCGGATCAGGCGGCCGGCGCCCTGCTTGAGTGAGACCGCGGCCTCGGCCACGAAGTAGTCGTCGAAGGGGTTGCGGCCCTGCTCGCGCAACTGGCGCACGCGCGCCTCGACCAGCGGGTCGCCCGGCGGCGGGAAGGGCAGCTTGTCGATGAGCACGCATTGCAGCGCGTCGCCGGGCATGTCGATGCCTTCCCAGAAGCTGGCCGAGCCCACCAGCACGCAGCCGCGGCCGTCGCCATAGCGTTGCAGCAGCGCGCGCCGCGGTTCAGTGCCCTGCACCAGCACGTTCAGGCCGGCGGCCTCGGTTTGCTCGCGGATGGCCTGGGCCACCACCGGCAGTGCACGCAACGTGGTCGTCAGCACGAAGGTGCGGCCACCCAGGGCACCGGCCAGGCGCCCGGCCAGCGCACCCACCGCCTGGGCATGGCCGGCGGCGTTGGGCAGCGGCATGCGCGAAGGCACCCACAGGCGCGCCTGCGTCGCGTAGTCGAAGGGGCTGCCCACGCGCAGCCGGGCCGCGTCTTCCAGGCCGCAGCCGGCGCTGAACCAGGACAGCGCCTCGTCGTCGCCCAGCGTGGCCGAGGTGAAGATCCAGGCCTTGGGCGCCAGCGCGCGCTGCTCGGTGAGCATGTCGCGGATGTCCAGCGGCGACTCCACCAGCCGCGCCTGCTGCGGCGTGAGGTCGACCCAGCGCACGCGGCCGGGTTCGGCCTCCAGGCTGAACTGCGCAGCCTGCGCCGCCAAGTCGCGCGCACGCTGCTCGAGCTTGGGAAACTCGGGCGCGGTCTCGGCCACGCCGGCCACGGCAAGGGCTGCGGCCAAGGCCGCATCGGCCAGGGCCTGCAGCGGCTCGGCCAGGGCCGGCTCGCACTCTTCCCAGCGCCGCTTGAGCATGCCGCGCACCTCGCGCTGCTCGCCGGCGCAGGCCAGGCGCAGCTCGCGCGCGGCGCGTTCGATGCCGGCCTGCAGCGCGGCCCAGGGCTGCAGGCCGCGCGCGTGCTGCAGGCCGGCGGCGTAGACGTCGCGTGCCAGGTCGATGGCCTGGCCCGTGGCCAGCGTGCTGCCCAGGAACTGGATACCGGCCTCGGCCAGCTGGTGCGCCTCGTCGAACACGGCCGCATCCACCGTGGGCAGCAGCTCGGCCACGCCGCTGTCGCGCAAGGCCAGGTCGGCAAAGAACAGGTGGTGGTTGACGACCACCAGGTCGGCCGCCATGGCCTCGCGCCGCGCCTGGTTGACGTGGCAGGCGCGGTGCTCGGGGCACTCGCTGCCCAGGCAGTTGTCGCGCGTGGAGGTCACCAGCGGTATCACCGGTGAACGGTCGTCCAGGCCCTCGATCTCGGCCAGGTCGCCGCTCTTCGTGCCCTGCGCCCACACCTGCACGCGCTGCAGCGCGCGCACGGCAAAGCGGTCGGGCAACTGCGCACTGTGCTCGGCCTGCTGCAAGCGCCAGCGGCACAGGTAGCTGCCGCGACCCTTGAGCAACGCCATGCGCACCGGCACGCCCAGGGCGTCGCGCAGGCGCGGCAGGTCGCGCAGAAAGAGCTGGTCCTGCAGACTCTTGGTGGCGGTGCTGACCAGCGCACGCCGCCCCGAAAGCAGCAGCGGCACCAGGTACGCAAAGGTCTTGCCCACGCCGGTGCCGGCCTCGGCCACCAGGGCTTCGCGCGCGTCCAGTGCCTGGGCCACGCGCTCGGCCAGCAGGTCCTGCTGCGGCCGTGGCATGAAGCCGGGCTCGGCGCGGGCGATGGGCCCGTCGAAGGCAAAGGCGCGGGCGACCGCGGCGGCCAGTTCGCCGCTGCGGACGCTCACGCCGGCTCGGGCGGATCGAGCTCGGACTCGAGCCGGGCGATCTGGTCGCGCAGCAGCAGGCGGCGTTTCTTCAGGCGGCGCAACGTGATCTCGTCGGCCGGGCGGTCGAGCATGTTGCGGTCGATGAGATCGTCGAGGTCGGCGTGTTCGATGCGCAACTCGATGAGGCGGCGCTGCGGCGAATGCAGGTTCTCGTCCATTGCTGCACGAAGAGAGGTCATGGACGAGTTTATATTCGCCGGCATGCCTCCCGTCGCACCCTCGTACCGCTTCAGCGCCGCCACCGGCCTGCACCGCGGCGACCGGGCCTACCAGCAGGACCAGGTGGAGATCATCGTCCACCCCAAAGCGCACGGCTCGGTGCTGGCGGTGGTGGCCGACGGCATGGGCGGCAAGAGCGGCGGGCGCAAGGCAGCCGACCAGGTGATGCTCACCGGCCGCCAGATCTTCGAGCGCTTCGTGCCCAGCCAGGACGACGCGGCCGAACTGCTGCGCCAGCTGGTGCTGGAATCGCACCTGATGATCAAGCTCACCGCCATCACCGCAGAAGAAGAGCCGCACAGCACGGTGGCGGCCTTCTACATCGGCCCCAACCTCGACTGCGACATCGTCCACGCCGGCGACTCACGCGTGTACCACTACCGTGGCACCGAGATGATGAAGCGCACCATCGACCACTCGTTCGTGCAGCGCCTGGTGGACGAAGGCAAGATCAGCGAAGAGGCGGCCAACAGCCATCCGCAGTCCAACCTGCTGACCGGCTGCCTGGGCACGCACGCCGAGCCGCCGGTGTCGCTGTGGCACATCGACCGGCTCGAATTCGGCGACACCCTGCTGGCCTGCAGCGACGGCCTGTGGCACTACTTCACGCCCAAGGAAATCGGCGCGATCCTGCACGCCCTGCCCCCGCGCGAAGCCAGCGAAATGCTCGTCAGCAAGGCGCGGCAGCGGGCCCGCGGCGGCGGCGACAACCTCTCGTTGGCGCTGGCGCGCGTCGATCCGCTGCGCTGAAACGCCCGACGCCGCCGGGTTCGGACCGCGGAGGCGACAACCTGTCGCTGGCCCTGGCGCGGGTCGATACGCTGCGCTGACTGGCGGCTTCAGCGGCCGGCCGAGGCCGGTGCGTCCGGTGGCGGCAGTTGCTGCGGCTTCTGGCCCTTGGCGGCCATATCGGCCAGGCGGCGCGCAATGCGTTCCTGCGTCAGGCGGGCTTCCCGACGCCGCTGCTCGGCGGCACGCGCCCGTTCGGCGGCTTCGGCGGCCTGGGCCGCGCTGTGATCTCGCAGACGCACCTGCGGTCGTTGCGTAGCCGATGCGGCGCCGCCGCTGACACGCGCGGCGGGTGTGGGCACAGCCGATGCCGACACGGCCGGCCGCGAGGCGGCCGCGGCCTGCTTGGCGGCGATGGCTGCGCGGCGCTGTTCGGCACGCGCCAGGCGTTCGGCCTCGTCGATGCGCAGTTCCTGCTCGCGCAGGGGCGCCAGTTCGGCGCGGCGCCGCGCAGCTGCCTCGTCCAGACAGGCGGTGACGGCAAAGCGCTCGCGGCATTCGCGTTGGGCGGCCGCGTGTCGCTCTTCGACCGCCTGGCGGGCAGCGTGGATTTGTGCCCGTTCGGCGGCGGCGTCAGCGCGGGCAGGCGTGGCGGCCAGCACCAGAACGGCCAGTCCGGCGAGCGGCAGAAGGCAGCGTGGCAATGGCATGGTGCGGGCGGCAGTGGGCAGCGGGGCCGCCCCGCCCGGCACGGCCGGACAGGGCATGCGCCGACTGTACGCCGCGCCGCGCCGGCTACTGCAGGCTGGCCTCGGTGGTGATGAGCTCGGCGTAGCTCAGCATGGGCAGCGGCGGCGGCAGGTTCAGCCGGCGCGCCGCGGGCATGCGGATCTGGAACGACAGGCGCTTGAGCGTTTCCACCGGTATCGATGACGGTGCCTGCTTGCCCAGCAGGATCTGCTCGGCCTTGTGCGCCGTGAACTGGCCCACGTTGTAGTAGCGGGCCACCAGCCCCGTCAGCGCGCCGGCCTGCATGATCTGCTCGGTCGAGGCAAAGGTGGGCAGGCCCAGTTCCATCGCCGCCGGCACGATGGTGCCTTCGCACAGCGTGCCCAGGAAGCTGTCGGGCGGCAGGTACAGCCATTGCGCGCCGGCTTCCTTGAGCTCGCGCACCAGGTCGGCCGCGCCGTCGGCCAGGGGCTTGCGGTTGGCATCCAGCCGGAAGGTGCGCTCCACCGTGTGGAAGCCGTTGGCGCGGCCCAGGCGGCGGATCTCCTCGAGCACCACGACCGAGTTTTGCTCGGTCGGCGTGTACAGCACGCCCAGGGTCTGGAACGGGCGGTACTGCGCCATGGCGCGGATCTGCGCCTCGGTCGGGCCGACGTGGATCACGCCGGTGACGTTGCGGCCCGAGCCCTTCAGGTCGGGCACGATCTTGGCCAGTGTGGGCGCGGCCACCAGCGTGAAGACCACCGGAATGTCGGTGATGTGCTGGCCCTTGACGATGCCGTCGTAAGGGCCCACCACGCCCAGCGTGACCGAGGTGCCCCAGGCATAGATCAGGTCGGGCTTGGTGGCGCGAATCTCTTCCAGGAAGCCGGGCATGCGCGTGGGATCGCGGTTCAGGTCGCGGTAGGTGATCTGCACCGGGATCTTGCGCGATGCAAAGAACTCGGCGAAGCCCTTCTCCACGTCGGTCATGCCACGAAAGGTGATGGCGTAGATGCGGAAGGGCTTGCCCGAGTTCGGCACGGTGCTGGCCGGCGCAGCGGCCAGCGCGGGCATCGAGGCGGGCAACGCGGCAGACAGGGCAGCGGCGAGCCACTGGCGGCGGGTGGTATGAAGTTTCACTGGGAACACTCCTTGGGGTGAAGGGTTAGGCCGCGGCCAGCACGGGCTTGCCCGACTGCCGGATGGCCAGCAGGAAGGCCACCCCGCACAGCAGGACGCCGCCCCCGATGGCGATGAAGCCCGAGCGGTAATCGAAGTGCACCACCAGCCCGGCCGCGATCAGCGGGCCGGCGGCATTGCCCATGCGTTCGAGCAGGCGGTAGACGCCGTAGACGACGCCGTCGCCCAACTGTGCAATCTCGGGCGCGCAGTGCTCGCTGACCAGGGCGCTCTGGGCCGAGATCGACAGCGCCTGGCCCACGCCCACCAGCACCACGGCCATGAACACCCAGCCCACGCCGCCGCCGGCCAGCATCAGCAGGCAGCCCAGGCCGGACACGGCCAGGCCGCCGCCCACCAGCCAGTGCATGCGCTCGCGCGTGCTGGCCAGCGAGGCCGTGAGCGGTGCCAGGATGACCATCACCACGGCATAGGTCATGAGGATGCGGCCGGCCATGGCCTGGGTGCTGCCGATGGACAGCACGTACAGCGGGATGATGTAGAAGCACACGCCGGTGAGCAGGATCTTGGCCGGCATGGCGGCCAGCGCGGTGACGGTCATGAAACGCCGGTTCATCATCAGCGCGCCGATCTCGGCCATGCGCGGCAGGCGCACGGCCGGCCGGCCCTTGACCACGGTGCGCGTGGCCGGCAATTGCCGGATGACGAGGATGGAGCCCGCCGCCAGCACCGCGGCGATGACGAAGCTGGGACGCACGCCGATGTTGTCGGCCAGGATGCCGCCGATCGAGGGGCCGCACACCGTGGCGGCCATGATGGCGCCGACGAACAGCGCGAAGCTGCGCGCCCGGTTGGCGGGCGTTGCATGGTCCAGCACGTAGGCCTGGGCCGCGACGAAGACCATGGCATAGCCCACCGCGCACAGCGATCGCCACAGCAGCAGGTCCAGCACGCTGTTCGACGCCGCGGTGGCCAGGAAGCCGACGGCGGCGATGGCCGCGCCCACCAGCATGGTGCGGCGGTGACCCACGCGTTCGCAGTACACGCCGAAGAAGGGCTGGCCGATGGCCACGATGAGCATGAAAAGCGCGATGGGCATGCCCACCAGCACCTGCGGCGTGATCCAGGGAACGGGCACGAGCAGGTCGCGCACGTAGGCCGGCAGGAAAGAGCGCGTCAGCTCCTCGGCCAGGATGAACATGAACAGCGGCGCGCGCACCTTGGCCAGCAGGTTGTCGTCGCCGCGATCCTCGGCGTTGTCGATGCCGAAGCGGAAGCGCTGGCCCAGGGACTGCACGCCGCGCTGCGCCTCGACCAGGCCGGGCTGGCGCTCGTGCGCGGGCACGCGGCGGCCTTCCTCGACCTCGCGTGCCAGCGTGGCATAGGCCAGATTGATGCGCATCAGCGTGGTTTCCATCAGCCTGAGCAGGCCGGCAAAGGCCTGGTCGCCCGCCGTGCGGCGCCGCGTGGTGAAGTTGCCCGAGGCGCCGCGCTCGAAGGTGGCACCCAGCTCGGACAGCGAGCGCTCGAGCTTGCCGCCGGCCATGAAGTGCAGCAGCTCCAGCGTGAAGAACAACGACACCACCAGCACCACGACCACGTCGTAGAGCATGTCCAGCACCATGTTGTCGACGAAGGCCACGTCCACGCCGATGTGCAGCATGCCCAGCACCTGGGTGGGCGAGGCGATGGGCATCGAGACGATGTACTGGTCGCCGACACGCTCCACCGGCGCCAACGCGTCGGGCGTCTTCTGAAGGGCCAGCACCTTGGCGCTGCGGAAGTACGGCGTGGCCTCGGACGGCGCCGCAGCGCTTTCGTGCATGACGCTGCCGCTCGCGTCGGCGATGGCGATGTACGAAATCTCCGGCGCCTCGAGCTTGATCTGGGTGAAGCGCTCACTGACACCGTAGAGCTCGTTGAAGGAGACGCCGTTTTCCTCGGCCTTGAGCACCAGGGCCCGCAGGCTGGCACCGACGCTGACCACCTTGTTGGCGATCTGCGGCGCCAGGGCCCGCTCGAAGGTGCGGTGCGAAAGCACCGCGTTGGCCAGCAACGCCAGTGTCACCACCAGCGTCACCACGCCGGCCAGGCGCAGGTAGATGCCGCGCAGGTAGGTCGAGTTCACGCCTTCGCTCCTTTTCGCATGCGCGAGCGCAGCTCGGCGATCTCGCGTTCGGCGCTGTGCGTGGTCTTCAGGAAGCGCTCCAGCGCCGCCCCGAAGGGGCCACTGGCGGCCACCGACGCGGCGCGCGCCGTGTCACCCGAGCGCAGGGCAGCCTCGACGTCGAGCACGTCGCGGCCCAGGCGCCGCGTCACGGCCAGCACCGCCAACGAGGCCAGCATCGCCGAGACGCCGAACACCAGCAGCGACGACAAGGCGATCTCGCGGCCCACGGCGTAGGTGGCCTCGCGCACGCGGTCGCCCGAGTAGCGCACGGCCAGATAGCCGATGGGCAGGCCGAAGTTGTTGTCCACCGACATGCCCGTGGCGGCCTCCTGGTCGTCCTCGACGAACCAGTCTTCCTGCCCGCTTTTCTTGGCCACTTCCAGCCATGCCTGGGGCATGGGCCGCGTGGCGCGCATGCTGTCGGTGCCGTAGAGCAGCCGGCCATCGATGTCGAAGATGTCTATGCCCAGGATCAGCGGATCGGTGGCGCGTTCGCGGGCCAGCGTGCCCGGCAGCGTGCCGATGTCCGAGAACTGCAGGCCCAGGGCCAGCGAGGACTGGATGCTGTTTTCCACCGCCTTGCCGGTGACCATGAGCCGTTCGATGACCAGGCGGTTGGCGGTGTTGCGGTACTTGAAGAAGTTCAACAACCCGGCCATGCCCACGGCGAACCCGCAGACCACAACGGCCACGGCGATCATTCGCTGTTTTGTCGATTCCATTTGAGCGCTCCTGCCCCGGCGTGCCGCTCGGCGTCCGGTGGTCACCCTCCTTTTCGGCGCCTTCGGCAACAACTTGAACCATCCCCCGGGAGAACCGAGCTTGCGAAGAATGCAACGCTTATGCCCCTCAAGTGAGGCATGTCGCGCACCGATAGAAACCCCATTGCCCGTGTTCGTGCGTCTGTTACCGCACGGAACCGTCTGGCCCAGGCCAAGGCGCGCACTCCGGTGGCGGCAGGCAACAACAGAGCGAGGGATCCGACATGGACAGAAGCAGGCTTGTGCGATACCTGCGCCCCACCCCGGCCGCTGGCTGCGGCCCGAAACGGGCCGGGGGAAGGACATGAAGCGCGACCTTCCCCCCCTGCCCCGCAGTGAAGTCGCGGGCGACACCGTCCCGGCCCCCTTGTTCGACATCGCCTGGGAGCCACCCGTGCGCGGCAAGCCGCGGGTGCTGACCAGCTGGAATGACTACATGGCGCTGGCCAGCCGCGTGGTGGGCCGCTTCCACGGGCAGTTCAAGCTCTGCCGCTTCGAATACGAGCACCCGACGCGGCTGCAGCCGGCCACGCCGCGGCGCCTGAAGCAACCCTACAAGACCACCGTGGCCTACACCGAGTGGGGTGACCCCGACGCGCCGGTGCTGCTGTGCTGCGGCGGCGTGGCCAACGTGGCCATGCGCTTCCACTACCTGGCCTCCGACCTGAGCGACCGCCACCGCGTGATCTGCATGGACTGGCTGGGCCGTGGCCGCTCGGGCTGGCTGGCCGCCGAGGAAGACTACTCGCTGGCCACCTACGCCGAGCAGCTGCGCCAGACCATCGCCCACCTGGGTGGCGGGCCGGTCACCCTGCTGGGTTCTTCGCTGGGCGGCAGCGCCGCCATCGAGTTGATCGCACAGGACCCGCGCCTGGTGAACCGGCTGATCCTCAACGACGTGGGGCCGCAGATCCCGGCGCGCCGGCGTCGCCGCCGCGCCGAGACCATCGCCCGGCACTATGTATTCAGGCACCCGTCCGATCTGCTGCGCAAGGTGGGCGCTTCCAGCAAGAACGATGGCCCGGTGAGCGACGACATCCGCTTCAACCTCACCTTCCACCAGACGCGCTGGTCGGACGACGAGGGCGGCCGCATCTACCGCCACGACGTGCGCGCGATGCAGGCCTACCGCAACAACGCCCACCGCAGCGTGCGCCAGTGGGAAGAGTGGAAGGCCGTGCACTGCCCCGTGCTGCTGGTGCACGGCATGCAGTCCGACGCGCTGCTGGCGCCCACCATCAAGCGCATGGCGGGCCACCGCGACATCACCATCATGCACGTGCCCGACACCGGCCACACGCCGCTGCTGGCCGACCGCAACCAGATCGGCTTCATCCGCGACTGGCTCTCCGGCCAGGCCCCTGCCGGGCGCGAATGGAGCGTGCTGCACGCCAGGGCGCGTGACGCCTTCCCCGGCGCGCCGGTGCTTCTTGCACCGCTGAGCGCGCTGCGCTGACCCGCCGGAGTGCGCTTGTATCCACCCCACCTCCCCTTGGAGCTGCCGCTGCGCTTCGTGCGCCACGGCGCCACCTCGGCCAACTTGGCCGGGCTGCGCTGCGGCGGCGACCTCGACCTGCCCCTCACCGAGCTGGGGCGCCAGCAGGCCGACGAAGCCGGCCGGGGCCTCGCCCATCTGGCCCCGCCCATCGGCCTGATCGTTACCAGCGACCTGCTGCGCACGCGCGAGACGGCGGCCATCATCGGCAGCTGGCTGCCGCACGTGCCCATCATGATCGAGCCGACCTTCGCCGAGCGCCGCCTGGGCGAGTGGAACCTGCGCACCATCGAGGAGACGCAGCCCTGGTTCGAGGCGCGCTGCACGCCGCCGGGCGGTGAATCCGACAACGAGTTCATAGACCGCATCGCGCGCGCGCTGCGGGGCATCAAGCGCCAACTGCCGCAGCGCCCGCTGCTGGTGGGCAGCAAGGGCGTGGCGCGCGTCCTGGCCGAACTGATCGGCTACGAGCGCCGGCTCGAGCTGGGCAACGGCATCGGCTTCGAGTTCGACTTCGCCGCCCGACCCTGCCTGGAAACCACCTGGAGCGCGCTGTGATCCGACCCCACCCTGTCAGCCCCGCACGCCCACGCGCAAAGGATTCTTCGTGAACACGAACAGACATCCCTCGGCGGCGTCACCGCCCCAGCCGCCGCACGGCATGGCCTTGCACTGGAGCCTGCACCTGCTGCTGGCCGGCGTCACGGCACTGGCCCTGACGCTGGCACTGGCCGGCCGCATGCCGTGGTCCTGGATGGCGGTGCCGGCGGCGGCCTTCCTGCTGCAGTCGCTGGTCTCGGCCTGGCAGCACCGCGTGGCGCGCCGCAACGGGGCCGCCCCCGAGGCGCAAGCGCCGGCCCCCGCGCCCACTGCCCCGGCCCCCGTGGCCTGCTTTCCCGCCTTTGCGCTGCAGGCCCGCGTCGATACCCAGGGGCGCTGCCTGAGCGCCAGCCCGGCCCTGTGCACCTGGCTGGGCGTGGCCGAGGCCGAGGTTGCCGGCCAGCCGGTGGCCGGCCTGTTCGGCCCGCCGCCAGCCGACGCCGTGGCCGCGGCGGTGCAGGCGGCCCTGGGCGGGCAGCCGCAACACCTGCGCTTTTGCTCGGCGCGCCCGACACAGCCCGAGCGCTGGTTGCAGATCGTGGCCGGCCCGGTGGCCGACGCCGCCGGCAAGACCGTCGGTTGCGACCTGCTGGCCATGGAGGTGACGCGCGAGCAGCAGGCCCTCGAGGCCGCCGAACGCGGCGAGCGCCGCCTGCGCATCATCATGGACCAGATCCCGGTCACCGTGTCCTACATCGACGCCGACCTGCACTACCGCTACATCAACCGCGCGCAGCAACAGTGGCTGGGCAAGACCGAAGCCGAGGTGGTGGGCCGCAGCGTGCGCGCGGTGGCGGGCGAGAACGTATGGGCCGACGTCGAACCGCGCCTGCGCGACGCGCTGCGCGGCGTGGAAGTGCCGCTGGAGCGCCACCGCGTCGACCGCCAGGGCAACTCGGTCTGGCACTCGGGCCGCCACGTGCCCGACATCAACGACGAAGGCGCCGTGGTCGGCGTCTACACCGTGTTCTTCGACATCACCAAGCGCGCCCTGGCCGAGCAGCAACTGCTGCTGCGCGAGCAGGAACTGTGCGCCGCCAAGGAAGCGGCCGAGAACGCCAGCCGCGCCAAGTCGGAGTTCCTGGCCAACATGAGCCACGAGATCCGCACGCCCATGAACGGCGTGCTCGGCCTGGCCGAACTGTTGCTGGAAACCCAGCTCGACGAGCAGCAGCGCCCCTTCGTCGAGACCGTGCGCAGCTCGGGCGAGGCGCTGCTGTCCATCATCAACGACATCCTGGACTTCTCCAAGATCGAAGCCGGCAAGATGGAGACCGAGACGCTGGACTTCGACCTCTACCAGGCGGTGGAAGACGTGGTGCAGCTGCTGGCGCCGCGCGCCCACGCCAAGCAGCTCGAGATCGCCTGCCGCATCGACGAGCGGCTGCCCACCGCCGTGCGCGGCGACCCGTTCCGGCTGCGCCAGGTGCTGACCAACCTGGTCGGCAACGCCGTCAAGTTCACGCAGAACGGCGAGGTGCTGGTCGACGTGCAACGCCGCGACCCGAACACGCTGCACTTCGCCGTGCACGACACCGGCATGGGTGTCTCGGCCGAGGCCAAGGCGCGGCTGTTCCAGGCCTTCGAGCAGGCCGACGGCTCGACCACGCGCCGCTTCGGTGGCACCGGTCTGGGGCTGGCGATCTGCCGCAGCCTGATCGACATCATGGGCGGCGAGATCGGCGTCGAAAGCACGCCCGGCGACGGCTCGACCTTCTGGTTCACGCTGCCGCTGGTGGCGGCCACGGCGCTGCCGCCGGTGCCCAACCCCGGCGCGCTGGCCGGCCGCCACGTGCTGGTGGTGGACGACAACGCCACCAACCGCGAGATCCTCGAGCACCACGTGCAGGCCGGCGGCATGCGCTGCCTGAGCGCGGCCGACGGCATCGAGGGGCTGGAACAGCTGCGCAGCGCGCACGCCGCGGGCGACCCCTTCGACATCGCCATCATCGACATGAAGATGCCGCGCATGAACGGCATCGAGATGGCCACCGCCGTGCGCGCCGACCACCTGCTGAGCAGCACGCGCCTGGTGCTGGTGACCTCGCTGCACTCCACCGACGAGCTGGCGCACGCGCGTGCCGCCGGCATCGCCGCCTACATGTCCAAGCCGGTGAAGCGCATGGACCTGTTCCGCGCGCTGGCGCAGTCCATCGGCGAGACCACCAACGACAACGGCTCCAGCACCGGCAACAACTCGCTGCCGACCATCCACGCCAAGGTGCTGCTGGCCGAAGACAACGGCGTCAACCAGGTGGTGGCGCGCAACATGCTCAAGGCGCTGGGCTGCAGCTTCGACATCGTGCCCCACGGCCAGGCGGCGCTGGATGCGATGCGCGCGAGCCGCTACGACATCGTGCTGATGGACTGCCAGATGCCGGTGATGGACGGCTACGCCGCCACGCGCGCCATCCGCGAGATCGAGGCCGGCCCCGACGCGCCACCGCGCGTGCCGGTGGTGGCACTCACCGCCAATGCACTGGTGGGTGACGCCGAAGCCTGCCTGGCCTCGGGCATGGACGACCACCTGCCCAAGCCCTACACGCGCAAGCAGCTGGCCACGGTGCTGACGCGCTGGCTGCCCACCGAACTGGTGGAGCGCTGCGCCGAGCCCGAGCCCGCGCCCGGCAAGCGGCAGGCCGCCAAGCCCGAGGCGCGCGACACCATCCTGGACAAGGCCTCGCTGGACGCGATCCGAACCCTGGACGACGACGGCTCGGTGCTGGACGAGGTGATCAGCATGTACCTGGAAGAGGCCCCCGGCCACATCGGGGCGATGAACAGCGCCCTGGCCGATGGCCGCCACACCGACCTGGGCCTGCGCGCGCATGCGCTCAAGTCGGCCAGCTTCAACGTCGGCGCCAAGTCGGTGGGCGAGCTGTGCCGGCGCATCGAGCGCCAGTGCAAGGAGGGCCAGACCGCTGACCTTGCCGACCAGGTGGCCGCCGTTTCAGCACTGATGGAACGCGCCAAACCCGCCCTGCGCGCACTGCTGAGGCAACCCGCATGAACATCAAGGCAAGCATCCTGGTCGTGGACGACGACGCCGGCGGACGCCGGCTTACCCGGGCCACGCTGCACCGCGCAGGCTTCGAGGTGCGCGAGGCCGGCGACGGCCAGGCCGCTCTGGACAGCATGCGCCAGGACATGCCCGACCTGGTGCTGCTGGATGTGAGCATGCCCTTGATGGACGGGTTTACCGCCTGCGCCGAACTGCGCCGCCTGCCCGGCGGCGGCGGCGTGCCCGTGGTCATGATGACCGGGCTGGACGACACACAATCGATCGAACGCGCCTTCGAGGTGGGCGCCACCGACTTCATCACCAAACCCATCAACTGGGCCGTGCTGCCGCACCGCGTGCGCTACATGCTGCGCGCCAGCTCCGCCATCAACGACCTGCAGCAGAACCAGCGCCGCCTGTCCAATGCCCAGCGCATCGGCGAGATGGGCGACTGGGAATGGCAGCTGCGCGACGACAACTTGGCACCGTCGCCGCAGGCCTGGCGCATCTTCGGCCACGACGAGCCGGTGCCGCGCATGAGCTCGGCCGAGTTCTTTGCCGCCGTGCACGCCGAGGACGCCGAGCGCCTGCGCCAGGCCTGCCAGCGCGCCGTGGCCAACGCCGAGGGCTTTGCCATCGACCACCGCGTGCTGCTGGCCGACGGTTCGCTGCGCCATGTGCACCAGCAGGTGGAGGTGATCGAGCGCCAGGTCGACGGCAGCGCACTGCGCCTGGCCGGCGCGGTGCACGACATCACGCGCCGCAAGGACGCCGAAGAACAGATCCGCCGCCTGGCCTACTACGACCCGCTCACCGGCCTGCCCAACCGGCTGCTCTTCGTCGAGCAGCTGAGCAAGGCCCTGGCGCAGGCCGAGCGCCAGAAGCGCCAGGTGGCGATCATGTTCATCGACCTGGACAACTTCAAGCGCGTCAACGACACCCTGGGCCACAAGGCCGGTGATGAACTGCTGCGCCTGGCCAGCACGCGCCTGGGCAGCGCCCTGCGCGCGCAGGACTCGCTCAGCCGCCCCTGCAGCGAACAGCCGCCGCACAGCATTGCGCGCCTGGGTGGCGACGAGTTCATCGTGCTGTTGACCGACGTGCAGAGCCCGGAGAACGCCGCCTGCGTGGCGCAGCGCCTGGTGAACACGCTGGGCGAGCCGCTCACCGTGCAGGGCACCGAGGTCTTCGTGGGCGGCAGCGTGGGCGTGGCCATGTACCCCGCCGACGGCAACGACATCGACACCCTGCTGATGAACGCCGACACCGCGATGTACCGCGCCAAGGCGGCCGGCCGCGGCGGCTTCCAGCTGTATGACCGCTCGATGAACGCACGCGCCCTGGACCGGCTGCGCATGGAAACGCGCTTGCGCCGCGCGCTCGAGCGCAACGAGTTCGTGCTGCACTACCAGCCGCGCGTGGACGTGGTCAACGGCAGCATCGTCGGTGCCGAGGCGCTGATCCGTTGGCAGCACCCCGATCGCGGCCTGCTGCCGCCGGGCGAGTTCATCAAGCTGGCCGAGGACGCGGGCCTGGTGATCCCCATCGGTGAATGGGCCATTCGCACCGTCTGCAAGCAGAACGCCGAGTGGTTTGCCGCCGGCCTGTGCACCGTGCCCGTGGCCGTGAACCTGGCCTCGACGCACCTGCGCGAGCGCGGCCTGCCGGCGCTGGTGGCACAGGCGCTGGAAGACCACCACGTGCCGGCCTCCTGCCTGGAGATCGAGGTCACCGAGTCGATCCTGCTGGCCGACCCCGAAATCAGCATCGCCATCGCCACGCAGCTGGCCGAGATGGGGGTGCAGCTGTCGATCGACGACTTCGGCACCGGCTACTCGTCGCTGGCCTACCTGAAGAAGCTGCCGATCTCGGCGCTGAAGATAGACCGCAGCTTCGTGCGTGACCTGGTCACCGACCCCGACGACGAGGCCATCGTCAGCGCCATCATCGCGCTGGCCCACAGCCTGAAGCTCAAGGTGGTGGCCGAGGGCGTGGAGACCCAGGACCAGCTGGCCTTTCTGCAGGCCATGAACTGCGACGAATACCAGGGATTCCTGAGCAGCCGCGCCGTCGACCCCAAGGAGTTCGGGCTGCTGCTGCAGCGCCTGCCGCAGATCCAGCCCATCCTGGTACTGGCCTGAACGCAGCCAGCGCTTCGGGCGCTCAGGTCAGCGAGGTGTCGACCTCGCGCCGCGCGCGCCTCAGGTATTCGGCCGACTGCATCTCGTGCAGGCGCGAGGCGGTGCGCGGGAATTCGTGCGCCAGCGGGCCTTCGGTGTACAGCTCGTCGGCCGGCACCGCGGCCGACATCACCAGCTTGACGTTGCGGTCGTAGAGCACGTCCACCAGCCAGGTGAAGCGGCGCGCCTCGCTGGCCATGCGCGGCGCCATCTGCGGCACGCCCGACAGCAGCACGGTGTGGAAGCGCGAGGCGATCTCGAGGTAGTCGTTCTGCGAGCGCGGCCCGCCGCACAGCGTGCGGAAGTCGAACCAGACCACGCCGCCGGCGCGGCGCAGCGCGGGCAGGCTGCGGTGCTCGATGTGCAGTGCCGGGTCTTCGTCGCGCGCCTCGGCCAGTTCGTCGAAGGCTTGCGCCAGCGCCGCCTCGGCCGCGTCGTCCAGCGGCGTGTGGAACATGCGGATGTGCTCGAGCGTGCGCTGGCGGTAGTCGGTGCCGGCGTCGACGTTGACCACTTCCAGGTGCTGCTTGAGCAGCGCGATGGCCGGCAGGATGCGGTCGCGGTGCAGGCCGTTGGGGTACAGCGCGTCGGGGTGGAAGTTGCTGGTGGTGACGATGCTCACGCGGTTGGCGAACAGCGCCTCCAGCAGCCGGTGCAGGATCATCGCGTCGGTCACGTCCGACACGTGGAACTCGTCGAAGCAGATCAGCCGGAAGCGGCGTGCGATGCGCTTGCCCAGCTCGTCCAGCGGGTTGACCGTGCCCTTCAGGTCCTGCAGTTCGCGGTGCACCTCGCGCATGAACTCGTGGAAGTGCAGCCGCGTCTTGCGCGTCAGCGGCACGGCGCGGAAGAAGCAGTCCATCAGGAAACTCTTTCCCCGCCCCACCCCGCCGTGCATGTACACGCCGCGGGGGATGGGCGGGCGCACCAGCAGCTTGGTCAGGGCGTTGCGGCGGCGCGCCTTGTAGTCGGCCCACTCGCTTTCGCAGCGTTCCAGCGCGGCCACGGCGCCCAGCTGCGCCGCGTCGCTCTTGTAGCCACGCTCGGCGAGCGTGGCCTCGTACAGCTGGCGAACCGCCACGCGCGTCTAGAAGTTCAGCGTGCGCTTGTCGACGGCGAGCGCGGCTTCCTTGGTGGCTTCGCTCAAGGACGGGTGCGCGTGGCAGATGCGCGCGATGTCCTCGCTGCTGGCCTTGAACTCCATGGCCACCACGGCCTCGGAGATCAGTTCGCTGGCCATGGGGCCGACGATGTGCACGCCCAGGATCTCGTCGGTCTTGGCATCGGCCAGGAACTTGACCATGCCCGTCGTGTCGCCCAGCGCGCGCGCCCGGCCGTTGGCCAGGAAGGGGAAGGT
>JALHPY010000076.1 GCA_022842305.1 Rubrivivax sp.
TGGAACAGCCCCAGCCCGCTTTGCCGCCCGCCTGGCAGCCGGCGCTGGACCTGACCGACCGCGCGCCCACGGCGCAGGAACAGCCCGCCCCCTGGATGCCCCCGGCCCCGGCCGGCGATTGGCGCACGACCCAGGGCAGCGGGGGCCTGGGCGCCTGGGCCGGCCTGCGCCCGCCCGCGGCCGCGCCATTTGCGTCATCAACGCCCGAGGCCCCGGCCTGGCCGCTGGGCCGCGCGCTGGCGCAGATCGCCGGCGTCTACGTGCTGGCCGAGAACGCGCAGGGTCTGGTGGTGGTGGACATGCACGCGGCGCACGAGCGCATCGTCTACGAGCGCCTCAAGCGCCAGGCCGATCAGACGGCTGCGTTGCCGACGCAGCCGCTGCTCATCCCCGTGAGCTTTGCCGCCACCGCGGCCGAGATCGCGCTGGCCGAATCCGAGCAGGCCACGCTGCTGCAACTGGGCCTGGACCTGGCACCGCTGGCCGCCGGCACGCTGGTGCTGCGCAGCCGCCCGGCGGCGCTGCCGGATGCCGACCTGCCCGAGCTGGCGCGTTCGGTGCTGGCCGAGCTGGCCCAGCCCGACAGCGGCGGTGCCGGCCGCGTGCTGCAGCGCGCGCGCGACGAGCTGCTGGCCACGCTGGCCTGCCACGGCGCGGTGCGCGCCAACCGCCGGCTGACGCTGGAAGAGATGAACGCGCTGCTGCGCGAGATGGAAGCCACCGAGCGCGCCGACACCTGCAACCACGGCCGCCCCACCTGGCGCCAGGTGACGATCAAGGAGCTGGACGCGCTGTTCCTGCGCGGCCGCTGAAGCCCGCCGTCAGACGGGTTGCAGGTAGCGCGCGGCCAGTGTGTCCAGCGCCGCCGGGCTCAGGCCCAGGCGGCCGCGCAGGTAGGGCTCGATGCCACCGTGCTCGGCGTCCATCAGGTCCAGCGCGGCGGCCAGGTAGTCCTCCTGCACGCGCCACATCGCGGCCAGGGCCTCGGCTGGCGTGCCGTCGGCCGGCAGCGGCGGCTGCTTGAACACCTGGTTGGTCATCAGGTAGTCCTTCAGCACGATGGCGCGCGGCACGCCCAGCGCCAGCAGCACCAGGGCGGCGGCCCAGCCGGTGCGGTCCTTGCCCGCGGTGCAATGAAAGACCAGCGGCGCGTCGCAGTCCAGCAGTTGCTCGAACAGCAGGGCGAAAGCGCGCGCCCGCTCGTTCACCATCGAGCGGTACAGCTCCTGCATCAGCGCCACCGCCTCGGCCGCGCCCAGTGGCTGGCCGGCCTGCAGCAGGGCCTGCATGCGCTGCATCACGCTGGGCTCTATGGCCAGCGAATGCTGGGCCACGCCGGGCAACTGGTAAGGCGTGGCGGCGCGTTCGTGCTCACCGCGGAAGTCCAGCGCGCGCGCCAGGCCCAGTTCGGCCAGCAAGGCGTGGTCGGCAGGTGTCAGGCCGGCCAGGTGGTCCGAGCGGAACAGCCGGCGCCAGCGCACGATGCGCCCACCGTGGCCGGGGTAACCGCCCAGGTCACGAAAATTGCTGGCGCCCTGCAGCGGCAGGACGCGGTCAGGGTGCTGGGGCATCGCGCCGATTGTGCCGCGCGACCCCGGCACTGTGGGTTGCGCGCCACGTTGGTGACCTCGGTCACCAAGACGGGGCGCCGGATGCCTTACGGTTCAGGGTATGGCGGCGCAGGGTGCGCGGCCGTACTACCCCAGGAGTTGACCTTGAAGAAGACCGCCATTGCCCTTGTCCTGCTGTCCACGGCCACGCTGGCCAGCGCCCAATCGTGGCGCTTCTTTCCGCTGTTCACCGACCCCAACCACAAGCTCGAGCCCACGCTGGCCATCACCGGCGGCCAGGTCAAGCCCGATGGCGGCAACGACCTCAGCAACCTGGGCCTGGAGCTCAGCTTCAACTGCGGCCTGATCCAGTCGCCCGACAACCGCATCCGCAGCTACCTGCAGATCAACCGTGCCGACAAGGACGGCGTCGAGGCCACCCAGTTCGAACTGAGCCCGCGCTACATGGTGCCGGTGAGCAACAGCGTGCGCATCGGCGCCGGCCCCAGCCTGACGGCGGTGAGCGTCAAGGCCCCCGGCCAGTCCGAGACCCTGTACGGCGCCGGCCTGGCCGCCGGTCTGGACTGGCGCATGGGCGCGGTCTACGCCGGCGTGGATGTGCGCTGGCACAACACGTCCGAGAAGAACGGCGTGCAATTCGACAGCACCGCCTTCGGCGTGAAGGTCGGCTTCAACTTCTGATGATGCCCGGGTGGCGGCGCGCAGCCGCCACCCGCCTTCAGGCTGCCAGCAGCTGCCGCAGCACGAAGGGCAGGATGCCGCCGTGGCGGTAGTAGTCCACCTCGATGGGCGTGTCGATGCGCAGCGTGACCGTGATGTCGCGCCGGCTGCCGTCGGCCGCGGTGATGCGCAGCAGCGCGTCCGACAATGGGCGTATCTCGTCGGCCAGCCGCACGTCCAGCACCTCGTCGCCCTTCAGCCCCAGGCCCTGCCATGAATCGCCGGCCTTGAACTGCAGCGGCAGCACGCCCATGCCGATGAGGTTGCTGCGGTGGATGCGCTCGAAGCTGCGCGCCACCACGGCCTTGATGCCCAGCAGCGCCGTGCCCTTGGCGGCCCAGTCGCGCGAAGAACCGGTGCCGTATTCCTCGCCCGCCAGAATCACCGTGGGTGTGCCCGCGGCGGCGTACTTCATCGCGGCGTCGTAGATGGGCATCAGCTCGCCGTCCGGCTGGTACAGCGTGAAACCGCCTTCGAGCCGTGAGCCGTCGGCGCCGGCCGGGATCATCAGGTTCTTGATGCGCACGTTGGCGAAGGTGCCACGCATCATCACCTCGTGGTGGCCGCGGCGCGCGCCGTAGCTGTTGAAGTCGGGCTCCAGCACGCCGCGCGCCAGCAGGTACTGGCCGGCCGGCGTGGTCTTCTTGAAAGAGCCCGCCGGGCTGATGTGGTCGGTGGTGATGCTGTCGCCCAGCAGCGCCATCACGCGCGCGCCCTGCACGCCCGGCACCAGTGCGGGGGGCTCCATCGTGAAGCCGGCAAAGAAGGGCGGCTCGGCGATGTAGCTGCTGTCGGGCCAGGTGTAGACGTTGCCGCCCGCGCCGGCGATCTTCTGCCACAGCCGGCCCGGCTCGGTGCGCACCTTGTCGTAGTTGCTGCGGAAGGCGCGGCCGTTCATGGCGTGCTTCATCAGCGCCTGGATCTCGTCGCTGCCGGGCCAGATGTCGCCCAGGTAGACGTCGCGCCCGCCGGTGCCGCGGCCCACGGGTTCGGTCATCAGGTCGCGCAGCACCGTGCCGGCAATGGCATAGGCCACCACCAGCGGCGGGCTGGCCAGGAAGTTGGCCTTCAGGTTGGGGTGGATGCGCGCCTCGAAATTGCGGTTGCCCGACAGCACCGCCGCGGCCACCAGGTCGCCCGTGGTGATGGCGTCGTTGATCTCGGGCGCCAGGTCACCGGCGTTGCCGATGCAGGTGGTGCAGCCATAGGCGGCCACGTGGAAGCCCAGCTTCTCGAGGTAGGGCAGCAGGCCGGCGGCCTGCAGGTATTCGGTGACGATGCGCGAGCCCGGCGCCAGCGAGGTCTTGACGTGCTTCTTCACCTTCAGCCCCGCCTGCACCGCCTTCTTGGCCAGCAGCCCCGCGGCCAGCAGCACGCCCGGGTTGCTGGTGTTGGTGCAACTGGTGATGGCGGCGATGAGCACGTCGCCATGGTGCAGCTCCAGGCCGCTGGCGGTCTTGATGCCCTGCGTCAGCCGGGTGGCGGGCTGGTTGAAGCCGTTGTCGGCGGCCGACGCGCTGAACAGCTCACCGAAGTTCTGCTTGACGCGGCCCAGCTCGATGCGGTCCTGCGGCCGCTTGGGGCCGGCCAGGCTGGGCGTGACGCTGCCCAGGTCCAGCTGCAGCACCTGGCTGTAATCGATGTCGCGCGCCAGCGGCACACCGAACATCTTCTGCGCGCGGAAGTAGGCCTCGAAGGCCTCGATCTCGGCCTTGCTGCGGCCCGTGCCCTTGAAGTAGGCGATGGTCTTCTCGTCCACCGGAAAAAAGCCCATGGTGGCGCCGTATTCGGGCGCCATGTTGGCCACGGTGGCGCGGTCGGGCAGGGCCAGGGTGCGCGTGCCTTCGCCGCAGAATTCGACGAACTTGCCCACCACCTTGTGGCGGCGCAGGATCTCGGTGACGGTGAGCACCAGGTCGGTGGCGGTGACGCCTTCGCGCAGCTGGCCGGTCAGCTCGAAGCCCACCACGTCGGGCGTCAAGAAGTACACCGGCTGGCCCAGCATGCCGGCCTCGGCCTCGATGCCGCCCACGCCCCAGCCGACCACGCCGATGCCGTTGATCATCGTGGTGTGGCTGTCGGTGCCCACCAGGCTGTCGGGGTAGTAGATTTTCCCGGCGGTCTTGTGCACGCCGCGCGCCAGGTATTCCAGGTTCACCTGATGCACGATGCCGAAGCCCGGCGGCACCACGCCGAAGGTGCTGAAGGCGCCCATGCCCCATTTCAGGAACTGGTAGCGCTCCTGGTTGCGCTGGAACTCCAGCTTCATGTTCAGGTCCAGCGCGCGCGCGCTGCCGAAGTGGTCGACCATCACGCTGTGGTCCACCACCAGATCCACCGGCACCAGCGGCTCGATGGCCTTGGGGTTCCTGCCCAGGCGCGCGGCCACGTTGCGCATGGCTGCCAGGTCGGCCAGCAGCGGCACGCCGGTGAAGTCTTGCAGCACCACGCGCGCCACCACGAAGGGGATCTCGGCCGTGCGCTCGGCGTTGGGCCGCCACTGCGCCAGTTGCGCCACGTGCTCGGGCGTGAGCTTGCGCCCGTCGCAGTTGCGCAGCACGCTTTCCAGCACGATGCGCAGCGAATGCGGCAGCCGCGCCACCTGCGGGTACTGCCGCGCCAGCGCCGGCAGCGAATAGAACCGGCCCTGGCGGCCCGAGGCGGTGCTGAAGGTCTTGAGCGTGCGGGCAAAGGCGTGCGGCATGGCGGAGTCCTTGTGGAGCCTGGGGTGGCTGCCATGGTCCCACAGCCTGCGCGCACGGTCTGTGGGATACCGCCAATGCCCTGCAGGCGCTGTCCCCCCACCGGGGCCGACACTGCGCCGCTTGAGCGGCCGCCCAGCGTGGACGACACTGCCCGCCCGGCGTGCCGCCGGCACACCGCGCAACAGGACCGCCGCCCATGCCCCGCTTTGCCGCCAACCTCTCGATGCTCTACACCGAGCACGCCTTCCTAGCCCGCTTTGCCGCCGCCGCCAGCGACGGCTTTGGCGCCGTCGAGTACCTGTTCCCCTACGCCTTCGACGCACGCGATCTGGCGCGGCGTCTGGCCGACCACGGCCTGCAGCAGGTGTTGTTCAACGCCCCGCCCGGCGACTGGGACGCAGGCGAGCGCGGCCTGGCCTGCCTGCCCGGCCGCGAGGCCGAGTTCCGCACCGGCTTTGAGCAGGCCCTGGGCTATGCCGAGGCGCTGGACTGCCCGCGCGTGCACGTCATGGCCGGCCTGGCGCCGCCGGGCGTGGAGCGCGCCCGGCTGCAGGCCACGTACGAGGCCAACCTGGCATGGGCCGCCGCGCAGGCCGCGGCGGCAGGCCGCCGCGTGCTGATCGAGCCCATCAACACCCGCGACATCCCCGGCTTCTTTCTCAACCGCCAGGGCGAGGCGCACCGCATCGTGCAGGCCATCGCCGCGCCCAACCTGCAGGTGCAGATGGACCTGTACCACTGCCAGATCGTCGAGGGCGACGTGGCGATGAAGCTGCGCCAGTACCTGCCCACGGGGTGCGTGGGTCATCTGCAGATCGCCGGCGTGCCCGAGCGCCACGAGCCCGACCTCGGCGAGCTGCACCACCCGTATCTGTTCAAGCTGATCGACGAGCTGTCGGCCACCAGCGGCTGGGACGGCTGGATCGGCT
This sequence comes from Rubrivivax sp., assembly GCA_022842305.1. Classification (GTDB taxonomy): domain Bacteria; phylum Pseudomonadota; class Gammaproteobacteria; order Burkholderiales; family Burkholderiaceae_C; genus Rubrivivax. The sequence continues at coordinate 5,926 of JALHPY010000076.1, forward strand.
GTGAGTACCGGCCGGCGCGCGGGGCGGCGCCGGGCGCCACCTCTGCCGGGCTGGGCTGGATGAAGGCCTGGGTGGGCTGAGGCGGTGGCTCAACCCATCAGTTCGCGCAGCGCCTGACCATAGGCCGCACGTCGCGTCGGGCCGTCAGCCACTTGCCCACCGACGACGACGCGACGCCCGGCCACCCAGACCTCCGCGAAGGGCGGCGCTGCGGTGGCGAATACCAGGCCGTCCAGTGCGTGGTCTTGCGCCAGGCCGTTCAGGCCATCGGCTGACTCGTCCAGCACCAGCAGGTCGGCGCGCGCGCCCGGCTGCAGGCCCCAGCGCGCCAGGCCGGCAGCCGCCGCCCCGCCGGTCAACATGCGCTCGAACAGGCGCGCCGCGGTCGAGCCTTCGGCCTGCGCCGGGTCGGCCGCCACGTTGCGCTGCCGCAGCGCCAGGCGCTGCCCGTACTCCAGCCAGCGCAGCTCTTCCGGCCAGGCGCGGCCCACCTGGCTGTCGCTGCCCAGGCTGAGCGGCGTGCCGCTGGCCAGCCAGCCGGGCAGGTCGGCCAAGCCGTCGCCCAGGTTGGCTTCGGTGCTGGGGCACAGCACCACGCCGGCCCCGCTGGCGGCCACGGCGGCGATCTCGGCCGGCGTGGCGTGGGTGGCGTGCACCAGCTGCCAGCGCGCGTCCAGCAGGCCTTCGCGCGCCAGCCATTCGATGGGGCGGGCGCCGGTGGCGGCCAGGCAATCGTCGACCTCGGCCGTCTGCTCAGCCACGTGGATGTGGAGGGGGGCGGTGTCGCCGCGCAAGCTGTCGACCAGCGCGCGGATGGCGGCCGGCGCGGCCGCGCGCAGCGAGTGGATGGCCACGCCGGCGCTCACCGCCGGCAGGCCCAGCGCGCGCACGCCGTCGCGCAGCGCCAGCACGGCCTGGACGTCGGTGGCAAAGCGGCGCTGGTCGGCGCGCAGCGCGGGCTGGGTGAAGCCGGCGCGCTGGTACAGCACCGGCAGCAGGGTCAGGCCGATGCCGGCTTCGACCGCGGCCTCGGCCAGCGCGCGGCTCATGGCCAGCGGGTCGGCGTAGGGGCGACCGTCGGGTGCGTGGTGCAGGTAGTGGAACTCGCAGACCTGGGTGTAGCCGCCGGCCAGCAGCTCGCTGTAGAGCTGCAGCGCCACGGCGCGCAGCTGCCCGGGCGTGATGCGCAGCGCCACGCCGTACATGCGGTCGCGCCAGGACCAGAAGTCGTCGTGCGCGCCGCTGCGGCGTTCGGCCAGGCCGGCAAAGGCGCGCTGGAAGGCGTGGCTGTGTGCGTTGACCAGCGGCGGCAGCGCGGCGCCCGGCAGGCGCGTGGCGCCGGGCGGCGGCAATACGCCGGGGGTGATGGCCGACCAGTGGCCGTCAAGGCCGGGCTGGAGCAGCACCGCGTCCTGCCAGCTGCCGTCTACCCATGCGCGTGGCGCCCACAGCGGCGCGGGCAGGGGCGTCATTGCGGCCGCCATTCGATCATCAATTGCACCAGGGCCTGCAGCAGCGGCGTGACTTCGGCCGCGCGTGCCGCATCCCAGCGCCAGGGCGGGGACTCGTCCATGTAGGCGCGCCAGCACATCTCGAGCTGCACCGCGTGCACGCCGCTGGCCGGCTGGCCGTAGTGGCGCGTGATGTGGCCGCCCTTGAAGCGGCCGTCCACCACGTGGCTGAAACCTTGCTGCGCCGCCAGCACCGCGGCCAGGCGGTCGCGCAAGCCTGGGGCGCAACTGCTGCCGCCCACGGTGCCCAGGTTCAGGTGCGGCAGCGTGCCTTCGAACAGCCAGGGCAGTGCACTCTTGATGCTGTGTGCGTCGAACAGCACGGCGTGGCCCTGCGCCGCGCGCAGGCGCTGCAGCTCGGCCTGCAGCGCGTCGTGGTAAGGCTGCCAGTACACGGCCACGCGGCGGCGGATCTCGGCGTCATCGGGCGCCTGGCCGGGGCGGTAAAGCGGCTCGCCGGTGAAGTGGCGCGTGGGGCACAGCTCGGTGTTGTTCTGCCCGGCGTACATGGGCGTGTTCTCGCTCGGCCGGTTCAGGTCAATCAGGTAGCGGCTGTGGCGCGGCACCAGCAGCGTGGCGCCCCTCTCGACGGCAAAGCCGTACAGGCGGTCGAGGAACCAGTCGGTGTCTTCTGCCTGCAGCGCGCGCGCGGTGTAGCGGGCTTGCTGGTCGGCCGGGATCTGCGTGCCCACGTGCGGGCAGCTGATGAGCAGCGGCGAGTTGCCCTGGTGCAAGGTGTAGATGTCGCTGTTCATGCGGACGCCCTCAGGACGCCGCCGCAGACGACGCGACGGCAGGGGTTGTGACCGAAGCGGTAGGCCAGCTCGCGCGGGTGTTCGGCATCCCACACCGCGAAGTCGGCGCGCAGGCGCGGCGCCAGGCGGCCGCGGTCGGGCAGGCCCAGTGCCCGCGCGGCGTTGACGGTGACGCCGCGCAAGGCCTCTTCGGGCGTCATGCGGAACAACGTGCAGGCCATGTTGAGCATCAGCAGCAGGCTCAAGGCCGGGCAGCTGCCGGGGTTGTGGTCGCTGGCGATGGCGATGGGCACGCCGGCCTCGCGCAGCGCCTGCAGCGGCGGCAGTCTGGTTTCGCGCAGAAAGTAGTAGGCCCCGGGCAGCAGCATCGCCACCGTTCCGCTGACGCGCATGGCGGCGATGCCGACGGCCGAGAGGTGCTCGAGGTGGTCGCAGCTGAGCGCTCCGTGCCGCGCCGCCAGCGCTGCGCCGCCCTGGTCGCTGAGCTGCTCGGCGTGCAGCTTCACCGGCAGGCCCAGTGCCTGCGCGGCGCGGAAGATGCGGTCGGTCTGCGCGGGCGTGAAGCCGATGGTGTCGCAGAAGGCGTCCACCGCGTCCACCAGCCCCGCCGCCTGCTGCCCGGCCAGCCAGGAGCAGGCGGCGTCGATGTAGTCGTCGGGCCGGCCGGCGTACTCAGCCGGCAGCGCGTGCGCGGCCAGCGAGGTGCAGCGCACCGTCAACGGCAGCTCGCGCCCCAGGCGCCGCGCCACCGCCAGGCAGCGCGACTCATGCACTTGCGACAGGCCGTAGCCGGACTTGACTTCGAGCGTGGTCACGCCCTCGGCCATGAAGGCGCGGGCGCGCGCCGCGGCGCTGTCGAACAGCTGCTGATCGGTGGCCGCACGCGTGGCCGCCACGGTGCTGAGGATGCCGCCGCCGGCGCGCGCGATGGCCTCGTAACCGGCGCCCTGCAGGCGCAGCTCGAACTCGGCCGCGCGCTCGCCGCCGTAGACCAGGTGGGTGTGGGCGTCTATCAACCCCGGCGTGACCAGGGCGCCCTGCAGGTCGTGTTCGGCATCGGGACGCAAATCGCGCGGCAGCTTGGCGTCAGGCCCCACCCAGGCCAGCCGGTCGCCCTGGACCAGCAGCGCGCCGTCGTCCAGCCAGCCCCAGGGCGTGCCCGGCTGCATCGTGGCCAGCCGCGCATGGCGCCACAGGGCGCCCGTTCGCTTCATCGCGCCTGCGGCGTGAAGGCCAGCCACCAGGCCGCCAGGCCGGCGCCGGCGGGCAGCAACTGCCAGGGCTCGGCCTGATCGGCCGTGCTGTAGGCCAGCGTCTGCGGGGCCAGCATGGCCACCGGCCGGCCGTGCACCAGCAGCTCGGCCGCATGCCGGGTGTAGACCGCGCGCAGCGGCGCGCGCAAGGTCCAGCGCTCGCCCAGCGCCACGGCGCGCAGCAGGCCGCTGCCGGCGTCCTGGCGCACCAGCAGATTGAGGTCGAGTGTGGGGCCGTCGATCAGCGTGCAATCGGGCGGCTGGGCGCCGTCGAAGACCTGCGGCGGCGATTCGGGCGTGAGCTTGCGGTCATCGTCGCCGAAGGACAGCACCACGCCGGCGCCCTGCACCACGGCAAAGTGGCGCTCGTAGCCGGGGTAGGGGCTGAAAGGGCCGTCGCGCACGACCTCGGCCAGGCTGATGCGCAGCAGCCAGTCGTCGGCGTCGGGCCACAGCAGCAGCTCGCGCGTGATGCCGCCGCCGTTGCGCCAGGGTTGGGGGGTCACTTCGGCAAGTTGGACGATGTGCATCATGGCTGGAACTCTCCGTGCAGGGCATAGCGCTGGCCGGGGTGCACCAGGCGCGCGATGGTGATGGGCGCCTGGCGCGTGAAGGTGCGGCGCACCACCACCAGGCAGGGTTCTGATTCGGCCACGCCCAGCAGCCGCGCTTCTTGCGCGGTGGGGCGGGCGGCCTCGATCGAGTATTGCGCGCGCCACAGCGCGGTGGTCTCGAACAGCAGCTGCGTCGGCGTGGTGCGGGTGAAGTCGGCCGCCAGGTAGCCGGGCGCGCAGGCCGGGTTGACGTAGCGGTCTTCGCATTGCAGCGGGACGCCGTTCTCGAAGTGCACGATGAGGGTGTGAAAGACCGCCGCGCCCTCGGCCACGCCCAGCTGCTGGGCCAGCGCGGCCGGTGCCGGCTCGGCCTGCTGCAGATGGACCACGGCGTGGTGGTGATGGCCGCGTTCGCGGATCTCGTCGTGCAGGTCGCGCAGCGTGAGATTGCTGCTGACTTTGTGCAGTGGCGCGGCGAAGGTGCCCACGCCCTGGGTGCGCTGCACCAGGCCTTCGGCCTGCAGCTCGCGCAGCGCGCGGCCCACGGTCATGCGGCTTACGCCGAAGGCGGCCACCAACTCGGCCTCGGACGGCATCAGCGCGCCGGCCGGCCAGCGCCCCGCGGCCAGACCGTCCTTGAGGTACTGCTTGACGCGGGCATAGGGCGCATGGTGTGCGCCGTCAGGGGAAACCATGCCACGAATCGTACTTGCATAGACTTGTCTAGTCAACTAGAGTTCATCCCTGAGTTCGACGCCCACGAAAGCCCGCCATGACCGACCTTTCCGCTGTTCCCCGCCACGCTAAAGCCCACCCGGTACGCGCCCCACGCGGCAGCAGCATCGCTTGCGCCAACTGGCTGATCGAGGCCGCCTACCGCATGCTGCAGAACAACCTGGACCCCGAGGTCGCCGAAAACCCCGACGCGCTGGTGGTCTACGGCGGCATCGGCAAGGCGGCGCGCAACTGGGACTGTTACGAGGCCATCCTGGCGAGCTTGCTTCGATTGAAGCCCGACGAGACGCTGCTGGTGCAGAGCGGCAAGCCGGTGGGCGTGTTCCGCACCCATGCCGACGCGCCGCGGGTGTTGATCGCCAATTCGAATCTGGTACCGAAGTGGGCCACCTGGGAACACTTCGACGAGCTCGACCGCAAGGGCCTGATGATGTACGGCCAGATGACTGCTGGCAGCTGGATCTACATCGGCAGCCAGGGCATCGTGCAGGGCACGTACGAGACGTTTGTAGAGGCGGGCAAGCAGCACTACGGCGGGGATCTGGCCGGCCGCTGGATCCTCACCGCCGGCCTGGGCGGCATGGGCGGGGCGCAGCCGCTGGCGGCCACCTTTGCCGGCGCCTGCAGCCTGAACATCGAATGCCAGCAAAGCCGCATCGACTTCCGCCTGCGCAGCCGCTACGTCGACGAGCAGGCCACCGACCTGGACGACGCGCTGATCCGCATCGCCCGCTACACCGCAGCCAAGAAGGCCGTCAGCATCGCCCTGCTGGGCAACGCCGCCGAGATCCTGCCGGAGCTTGTGAAGCGGGGCGTCAAGCCCGACCTCGTCACCGACCAGACCAGCGCGCACGACCTGGTCAACGGCTACCTGCCGCCGGGCTGGAGCGTGGAGCGCTGGCGCGCCGCGCAGGCCGACCCTGCCCAGCACGCCGCGCTGCGCGCTGCCGCGGCCCAGGGCTGCGCCGTGCACGTGCAGGCCATGCTGGCCTTCCAGAAGATGGGCATTCCCACCGTCGACTACGGCAACAACATCCGCCAGGTGGCCAAGGACGCGGGCGTGGCCAACGCCTTCGACTTCCCCGGCTTCGTGCCCGCCTACGTGCGCCCGCTGTTCTGCCGCGGCCGCGGGCCCTTCCGCTGGGTGGCTCTCAGCGGCGACCCGGAAGACATCCGCAAGACCGACGCCAAGATGAAGCAGCTGTTCCCGCAGGACGCGGCGCTGCACCGCTGGCTGGACATGGCGGGCGAGCGCATCGCCTTCCAGGGCCTGCCGGCGCGCATCTGCTGGATAGGCCTGGGCGAGCGCCACCGCGCCGGCCTGGCCTTCAACGAGATGGTCAAGTCGGGCGAGCTGAAGGCACCCATCGTCATCGGCCGCGACCACCTGGACAGCGGCAGCGTGGCCAGCCCCAACCGCGAGACCGAGGCCATGCAGGACGGCAGCGACGCGGTCAGCGACTGGCCGCTGCTCAACGCGCTGCTCAACACCGCCGGCGGCGCCACCTGGGTCAGCCTGCACCACGGCGGCGGCGTGGGCATGGGCTACAGCCAGCACAGCGGCGTGGTCATCGTCTGCGACGGCACGGATGAAGCCGCCAAACGCATAGAGCGCGTGCTGTGGAACGACCCTGCCACCGGCGTGATGCGCCACGCCGACGCGGGCTACGACAGCGCCGTGACTTGCGCGCGGGAACAAGGGCTGAACCTGCCCATGGTCGGGGGCTTGTGATGCTCCTGCGGCCCGGACAACTGTCGCTGGACGAACTGCAGGCCGTGCACGCTGGGGGTCAGCCCCTGGTGATGGACCCGCAGGCCCTGCCCGGCATCCTGGCCAGCGCCGCCGTGGTGCGGCGCGCGGCCGAGGGCGACGCGCCGGTGTACGGCGTGAACACCGGCTTCGGCAAGCTGGCCAGCACGCGCATCAGCGAGGCCGACCTGGCCACGCTGCAGCTCAACCTGATCCGCAGCCACAGCGTGGGCGTGGGCGATCCGCTGCCGGCGCCGGTGCTGCGCCTGATGCTGGCCACCAAGGCAGCCAGTCTGGCGCGCGGCCACTCGGGCGTGCGACCGGTCGTCATCGACACTCTGCTGGCGGTGCACAACGCCGGCCTGGTGCCCTATGTGCCAAGCCAGGGCAGCGTGGGCGCCTCGGGCGACCTGGCGCCGTTGGCGCACATGACGCTGGCGCTGATGGGCGAGGGCGATTTCATGGTGGATGGCGCGCGCCGCCCCGCCACCGACGTGTTGAAGCGCCACGGCATCGCGCCCCTGGTGCTGCAGGCCAAGGAAGGGTTGGCGCTGATCAACGGCACGCAGACGTCGTGCGCGCTGGCGCTGCACGGGCTGTTTGCCTTCGAGCCGGTGCTGGAAGCGGCGCTGGTGGTGGGCGCGCTCACCGTGGACGCGGCGCGCGGCAGCGACGGCCCCTTCGACCCGCGCATTCACTCGCTGCGCGGCCAGCCGGGGCAGATCGACGTGGCGCAGTACTACCGGCAACTCCTGTCCGGCAGCGCCATCCGCAACAGCCACCGCGAGGGCGACGACCGCGTGCAAGACCCCTATTGCCTGCGCTGCCAGCCGCAGGTGGTGGGCGCCTGCCTGGACCAGCTGCGCCACGCCGCGCTGGTGCTGCTGCGCGAGGCCAATGCCGTCACCGACAACCCGCTCGTCTTCGCCGAAGACGGCGCCATGATCAGCGGTGGCAACTTCCACGCCGAGCCCGTGGCCCTGGCCGCCGACGCCATGGCCTGCGCCATCGCCGAGGTGGGCGCCATCGCCGAGCGCCGCATCGCCATGCTCATCGACAGCAGCGTGTCGCGCCTGCCGCCCTTTCTGACGCCCAACGCCGGGCTCAACAGCGGCTTCATGATCGCGCACGTCACCGCCGCCAGCCTGGCCAGCGAGAACAAGAGCCTGGCACACCCGGCCAGCGTGGACAGCCTGCCCACCAGCGCCAACCAGGAAGACCACGTCAGCATGGCCACCTTTGCGGCGCGGCGCCTGCAGCCCATGATCGCCAACGTGGCGCACATCCTGGGTATCGAGCTGCTGGCCGCGGCCCAGGGCATCGACTTTCTGCGGCCGCTGGCCAGTTCGCCGGCGCTGGAGGCCGCGCACGCCCTGCTGCGCCAGCGCTGCCCGGCGATGATGGTCGACCGCTACCTCGCGCCCGACATCGACACCGCGTCGGCGCTGGTGCGAGACGGCTCGCTGTCGCGCATCCTGCATACCATCCAGGGCCTGCCCACGCTGTGGATCCCCGTCTGACCCTGTCCGACCCCGTCTGACCTCATCACCCAGGAGCCCCATGAACAAGACGCTCATCGCCTTCGCCGCCGCCGCCCTGCTGTCCACGGCTGCTTCGGCCCAGGAAACCAAGGTTGCCATCGGCATCTCGGGCTGGACCGGCTTTGCCCCGCTCACGCTGGCGCGCGAGGCCGGCCTGTTCAAGAAGCACGGGCTGGACGTGAGCATCAAGAAGATCCCGCAGAAGGACCGCCACCTGGCCATCGCCAGCGGCGACATCCAGTGCGCCGCCACCACGGTGGAGACCTGGGTGGTGTGGAACGCCAACGGCGTGGCCACCACGCAGATCTTCCAGCTCGACAAGAGCTACGGTGCCGACGGCATGGTGGTCAAGCCCGGCATCAACAGCATCAAGGACCTGAAGGGCAAGACCGTGGCCGCCAGCGCGCCTGGCACTGCGCCGTACTTCGGGCTGGCCTGGATGCTGGCCAAGAACGGCCTGTCGATCAAGGACGTGAAGGTCGTCAACCTCGAGCCCCAGGCCGCGGCCAACGCCATGATCGCCGGCACCGACGGCCTGGACGCCGCCATGACCTACGAGCCCTACCTGGGTGCGGTGCGCGCCAAGCCCGAGGCCGGCAAGATCATCGCCACCACGCTGGACTACCCCATGGTCATGGACACCTTCGGCTGCACGCCCAAGTTCCTGGCCGAAAACCCCAAGGCCGCCAAGGCCTTGGCCGACGCCTACTTCGACGCCGTGGAGATGATCACCGCGCAGCCGAAGAAGAGCTTCGAGATCATGGGCGCCGACGTCAAGCAAAGCGCCGAGGCCTTCGAGAAGAGCGCTTCCTTCCTGCGCTGGCAAGACCGCGCCGCCAACCAGAAGTTCTTTGCCGGCGAGCACGCCGCCTTCAGCAAGGAGGCTGCCGATCTGCTGCTGCAGGCCGGCATCATCCGGCAGATCCCTGACCTGTCCAAGCTGGCCGACACGCGTTTCCTGAAGTGAAGCCGCTCACCCCGGTGGCGCCGGGCACGCGCATCGTGCTCGGCGTGAGTTTCTTCGTCGTTTTCGTGGGCGTGTGGGCGGCCGTCACCTTCGGCGGGCTGGTGCCCAAGGTGTTCCTGGCCGACCCGCTGCAGATGCTGCGTTCGGGCTGGGTGCTGCTCACCGAGATGGACTTTGCGCACGACATCGGCATGACGGTGTGGCGCGTGCTGGGCGGCTTCGTCATTGCCGCGGCGCTGGCGCTGCCGCTGGGCGTGGCCATGGGTGCCTACAAGCCGGTGGAGGCATTCTTCGAGCCCTTCGTCAGCTTTGCGCGCTATCTGCCGGCCTCGGCCTTCATTCCGCTGCTCATCCTGTGGGCCGGCATCGGCGAGGCACAGAAGCTGGCCGTCATCTTCATCGGCAGCTTCTTCCAGCTGGTGCTGATGATCGCCGTCACCGTGGGCAACACGCGGCGCGACCTGGTCGAGGCCGCCTACACGCTGGGCGTGAAGGACGCCTCGCTGATCACCCGTGTGTTGATTCCCGGCGCCGCGCCCGAGATCGCCGAAACCCTGCGCATGGTGCTGGGCTGGGCCTGGACCTACGTCATCGTGGCCGAGCTCATCGGCGCGTCCAGCGGCATCGGCCACATGATCACCGACAGCCAGGCGCTGCTGGCCACCGATCAGATCATCTTCGGCATCATCGTCATCGGCCTCATCGGGCTGGTGAGCGACATGGCCTTCAAGGCTGCGAACCGGCGTCTGTTTCCGTGGGCGCAGCTTCGATGATCCGATTTGTCACGCCCGCGCCGGCCCCGTTCCATGGGCGGGTTCAAGCCTCCCATCAAGATGGACGATAGTAGCGGGGTGGATCTGCTTTCCAGAGCGCGCCGTGCGCTGAACATCGACGACGATGCGCTGGCCGCACATCGCAACAACGTCCGCCAGTACTTCAGTGTGCTGGGGGCCGTGGCCCTGCTGCCGTTCGCGCTGATGCACCTGGTGCGCGGCAACTGGCTGATGTTCGGCGTCAACCTCGTCGTGGGCGGCGTGATGCTGCTGAATGCCTGGTCACTGCACCGGGGCAGGAAGCCGGCCGTGCCCTTCCTCGTGGTGGCTTCCCTGATGGTGCCCGGCGTGTTCGTCTCGGTCTGGCTGCAGGGCGTGTACGGCGTGCTCTGGGCCTCGCCGGCGCTCTTCCTGTTCTTCTTCGTGCTGGAACGCCGCTGGGCCATGATCCTGGGCGCGCTGCTGCTGCTGGGTGCCACCGCGGCGAGCGCGGTGTCCTTGGGGGCGCCCACGGCGGCGCGGGTGTTCTTCACCCTCGCGCTCAATCTGTGCATGATGGTCGTCGTGCTCAACGTGATCGGCACCTTGCAGCGCGCGCTCGAAACCCAGGCCAGCACCGACCCGCTCACCGGCGCGTACAACCGCCGCCACCTGCAGAAGCTGCTGTCGCAGCGCGTCGCACCGGTCAGCGATGCCACCCCGGGGGACGCGCTGCTGGCCATCGACATCGACCACTTCAAGCAGGTCAACGACCGCCACGGCCATGCCGCGGGCGACGAGGTGCTGCGCCGGCTGGTGGCCACGGTGCAGGCGCGCAAGCGCAGCAGTGACCTGCTGTTCCGCACCGGCGGCGAAGAGTTCGTGCTGCTGTTGCCGCGCGTCACGCTGGCCGCGGCGCTGAACGTGGCCGAGGAACTGCGCCAGCGCCTCGAGCAGGCCGAGCTGCTGCCCGGTGAGCCCGTCACGGTGAGCGTCGGCGTCAGCACGCTGGCGGCCGGGCAGAGCGCCGAGGCCTGGTTCAGGGCCGCCGACGCGGCGATGTACGAGGCCAAGCGCGCCGGGCGCAACCGCGTCGTCGTGGCCGCGGGCAGCTGAGCTTGGCGCCGCCGGGGGCCGATGCCGCGGCGGGACCGCTGCTGCAGGTGCGCGGTGTCGAACGCCGCTTCGCCGCGGCCGGCGGCGCCACCCTGGCGCTGCAGGCCACCGACCTGGACGTGGCCGAGAACGACTTCGTCACCATCCTGGGCCCCAGCGGCTGCGGCAAGAGCACGCTGCTGCGCATCGTGGCCGGTCTGGACCACCCCACCGCGGGCGCGGTGCGGCTGGACGGTCGGCGCATCGAAGCCCCGGGCGCCGACCGCGGCATGGTGTTCCAGAGCTACACCCTGTTCCCGTGGCTCACGGTGCTGGACAACGTCTGCTTCGGCCTGCGCGAGCGCGGCCTGCCGCGCGCGCAGCAGGTGGACATCGCCCAGGGCTTCCTGGCCCAGGTGGGCCTGCAGGGCTTTGCCAATCACTACCCCAAGCAACTGTCGGGCGGCATGCAGCAGCGCACGGCGCTGGCGCGGGCGCTGGCCAACGACCCGCGCATGCTGCTGATGGACGAGCCCTTCGGCGCGCTCGACCACCAGACGCGCGAGCTGATGCAGGAACTGCTGCTGGGCATCTGGGAGCGCCAGCGCAAGACCGTGCTCTTCGTCACCCACGACATCGACGAGGCGGTGTTCATGGGCAGCCGCGTGGTGGTGATGAGCGCGCGGCCGGGCCGCATCAAGCTCGACCGCGCCGTGCCGCTGGCGCACCCGCGGCACTACTCGGTGAAGACGACGCCGGTGTTCACCGCGCTGAAGGCCGAGCTGACCGAGGCGGTGCGCGTCGAGGTGCTGGCGGCCCAGGCGGCCCAGGCGGCCCAGGCCTGACTTCAGGCCGCCGCGGCGTCGCGGTTGAACACCAGCAAGCGCCCGCGGTAGGCCGGCGCGGCGCCCACGGCCGGGTGGTCCAGGCGCTGCTGCTGCAAGGCAAAGCCCAGCCGCGCCAGTGCGCGCACGAAGGCCGGCCGGTTGCCGCGCTCGGGGTCGACGATCCAGACCTCGGCCCCAGCGGCGGCGTGCCGGCCGATGAAGCCGGCCAGCGCGGCGCTGGCGTCGCGCTCGTAGAGCACGTCGCTGCCGATGATCAGCTCGAACCGGCCCAGTGCCGCGCCCGCGGGTACCGCCTCGGACCAGTTGCCGCGGCGGAACTTCATCGGCAGCAGGCGGTTGAGCTGCAGGTTGATGCCCAGAAAGCCGCCGGCCAGCGGATGGCTGTCGCTGGCGGTGACGTCGGCGCCGCGGCGGTGGCCCACCAGGCTGGCCAGCGCCAGGCCGCAGCCGATTTCCAGGATGCGCTCGCCCGGCCGCGGCCGGCGCGCCGCCATGCGTGCCGCCAGCAGCGCGCCCGAAGGCCAGAGCAGCCCGAACAGCGGCCAGGTGGCCGACGAGATGCCCAGCCGCGCCGCCCGGCCCTGAACATCGTCGAACTGCGCGCGGTCCAGCAGCGAGCGGATGAGCAGGTCGTCGGCGCCGGTGATCGCGATGCGCTCCAGCTTGGTCAGGTAGCCGGGCATAGTGGCCGGGCGGCCGGGGGGCGCGCACCATCGGGGGACTCGGGCGCCGAGTATGCGCCTGCCGCCCCGCGCGCATGACTTCGTGCAGGTCTTGCGGTCCTGGACCGGCAGCGCGAACTGTTGTCGAATCGGGTTCAGGCACAGGAGATGGCCATGACCCCGGCTTCGAGCGTCGAGTTCTTCGAGCAGCAGTTCAGGCAGCAGGTGGCGCGCGGCGAACTGGCGCTCAACCCCTTCGAGCGCGCGGCGCTGCCCTGGCTGCGCGGCAGCGTGCTCGACTACGGCTGCGGCCTGGGAAACCTGGCCTTGCATGCCGCACGCCAGGGCCTGCCGGTGCTGGCGCTGGACGGCAGCACCACGGCCATCGAACACCTGAACCGGGTGGCGCAGGCCGAGGCGCTGCCGCTGCAGGCGCGGCAGGCCGACCTGCGCGACCACCAGGCGGGCGAGGCCTACGACACCGTGGTGTGCATAGGCCTGCTGATGTTCTTCGACTGCGCCTGCGCGCGGCGCCAGCTGGCGCGGCTCAGGGCCTGGGTGCGGCCGGGCGGCGTGGCCGTGCTCAACGTGCTGGTCGAAGGCACCAGCTACCTCGAGATGTTCTCGGACCAGGGCCATTGCCTGTTCGCGCCCGATGAGCTGGCGCGCAGCTTCGCCGACTGGCAGATCCTGCTGGACGAGCCGGCGCAGTTTGC
>JALHPY010000077.1:0-15365 GCA_022842305.1 Rubrivivax sp.
CTGCGCCAGGGCCTCGGCCTCGCGCGCGGCGTGCAGCGCCCACCAGGCTTCGCGCAGCGTCGCCGCGGCACGCAGCCGGGCGGCGGCCAATTGAGCGTCCAGGGCCTGCTGTTCGGCCTGCGCCAGGGCCTGGGTGCCAGCGCGCTGGCCGGGCAGCCACAGCGGCACGGCCACGCCCCCGGCCAGCTCACGCGTGCCGAAGTTGCCCGACTTGAACGAGGTCTCGAAGGCCGCCGGTTCCGGCGTCCAGGCATGCGCGGCACGGCCCAGGGCCGCTGCCGCGTCGCGTCGCTGCGGCGCGGCCTGCAACTCGGGCAGACGCGCCAACGTGGCCTGCAACGCTTGCGGCAGCGTCAGCGGCTCTGCCGCCTGTGCGCTGCCACCCAGCGCGAGCAGCGCCAGCACACCCAGCCTGACCATGCCCTGGCGGAAACGCCCGCCCTGTCTCCAACCGAGCCCGCAAGCCCGGCCACCCATGCCATCCATCGTCTACCCCAGCGCCTGGCCGACGTGCGCCAGGCGCAGGCGTCGTGCCGCATCCACAAGTACCGGCAGGGGTGGGCGGCGCCGCGTGGCGCCGGCCGCGGGTCTACAGCCCGCCCGCCGGACCCTTTTCAGGCCCGGCGCGTGCGGGGTGGGCGCAAGAGGTCTTCGGGTACGGGCGCGGGCAGCCGCGCCAGCGGACGGGCCACCGGTCCGGGCGTGGCACCCTGCCCGGGCAGGCCGGGCACGCCGATCACGGCCACCGAGCCGTGGCCCAGGCAGCTGGGGCAATCGGCGTCGACGTCCTGGCCCGACGTGCCTTCATCGGCGTGGGCGCCCGCACTACCGCCATCGCCGACATGCGGCGCGGCGGCGTGATCGTGGTCGTGCTGGTGATGGCCGAAGTGGCCGCTGTCAGGCCCGGTCTCATGGTCGCAATGCACGGCCGCCGCGGCCCACACCAGCTGCAGCGGCAGGACGAACATCAGCAGGATCAACAAGACACGGCGCATCGGGAAAGAAGTCTAGCCGCAGATGGCCGCGCGCCAGCGGTAGCACTGCGCGGCTGGCGCTGCTGGGGTTTGACCTGGGTCAGCCAGGCCGGCGGCCGCCAATACTCGGGGCCACGCCGTACCCGGCACGCACCCTCATGGCCAGCATCCGCATTCCGCCCATCCATTGCCTGGAGACCTTCGAGGCCGTGGCGCGCCTGCGCAGCGCGGCGCGCGCCGCCGAAGAGCTGTGCGTCACGCCCAGCGCCATCAGCCACCGCCTGCGCCAGCTCGAGGCGCAGCTGGGCTCGCCGCTGTTCGCGCGCGCCGACTTCAGCCTGACGGCCGCGGGCGAGGCCTACCTGGTGCGCGTGCGCCAGGGCCTGCAGGCGCTGCGCCTGGTGCCCGAGCCCACGCCCAGCGGCGCGCCGGCGCGCATACGGCTGGCCACCACGCCCACGTTCTCGCGCCAGGTGCTGCTGCCGCGGCTGGCGCTGTTCCGCCACGCCTTCCCCGAGGTCGAACTGGTGCTGCAGGTGTCGATCCCGCTGCTCAACGTCAAGGCCGAAGAGGCCGACCTGGAGATCCGCTTCGGCACCGGGCCCTACGACGGCGTGGAGCAGGTGCGCATCCTCAGCGACGAGATCTGCCCGGTGGCCAGCCCCGATTACATCAACCAGTCCGGGCCCTTCGAAGGCTTCGACAGCCTGGACACGGTGGGCCGCGCGCACCTGATCCGCAGCCCGCTGGAGCCCTGGAGCACCTGGTTCCAGGCCTGCGGCATTGCCCTGCCCGAGCCGGTGGTCGGCGCCCAGTTCAACGACGCCGGCCTGGTGCTGGATGCAGCCGCAGCCGGCTTCGGCGTGGCGCTGATGCGCCTGCGCCTGGGCGCCACCTGGCTGGCCGACGGGCGGCTGGTGCGGCTGTCGTCGCGCTCGGTGCCTTCGCCGCACCACCACTTCATCTGCTGGAAGCACGGCACGCTGGCGCGCTGGGAATGCGCCGCCTTCGTCGACTGGCTGCAGCAGGCGCTGAAGTAGCGGCCAACGTGAACAGGCTTCACCGCCGCCCATCACAAACTTCACTCCCGCGCGTCGGCGCCGGCCACACACTCGCCACCAACGCGGGCGCTTGACCCGACGATCCCGGAGACAAGACATGAGCAGCGCCATTCCCTACGACCAACTGCAGCGCCGCCTGGCCGACCTGCTGCCGCCCGAACGCCTGGTGACCGACCCGCTGCGCCGCCTGGCCTGGGGCACCGACGCCAGCTTCTACCGCCTGGTGCCGCAACTCATCGCGGTGGTCGACACCGAAGCCGAGTTGCTGGCGGTGATCGCGCATTGCCGCGCGCTCAAGGCGCCGCTGACCTTCCGCGCCGCCGGCACCAGCCTGTCGGGCCAGGCGCTGTCGGACTCGGTGCTGGTGATGCTGGGCGACGGCTGGCGCGGCTGCCGCGTCGGTGAAGGCGGCTGGACGATCTCGCTGCAGCCCGGCGTCATCGGCGCCACGGCCAACCGCCGCCTGCAGCCCTTCCAGCGCAAGATCGGCCCCGACCCGGCGTCGATCGATGCGGCCATGATCGGCGGCATCGCCGCCAACAACGCCAGCGGCATGTGCTGCGGCACGGCGCAGAACAGCTACCGCACGGTGGCTGCCATGCGCGTAGTGCTGGCCGACGGCAGCGTGCTCGACAGCGCCGACCCCGCCAGCCGCGCCGCCTTTGGCGCGCGCCGGCCCGAGCTGCTGGCCGGCCTGGCGCAGCTGGTGGCCGACGTGCGCGCCGACGAAGCCCTGGCCGCGCGCATCCGCCACAAGTTCCGCATGAAGAACACCACCGGCTACAGCCTGAACGCGCTGGTGGACTACGAAGATCCGATCGACGTGCTGGTGCACCTGATGATCGGCTCCGAGGGCACGCTGGGCTTCATCAGCGAGATCACCTACAACACCGTGGCCGAGCACCCGCACAAGGCCAGCGCGCTGATCCTCTTCGGCGAACTGGGCGTCGCCTGCCAGGCGGTGACGCTGCTGGAGCGCCAGCCGGTGGACGCCGTGGAGCTGGCCGACCGCGCCGCGCTGCGCTCGGTGCAGGGCAAGCCGGGGCTGCCGGCGCTGCTGGCCGAGATCGGCCCCGACGGTGCCGCGCTGCTGGTGGAAACACGCGCCGCCGACGCCGCCACGCTGCAGCTGCAGATTGCCGCCATCGAGGCCGCGCTGGCCGGGCTGCAGACGCTGGAGCCGCCGCGCTTTTCCACCGACGCGGCCGAGTGCGCGCGCTACTGGGCGGTGCGCAAGGGCATGTTCCCGTCGGTAGGCGCCATGCGCCAGACCGGCACCACGGTGATCATCGAGGACGTGGCCTTCCCGGTGGACCGACTGGCCGAGGCCACGCTGGACCTGCAGGCGCTGATGCGCGAGCACGGCTACACCGAGGGCATCATCTTCGGCCACGCGCTGGCCGGCAACCTGCACTTCGTCTTCACCCAGGGCTTCGACGACCCGGCCGAGGTCGAGCGCTACGCCGGCTTCATGGACGCGGTGGCGCAGCTGGTGGTGGGCAAGTACGACGGCTCGCTCAAGGCCGAGCACGGCACCGGCCGCAACATGGCGCCCTTCGTCGAGCTGGAATGGGGCGCGCAGGCCACCGCGCTGATGCGCCGCATCAAGGCGCTGTTCGACCCCGAGGGCCTGCTCAACCCGGGCGTGATCCTCACCGAAGACCCGCAAGGCCACCTGCGCAACCTCAAGCCGCTGCCGCCGGCCGACGTGCTGGTGGACAAGTGCATCGAATGCGGCTTCTGCGAGCCGCGCTGCCCGTCGCGCGGGCTGACGCTGTCGCCGCGCCAGCGCATCGTGGGCTGGCGCGAGATCGCGCGCCTGGAGCGCCAGCCCGAAGGTGCCGCCATCGATGCCGCCACCCAGTTGCGCGGGCTGTACGCCCATGCCGGCATCGAGACCTGCGCCGCCTGCGGGCTTTGCGCCACCAGCTGCCCCGTCTACATCGAGACCGGCGCGCTCATCAAGCAGCTGCGCGGGCGTCAGGCCTCGCCGCTGGCGCGGCGTGTGGCCGACAGCGCGGCCAGCCACTTCGGCGCGGCCAGCGCCGGGGCGCGCCTGGGCCTGGGCGTGGCCGATCTGCTGCACGGTGTGCTGGGCACCAGCGCGATGCAAGGCGCCACCGGCGGGCTGCGCAGGCTCAGCGGCGAGCGCATGCCGTACTGGAGCCCGACGCTGCCGCGGCCGGTGCACTTCGTGCCGCAGGCCGGCCCGGGCGCGGGGGGCCCGGGTGCGGGCAAGGCCGGTCGCATCGTCTACTTTCCCAGTTGCACAGCGCGCAACATGGGCCCGCAGCGCGGCGACGGCCCGACGCAGGCCCTGCCCGACATCGCCGAGCGCCTGTTCCGCAAGGCCGGCTTCGATGTCATTTACCCGCCGCGCCTGGACCAGCTGTGCTGTGGCCAGCCCTTCGAGAGCAAGGGCCAGATCGAGGCGGCCGACGCCAAGTCAGCCGAACTCGAAGCCGTGCTGCAAGAGGCCAGCGAAGGCGGCCGCTGGCCCATCGTCTTCGACACCAGCCCCTGCGCCTACCGCATGCAGCACTTCCTGGAAGGCCGGCTCACGGTGCAGGACAGCGTGGAATTCATCCACGACCACGTGCTGCCGCGCGTGGACATCGCTCAGCAGGCCGCGCCCGTGGCCGTGCACCCGGTGTGCAGCGTGCGCAAGATGGGCACGATGGACAAGCTCTACGCCGTGGCCGGGCGCTGCAGCGCGCAGGTGGTCAGGGTCGACGAGGTGCAGTGCTGCGGCTTTGCCGGTGACCGCGGCTTTTCGCACCCCGAGCTCAACGCGCACGCACTGCGCCACCTGAAGGCGGGGCTGCCGACCGGTTGCACGTCGGGCGTATCGACCAGCCGCACCTGCGAGATCGGCCTGTCCGAACACTCGGGCCTGCCCTACCGTTCGCTCATCCAGCTGGTCGAGGCTGCGGCCCGAACGCGCGCCGATTGAGCCCTCGCGCCGCAGCGCCCCCGCCCGCGGCGGGGGCTGCGCGCCGGGTCGCGGCGGCGCAGCCACTACAGTACGGGGTTGACTTCTGCCCTTAGCCGCCCTCTATGACATCGACATCCGCGACATCCACCGACCCGGGCTCGCCGGCCCTGGCCAGGCTCAAGAGCCAGCTGGCCCAGATCGATGCCCTCATCAAGGAAGGCGTGCTCAGCGGCGAAAGCGCACGCCAGGCCCGCCAGACGCTCGAGTCGCAGATCCACGCCACCGAGTCCGGCGACTTGAGCCTGATGCCGGGCGCAGCCGCGGCGCGGCCCTCGAGCCAGATGGTGGCGCTGGTGACCGGCTTCGTGCTGCTGGTGGGCGCCGTGGGCTATGCCATGCGCGGCAACCACGAGGGCCTGCACATCAGCCCCGGCCAGGGCGCGGTGTCCGCGGACGGCGGCCACCCCACCAGCGCCGCCGAGGTCGAGGCCCTGATCAAGCGCCTGACCGAGCGCCTGCAGACCAAGCCCGACGACGCCGAGGGCTGGGCCACGCTGGCGCGCAGCTACGGCGCGCTGGGCCGCCACGCCGAGGCCATGCCCGCGCTCAAGCGCGTGGTCGAACTGCGGCCCCAGGATGCGCAGGCACTGGCCGACTACGCCGACGGCATGGCCGTGGTCAACAACCGCAGCCTGGACGGCGAGCCCGAGAAGCTGGTGCAGCAGGCCCTGGCGCTGGACCCGACCAACATCAAGGCCTTGTCACTGGCCGGCACCGTGGCCTTCAACCGCAACGACTTCAAGGGCGCGGCCGAGATGTGGGAACGCGCCGTCAAGGTCAGCGACCCGGCCGACGAGTTCACCCAGCAGTTGCAGGGCGCGGCGAACGCCGCGCGCGAACGCGCCGGACTGCCTGCAGCCGCAGGCGCGCCCGCGGCCCCGGCCGCCACCGCGGCGGCCAAGCCGGCAACGGCAGCCAATGCCCAGGCTGCGGTGTCCGGCCGCGTCACCCTGGCGGCGGCGGTGCAGGGCCAGGTCTCGCCCGACGACACGGTGTTCATCTTCGCGCGCGCTCCCGGCGGCTCGCGCATGCCGCTGGCCCTGCTGCGCAAGCAGGTGCGCGACCTACCCATGGACTTCCGCCTCGACGACAGCCTGTCCATGAGCCCCGCGGCGCTGCTGTCGGCCACGCCACAGGTGGTGGTGGGCGCACGCATCAGCAAGAGCGGCAGCGCCGTGCCCGGCCCGGGCGACTTGCAGGTGCTGAGCGACAGCGTGCCCCTGGGCACACAGGGCCTGAAGCTCGAGATCGCCTCGCCCGTGCGCTGATGAAGCTCCTGCTCGTCGAGGACGACGCGCGCCTGGCCGGGGCGGTGCGCACCTGGATGGGCTACGGCGGCATCGAGGTCGAATGGATCTCGCTGGGCCAGCAGGTCGAACCTGCCCTGAACGCCACGCACTACGACTGGGTGGTACTGGACCTGGGCCTGCCCGACCAGGAAGGCGAGACCGCGCTGGCCCGCTTGCGCGCCGCCGGCCACGACCTGCCAGTGCTGGTGATGACGGCGCGCGAGCAGGTGCAGGACCGCGTGCGCCTGCTCGACCTGGGCGCAGACGATTTCCTGGTCAAGCCGGTGCACCTGGAAGAGCTGGCGGCGCGGCTGCGCGCCGTCAAGCGCCGGCACGGCGCCGCGCCCGATGCCACGCTGCGCCACGGCCCGCTGCGCCTGACCCCGGCCAGCCGCACGGTCACCGTAGACGGCACCTACGTCGCCCTCACCCACCACGAGTTCCGCCTGCTCGAGGCCTTGCTGCAGCAGCGGGGCCGCGCGCTCGCGCGCGAACAGTTGCTGCAGGCCATGGGCGCCGAGGCCGAAGAGGCCGTGGGCAATGCGGTCGACGTGCACGTGCACCACCTGCGGCGCAAACTGGGCGCCGGACTCATCCGCACCGTGCGCGGCGTCGGCTACTCGCTAGGGCCGCTGGATTGAAACCGCGGCGCTGGTCGCTGCGGGGCCGTCTTTTGGCCATCGCCGGCCTGTGCAGCGCGCTGTCCTGGCTGGCCGGCGGTGCGGCCATCTACGTGGTGGTGCAGCGTGAGGACGCGCTGCTGTTCGACGAGCGGCTGCAGGACTTCGCGCAGACCGTGCTGGTCTTTGCCGACCACGAATTGCAGGAGATCGCCGCGCTGGGCCACGATGAGCCCACCCACATGGACACCGACGGCACCACCACCGGCCGCTATTGGTACCGCATCTGGTCGCCCGATGGCCGCGTCCTGCTGACCAGCCAGAACGTGCCGGCGGGCGCGCCGCCGGCCGCGGCCCACGCGCCCGGCCTGGCCACCGTGAAGATAGACGGCCAGCCCTGGCGCGTGGCCACCACCGGCGGCAACGCGGCCCAGCGTTACCGCATCCAGGCCGCCGAACCGCTGGCGCAGCGCCGGCTGCTGGCCGACATCTTCGGCGACTACCTGCTGTACGGCACGCTGCTGTCGGCCGCGGCGCTGACGCTGATGAGCCTGATGCTCACCCGGCTGGCGCTGCGCCCGCTGCAGCGCTCCACGGCCGAGATCGCCAGCCGCGGCCCCGGTGACCTGCGCCCCGTGCCTGCGGGGCACGAGCCCGAAGAGCTGGCGCCGGTGCTGCAGGCCGTGAACCAGCTGATGCAGCGCGTGGACGTGGCGCTGCGCAGCGAACGCCAGTTTGTCTCGGCCGCCGCCCATGAGCTGCGCACGCCGCTGGCCGGCGTGCGCGCCCAGGCCCAGCTGGCGGCGCACCCGCGCAGCAGCGAGGCCCAGCGCAGCGCGGCGCTGCAGTCGGTGATCGGCGGCGTGGACCATGCGGCCTACCTGGTGGGGCAGATGCTGGACCTGGCGCGCAGCGACGCGCTTGCCGGCGACCCGGCGCGCCTGGGCAGCGAACGCGAAGCGGTGGACATCCAGGCCTTGTTGCAGGCGCTGATGGGCGAGCTGGGCCCGCTGGCGGCCGAACGCGGCATGAGCGTGGAGCAGCGCCTGGAGCTGCCGCAGCTCAGCGGCTCGGCCTTCGGCATGCGGCTCATCCTGCGCAACCTGCTGGCCAATGCCCTGGCCTACGCCGACCCCGGCCGGCCGGTGGTCGTGGGCACACGCGCCGAAGCCGGGCACAGCGTGCTGTGGGTGGCTGATGGCGGCCCCGGCATCGCCCCCGAGGAGCGCGAACGCGTCTTCGAGCGCTTCCACCGCGGCCGCCGCAATGCCGGCAGTACCCAGCCCGGCTGCGGCCTGGGTCTGTCCATCGTCAAGGCCCTGGCCGACGCCCACGGCGCCCGGGTGCGCCTGGGCGACGCCCCTGGCGGCGGGCTGCTGGCCGAGGTGGTGTTTCCGCAGGCGGGCTGAACCCGGCGCGCCTGGCGGGGCATTGCACTGGCGTGGTCAGCGACGCGCGTTGGCGGCGATGAGCTCGGCAAAGCGCGGCAGCAACTGCAGCGGCAGGTCGTGGCCCATGCCGGGCACCAGGTCCAGACGTGCGCCGGCGATGCGCGCGGCCAGGTCCTGCCCGGCGGCGGGCGGCACCAGCGGGTCGGCATCGCCGTGGATGATCTGCGTGGGCGCCTGGATCAGCGGCAGCAGCGGCGTGCGATCGCCGTCGGCCAGCACCGCCAGCAACTGCCGCGCCGTGCCGGCCGGGCGCCAGGCGCGCTGCACACTGGCCAGCAGCGCCGCCTGCTGGCGCTGCGGGTCGGCCGGATAGGCCGGGCTGCCGATCACCGCCAGCAGCTGGCGCAGATGCGCCACCACGGCGTCGGTATCGCGGCCGTCGGGCCGGCCCAGCAGTGCGCCGCGCACGCGCATCGAAGGCTGGGGCAGCTTGCGCGCGCCGCTGGTGGTCATCATCAGGGTCAGGCTCTTCACGCGCTGCGGGTGGCGGGCCGCCAGGTGCAGGGCGATCATGCCGCCCAGCGAGGCACCGCAGACGTGCGCGCGCGCGATGCCCAGTGCGTCGAGCACGCCCACCGCATCGGCCGCCATGTCGGCGATGCCATAGGGCGCCTTCACCGGCAGGTGCAGGCCGTAGCGCAGCCCGGCCAGCGCCAGGTTGGGCACGCCCAGTGCGTCGAAGCCCTGGCTCAGGCCGGCGTCGCGGTTGTCCAGGCGCAGCACGCGAAAGCCGCGCGACACCAGTTCTTGCACCAGCTCCTGCGGCCAGGCCACGAGCTGCATGCCCAGGCCCATGATCAGCAGCAGCGGCTCGCCGTCGGGCAGGCCCTGGTCGTCGACCTCGATGCCCAGGCCATTGGCGGAAACGCGCATGACCTAATCCACCAACCCGGCCAGGTGCGGCGCGCCGTGCGTGACCTTGTAGAACCAGCGCCGCGCGCCCTTGGCGTCGAAGGGCCGCCATTGCTGCGGGTCCTGCCCCAGGCGGTCGGCGATGGCGATCATGGCCAGCGGGTTCATGCCCATGCCGATGTGGCTGGCGTGAACCTCGGTTGGCCGCCAGCCACTGGCAGGTGCGCCAGCCAGGGGCTGGCGGCCGGCATGGCGGCGTATTCCCAGGGGGCGCGCGCCACCAGCAGCATCAGCCAGGGGCCGGGCGCGCTGGCCAGCTCGCCCATCTGCAGCGGCGCGAAGGGATGGGGCTCGGGTTTCTCTGGGGCGCTGCGGCGGCGGAACGGCGACTTCATGCGCGGCATGTTATCCAGCGCGGCGCCGCCGGGCCGGTGCGTTTGCCCGCGCCTGGCCTGTCACCTGCGTGACAGCCGCATCCACCGCGCTGTTGACCACCGCGCGCGCGGCCTTGCCCATGGCACCCGTCACCGCGTCGGCCAAACCGCCGGTGAGGCGCCGGCCGGTGCGCAGGATCACGCCTTCGACCGGCTGCTCAGGGTCGGCCTCGCCCGGGCGCGGCAGCGCATTCAGGTCGTCGAAGGCCAGGGCGATGGCCTCGGCCAGTTCGCGCACGTCGGGCATGGCGCGGGCGTCGGCCATCAGGCCGAAGTCGAGTGAGCGGTCGTAGCTCTGCACGGTGATGTTCAGCCCCAGGCCGTGCACCACGATGGAGGTGGGGTAGTTGGTGAGCATGCGACCGCCGGCCATGTACAGCGTCACCGGCGGGCCGGGCACGTTGGAGATGACCAGGTTGGCCACCTGGGGGATGCGGTCGGCCACGCGCGCCTTGCCGTACAGCGCCGCGGCCGCCTCCATCAGCCAGGGCACGCCCAGCGACGGAAAGTCGGTGGGCAGGATGCTCTTCAGGTTGCCCATGGTCGACTTCATCGCCGCCGTGGCCGCCTTGATGTGCTTCAGGCGTTTCAGGGGGTCGGCGATGTGCGTGCCCAGGCTCACCAGGCTCATCGAGGCCTGGTTGTCGGGCGAGGTGTCGCCCTTCTCGCGCAGCGAGATTGGCACCGCGGCCACCAGGCTCTTGCGCGGCAACTGGCGGCGCTTGGCAAAGTAGCGCCGCAGTGCACCGCTGCATATCGCCAGCACCATGTCGTTGACGGTGGCCTCGTGCGCGTAGCCCAGCACCTTGACATCAGCCAGTGGCAGCGTCACCGCGGCGAAGGCGCGGCCGGTGCTGATGGACGCGTTGAGCGCGGTGCGCGGCGCCAGCGCCAGATTGCCCGAACCCTTGCGCCCGGTGAGCAGCGCCGACTGGCTGACCGCCGACGTGGCCGCATCCTTGAGCGTGCCCACGGTGGCCGGCAGGTTGCGCACGATCTGCACCACCTTCTGCGCCTGGTTGCCTAGAGCGCCCCGCAACATCTCGGTCATGCCCAGGCTGAAGGTGCGGGTGCGGCGCGAGGCCACGATCTCGATCGCGCGCGGCTCGGGCGTGGTGTCCAGCAGCACGTTGGCCAGCGCCACCGCGGCCTGCCCGTCCACCGCGGCGTGGTGCAGCTGCGTGTACAGGCCCACGCGCCGCAGGCCCTCGGGCCCTGGCGCCAGGCCCTCGAAGACATGCATCTTCCACAGCGGCCGGTTGCGGTCCAGCAGCACCGGGTGCAGCGCGCTGACTTGCGCTTCGAGCGCGTCCAGGCCCGAGCCGGTGGGCAGCTTGATCTCGACGATGTGCAGCTTGAGATCGGGCTCGGCGTCCACCCAGGCCGGATTGGCCAGGTTCAGCGGCATCCACCACAGCCGGCGCCGCAGCACCGGCGCCACCGGCAGGCGGCTGGCGATGTGCTTGCGCAGCGCCGGCAGAAAGCGGCCCTTGAAGCCGGCCGGCAGCTCGATGACGTGCAGCGCGCCCACGTGCATGGGCATGGTGGCGGTTTCGAGGTACAGGAAGGTGGCGTCCAGGCCGGACAGTTGCTTCATGCGGGCTCCTGGGGCAGCGCGGGGCTGCGGCAGGGGGATGCTAGGGCGCGGGCCGCGTCCAGACGCCCCGGGCTCACCCTGAGCCCACCCGCGCGGCCGAGCGCAGCCCCAGGGCCTCGTGTCCCACCAGCGCGCCCAGCACCAGCGCCCCGCCCCCCAGCACCGCGGCCGTGGGCGCTTCGCCCGCGCCCCACCAGGCCCAGAGCACGCCGAACACCACTTCCAGCAGGCCCAGCAGCGCGATCTCGGGCCCCGGCAGCACGCGCGCGGCGGCCACGGCCATCAGGCAGGGGATGGCCAGCTGCACCACGCCCAGCAGGGCCAGCAGCGACAGGTCCAGCGTCGAGGCCGCAAACGGCAGCGCCAGCGGCAAGGTGACGGCGGCCGAGAGCAGCGCGCCGATGAGCACCGCGCCCAGCATGTCGGGCGGGTTCTCGCGGCCTTTCAGGTGCTGCAGCAGCGTCCAGTTCACGGCCGCGGCGATCGGCACGCACAGCGCCACTGCGGTGCCCAGCAGCGTGCGCGCGTCGCCGCCGCGCACCTCGTGCCCGTACATCCAGGCGATGCCCACGCCGGCCAGGGCGATGGCGCCCCAGGTCGAGGGCTTGAGCCGGTGGCCCAGCACGGCGCGCGCCATCAGCGCAGTGAGCAGCGGGCCGATAGCCATGGTCACCAGCACGTTGGCCACGCTGGTGAGCGTGAGCGCCAGCATGAAGGCGGTGTACATCACCCCCCAGCAGGCGCCCGACAGCCACAGCGCGCGGCCGCCACGCAATGTCTGCAGCAGCACGCGCGGGCCGCGCAGCCAGGGCAGCAACACCAGCAACGCCAGCGCGTTGAAGGCGCTGCGCCAGAAAGTGACTTCGAAGCTGCGCGCCGATTCGAGGTGGCGCGACACCACGCCGGCAATGCTCCACAGCAGCGTGGCGGCGATCATCACCGCCACCGCGCGGCGGTGCGTCATGGTCACGGCCTTGCGGCCCTCAGCCCGCCGGGCGGCCGGCGCGCTTGCGCTCGTGCTCGGACAGGAAGCGCTTGCGCACGCGGATGCTCTTGGGCGTGATCTCTACCAGTTCGTCGTCGGCGATGAACTCCACCGCGTACTCGAGCGTCAGGTCGATGGGCGGCGTGATCTTGATCGCGTCTTCCTTGCCGCTGACGCGGAAGTTGGTCAGCTGCTTCTGGCGCGTGGCGTTGACCACCAGGTCGTTGTCGCGGCTGTGGATGCCGACGATCAGGCCTTCGTACACCGGGTCACCTGGTTTCACGAACATTCTGCCGCGATCGTCGAGCTTGCCCAGGGCGTAGGTGAAGATCTCGCCCGCGTCCATGCTGATCAGCACGCCGTTCTTGCGCCCGGCGATCTCGCCCTTGTAGGCCTCGTAGCCGTCGAAGATGTTGCTGATGAGCCCGGTGCCGCGCGTCAGGTTCATGAACTCGTTGCTGAATCCGATGAGCCCGCGCGCCGGGATGCGGTACTCCAGCCGCACGCGGCCGCGGCCGTCGGTTTCCATGTTGACCAGATCGGCCTTGCGCTCGCCCAGGGCCTGCATCACGCCACCCTGGTGCTGGTCTTCGATGTCCACCGTCACCATCTCGATGGGCTCGTGGCGTTCGCCGTTCACCTCATGGAACACCACGCGCGGCTTGCCCACGGCCAGCTCGTAGCCTTCGCGGCGCATGTTTTCCAGCAGGATGGTCAGGTGCAGTTCGCCCCGGCCCGACACCTCGAAGATGCCGTCCTCGGCCGATTCCTTGACCTTCAACGCCACGTTGCTCTGCAGCTCTTTCTGCAGCCGGTCCCACAGTTGGCGGCCGGTGACGTACTTGCCTTCGCGGCCGGCCAGCGGGCTGTTGTTGACGCAGAAGTTCATGGTCAGCGTCGGCTCGTCCACGTGCAGCATGGGCAGCGGCACGGGATTGATCGGGTCGGTGAGGGTGACGCCGATGCCGATGTCCTCTATCCCGTTGACCAGCACGATCTCGCCCGGGCCGGCCTCGGTTGAAGGGATGCGCTCCAGGCCTTCGAAGGTGAGCACCTGGTTGATGCGGCCCTTGTAGGTCTTGCCGCCTTCCTCGGGCGTGCCTTCGCACACCAGCACGTCGGTCATGGGCTTGAGCGTGCCCTGCGTGATGCGGCCCACGCCGATGCGGCCGACGAAGGTGCTGTAGTCCAGCGACGAAATCTGCAGTTGCAGCGGCGCCGCCGGGTCACCCTTGTGCGCGGGCACGTGGTCGAGCACGGTGTCGAACAGCGTGCTCAGGTCGCTGCCCCAGGCCTCGCCCGCCGGGCCTTCCTTCAGCGACGACCAGCCGTTCAGGCCCGAGGCGTAGACCACCGGAAAGTCGAGCTGGTCTTCGCTGGCGCCCAGCTTGTCGAACAACTCGAAGGCGGCGTTGATCACGTAGTCGGGGCGCGAGCCCGGCTTGTCGACCTTGTTGACCACGACGATGGGCTTCAGACCCAGGGCCAGCGCCTTCTTGGTGACGAAGCGCGTCTGCGGCATCGGGCCCTCTTGCGCGTCGATCAGCAGCACCACGCCGTCGACCATGGACAGCGCACGCTCGACCTCGCCACCGAAATCGGCGTGTCCGGGCGTGTCCACGATGTTGATGTGCGTGTCCTTCCAGGTCACGGCGCAGTTCTTGGCCAGGATGGTGATGCCGCGCTCGCGCTCGATGTCGTTGCTGTCCATCACGCGCTCGGCCACCTTCTCGTTCTCGCGGAAGGTGCCGCTCTGGCGCAGCAGCTGGTCGACCAGCGTGGTCTTGCCATGGTCGACGTGGGCGATGATGGCGATGTTGCGGATCTGTTTGCTCATAAGGTTCCCTGGACTTCTAGCGGATTCAGCAGCCGGTCTGCGATCAGTTCGCCTGCGGTGATGTGGGCCGTGCCCAGAAAGGCCGGCGGTTGGCTGGCGTACACGCGCACCGCCGGCGCGTCGGCCAGCGCCACGCGGCGGCGCAGGCCGGTGAGAAAGCGGCCGGCTTCGCTTTCGTTCAAGCACACCTCGGGCCAGCCGGCCAGCAACACGTCGGCCGGCAGCAGTTGGGCCTCGCGCTCGGCTTCGCTCAGGGCCTGCAGGGCTTCCAGCGTGGTGGCCTGCGCCAGGTCCAGCGGCCCGCAGCCGGTGCGGCGCAGCGCCGACAGGTGCGCGCCGCAGCCCAGCGCCTGGCCGATGTCCTCGGCCAGGGTGCGGATGTAGGTGCCCTTGGTGCAGGACACGTCCAGCACCAGCTCGTCATGCTGCCAGTGCACGATGTCTATGGCGTGAATCGTCACGCGGCGCGGGGCGCGCTCGACCTCGACCCCTGCACGCGCGTACTCGTACAGCGCACGGCCCTGGTGCTTGAGCGCCGAATGCATGGGCGGCACCTGGTCCTGCGCGCCGATGAAGCGCCCGCAGGCCGCGGCCACGGCGGCGGCGTCGGTGGCCACCGGGCGCTCTTCCAGCACCTCGCCCTCGCGGTCGCCGGTGCTGGTGCGCCGGCCCAGGCACAGCGTAGCGCGGTAGCGCTTGTCGGCGTCCAGGCTCACCTGGCTGAACTTGGTGGCCGCGCCAAAGCACAGCGGCAGCAGGCCGGTGGCCAGCGGGTCCAGCGTGCCGGTGTGGCCGCCCTTGAGGGCGCGCAGCAGGCCCTTGCACTTCTGCAGCGCGTCGTTGCTGGTCCAGCCCAGGGGCTTGTCCAGCAGCAGGACGCCGTGCAGGGCACGGCGCGGCGTACTCGACTTGCCAGGCGGGCGCTGCGCTGGCGTCATCAGTCGTCCTTTGCCCTTGTGGCGTTGGCGCGGGTGATCAGCGCCGACAGGTCGGCGGCGCGCTCGGTGGTCTTGTCGAAGTGGAAATGCAGCGTCGGCACGGTGTGGATGGACAAGCGCTTGAACAGGCCGTTGCGCAGGTAGCCCGCGGCTTCATTCAGCGCCGCGGCGCTGTCTTCGGGCGTGCCCAGCAGCACCGAGAAGTAGATCTGCGCGTGGGCGTAGTCGGGCGTCACGTCCACGCTGTTGATCGTGACCATGCCCACGCGCGGGTCCTTCAACTCGCGGATGAGTTCGGCCACGTCGCGCTGGATCTGATCGGCCACGCGGTA
>JALHPY010000077.1:15465-18214 GCA_022842305.1 Rubrivivax sp.
GCGTGGGCGTAGTCGGGCGTCACGTCCACGCTGTTGATCGTGACCATGCCCACGCGCGGGTCCTTCAACTCGCGGATGAGTTCGGCCACGTCGCGCTGGATCTGATCGGCCACGCGGTAGCTGCGGTTGGGGACGGCCTTCTTGTGTCGCATGGTGTGCATTGCCCGAAAAAGAACAAACCCCGCCGGTTCTCGGCGGGGCTTGTCGCTGGGTAGCGTCTGCGCCCGCCTTACAGCGTGCGTGCCACTTCCTTGACTTCGAAGAACTCCAACTGATCACCTTCCTTGATGTCGTTGTAGTTTTTCAGCTTGATGCCGCACTCGAAGCCTTCCTTGACCTCGCGCACGTCGTCCTTCATGCGCTTCACCGAGTCGACCTCGCCGGTGTAGATGACGACGTTCTCGCGCAGCAGGCGGAAGCGGGCGTTGCGGATCACCTGGCCGGCGGTGATCATGCAGCCGGCCACGGTGCCGATCTTGCTGGCCACGAACACGGTGCGGATCTCGGCCGTGCCGATGGTCTCTTCGCGCTGCTCGGGCGCCAGCATGCCGCTCATCGCCGCCTTCACCTCGTCGACCGCGTCGTAGATGATGTTGTAGTAGCGGATGTCGACGCTGTTGCCCTCGGCCAGCTTGCGCGCGCCGGCATCGGCACGCACGTTGAAGCCGATGACCACGGCCTTGGAGGCGATGGCCAGGTTGATGTCGCTCTCGGTGATGCCGCCCACCGCGGCGTGCACGATCTGCACCTTGACCTCGGCCGTGCTGAGCTTGAGCAGGCTTTGCGCCAGCGCCTCTTGCGAACCCTGCACGTCGGCCTTGACGATGAGCGACAAGGTCTGCGCCGCGCCCTCGCCCATGTTCTCGAACATGCCTTCGAGCTTGGCTGCCTGGCGCCGGTTGAGCGTCACTTCACGGTACTTGCCCTGGCGGAAGGTGGCGATCTCGCGCGCCCGGCGCTCGTCGGACAGCACCATGAACTCGTCGCCGGCCTGCGGCACTTCGGTCAGGCCCTGGATCTCGACCGGCAGCGAAGGGCCGGCCTCGTCGGTGGACTTGCCGTCTTCGTCGAGCATGGCGCGCACGCGGCCGTAACTGCTGCCGGCCAGCACGACGTCGCCCTTGCGCAGCGTGCCGCTCTGCACCAGGATGGTGGCCACCGGGCCGCGGCCCTTGTCGAGCTTGGCTTCGATCACCAGGCCCTTGGCGGCGGCGGCGGTGGGTGCCTTGAGCTCCAGCACCTCGGCCTGCAGCAGCACTTGTTCGAGCAGCGTGTCGATGCCCTGGCCGGTCTTGGCCGACACCGGCACGAAGGGCGATTCACCGCCGAAGTCTTCGGGGATCACGCCCTCGGCCACCAGCTCGCTCTTCAGGCGCTCGAGGTTGGCGTCGGGCTTGTCGATCTTGTTCATGGCCACGACGATGGGCACGCCCGCCGCCTTGGCGTGGGCGATGGCTTCCTTGGTCTGCGGCATCACGCCGTCGTCGGCCGCCACCACCAGGATGACGATGTCGGTGGCCTGCGCGCCGCGCGCACGCATTGCCGTGAAGGCGGCGTGGCCCGGGGTGTCCAGGAAGGTGATCATGCCGCGCGGCGTCTGCACGTGGTAGGCGCCGATGTGCTGCGTGATGCCGCCGGCCTCGCCCGCTGCCACGCGGGCGCGGCGGATGAAGTCCAGCAGGCTGGTCTTGCCGTGGTCGACGTGGCCCATCACCGTGACCACCGGGGCGCGCGGCAGCGCTTGGCCGTCGGTGCCCGCGGTTTCTTCCTCGGTGAAGGCTTCTGGGTCGTCCAGCTTGGCGGCCAGCGCCTTGTGGCCCATTTCCTCGACGACGATCATCGCCGTCTCCTGGTCGAGCTGCTGGTTGATGGTGACCATCTGGCCCAGCTTCATCAGCTGCTTGATGACCTCGCTGGCCTTGACCGACATCTTGTGCGCCAGGTCGGCCACCGAAATGGTTTCGGGCACGTGCACCTCCTGGATCACCTGCTCGGGTTGCGCCTGGTAGCCGTTGCCACCGCCGTCGCGATCGCCGCGGCGGGCACCGCCGCGCGGGGCACGCCAGCCGGCACGGCCACCGCCGCTGTCGCCGCGGGTCTTGAGCGCGGCGCGCTTCTTGGCGGCGTCGTCGGCCCAGCTGGACGAGAGCTTCTCGCTCTTGACCTGCTTGTTGACACCCGGCTTGGCCGCCGTGCCCGGCGCTGCGGCGCCCGGCGCCGCCTTGGGCTTGTGGATGGTGCCCTTGATGGCTTCCTTGGCCGCGGCCGCGGGGTCGGGCTTGGGCTCTTCGGGCTTCTTGGCGACCATCACCTTCTTGGGGCCGGCCATCATGGCGCGGATGGCTGCGGCCTCGGCCTCGGCGGCCTTGCGGCGGCGCGACAGGTCTTCTGACTTGGCCGCGTCCTCGGCAGCCTTGTCGGCGGCCTTGACCACGCGCAGCACCGGCTTGGGTGGCTCGGGCGGCTTCACCGGCTCAGGCACGGACTCGACCTTGGCCGGCTCGAGCTTGGCCGGTTCGGCTTTGGCTGCTTCGGCAGGTGCCGGAGCGGCCGCTGCGGCTGCAGCAGCAGCAGCAGCTGCTGCGGCGGCGACAGCCGCCGCAGAAGCAGGCGTCTTGCCCTTCCTGCCCGTGTTGATGGCGGCGGCAGCGGTCACGGAGGCAGCCTGTGCGGCGGCGCGAGCCGCGGCCTGGGCGGCGACGGCCGCAGCGGCTTCGGCTTCGGCGGCGGCACGCGCCGCGGCCTCGGC
>JALHPY010000078.1 GCA_022842305.1 Rubrivivax sp.
CAGAGCCTGGGGCTCGGGCACGGGCCTGAAAAGCCGACGGGGCAGACAGGTCATCAATCCTGTCCACGTTTGGCGTCGCTGCGCGCCTTCGCGGCGCGCGTGCGCACCTTCCACTGCGCGACCTGGGTCTTGCGCTCCAGCGCCGTGATGCTGTCGCGCCGCGCCTCGCGCTGCAGCTTCTGGTAGTTGCGCAGGCGTTCGCCGCTCACGCCTTCGCGCACGGCGCAGCCGGGCTCGGCCTCGTGGCGGCAGTCGCGGAAGCGGCAGCGCAGGGCCAGCGCGCCGATGTCGCCGAAGACCGCGTCCAGTTGCCCGGCCTCACCGTCCAGGCGCAGCGTGCGCAGGCCCGGCGTGTCGATGATGCAGGCGCCGTCGGCGGTCTGGTGCAGCGTGCGCGCCGTGGTGGTGTGGCGGCCGCGGCTGTCGTCGGCACGGTTGGCGCCCACGCGCGCCACCGCGGCGCCCAGCAGCGCATTGGTGAGCGTGCTCTTGCCCGCGCCGCTGCTGCCCAGCAGCACCAGCGTCTGCCCCTGGCCCAGCCAGGGCGCCAGCACCGTTGCGGGCTCGGCGCCCAGCGCGTCCACGGCCAGCGCCGGCACACCTGGTGGCAGCACGGCCTGGGCCTGACGCAGGCGCTCGGCACTGTCGTCGCACAGGTCACGTTTGGTCAGCACCACCACCGCGCTGATGCCCGCCAGCAGCACCAGCGCCACGTAGCGCTCGAGCCGGCGCGGGTTGAAGTCGTGGTCCAGCCCCATCACCAGCAGCGCGGTGTCGATGTTGCTGACGATGACCGTGCGCTCGACCTTGTCGCGGCCGTCGTGCAGCCGCCGCGCCAGCTGGTTGAGCGGCGGCAGGCGTTCGCCCACCCAGCACTCGCCGAAGGCATTGCGCGTGGCCAGGACCCAGTCGCCCACGGCCAGCGCGTCGCCCTGCGCGGCCAGTCGCGCGCGCAGCGCCGGCAGCAGGCGCGCGGGCTGCTCGGCCAGGCCGTCGTGCAGCGTCAGCCCTTCGCGCTGCACCTCGGTCACGCGCAGCAGCGCCGTGCCTTCGGGCGGC
Source organism: Rubrivivax sp. (assembly GCA_022842305.1). Taxonomy (GTDB): domain Bacteria; phylum Pseudomonadota; class Gammaproteobacteria; order Burkholderiales; family Burkholderiaceae_C; genus Rubrivivax. The sequence goes on from JALHPY010000078.1 coordinate 1,060, forward strand.
GGTGCCATTGCGTGCAGTTGTTGAACCACGGCCGGGGCCAGGCCGATGCGGACGAGCCGCTGCAGTCCCGTTGTGTCGATCATGAAGCTTCCATGCAGGAACAGACCATCGCGGCGCGCGAACGCGCCACGCCAGGCGCAGGCGGCAAGGCCTGCGCGGCTTGAGGGGGTGGGGTCTGTCGGCCGTGACGCGGGTCACGGCACTGCTGGAAGGCGCCGGGCGGTAAGCCTCAGGCGCGGTGCAGGGCTGGGATCAGCGCGTGCAGGCCGACAGGAGGGCAGTGGTGGCGGTATCCATGGCGAGCCTCCTGGTTGGGTTGAACGAAGAGCCCGCAATGTGCGCCTGCAAGTGCGCGACGTCAAGCACCCTGCGGCCGCGCCGCCACAATGCCGCGCATGCTCAAACTGCTGCACGCCGACGATGCGCTGATCGTCGTCGACAAGCCTTCGGGCCTGCTGGCCGTGCCCGGCCGCGGCGAAGCCGGGCGCGATCACCTGGCAGGCCGCGTGCAGGCGCACTATCCCGACGCCCTGGTGGTGCACCGCCTGGACATGTCCACCTCGGGGCTGATGCTTTTCGCGCGCGGCCCGGCCGTGCAGCGCGCGCTGAGCCAGGCCTTCGCGGCGCGCCAGGTGCACAAGCGCTACGTCGCCGTGGTGCAGGGGCTGGTGCAGGCCGACGCCGGCCAGATCGATGCGCCCTTGGCCGCCGACTGGCCGCAACGCCCGCGCCAGCGCGTGGACGAAGAACACGGCAAGCCCTCGACCACGCTGTGGCGCGTGCTGGCGCGCGACGCCGATCGCACCCGGCTCGAACTCGAACCCCTCACCGGCCGTTCGCACCAGCTGCGCGTGCACCTGCTGCACATCGGCCACCCGATCTGCGGTGACGCGCTCTACGGGCCCGAGCTGCCGCTGGCCGACCGCCTGCTGCTGCACGCCAGCGCACTGGCCTTCGCGCACCCGCTGCACGGCGCCGCGTGCCGCTTCGAAAGCGCACCGCCCTTCTGAGACACCCCGGCGCGGCTACAGTGCGCGCATGAACCTGAGCATCGTCACCGGCGCTTCGCGCGGCCTGGGCCTGGCCCTCACCCAACAACTGCTGGCCGCCGGCCAGCGCGTGCTGGCAATCTCACGCCAGGCGCCGGCCCTGATCGTGCCGGACGGGGCTGAACTCCTCAGCTGGCAGATGGACCTGGCCGACGCGGCACCCGCCGCGACTCGGCTGGAGCAGTGGCTGGCCGCGCAGGAGCCGGCCGCCCTGCAGTCGGCCACGCTCATCAACAACGCCGGCGTGATCTCGCGCCTGGCCCCGCTGGCCGAGATCGACGCCGCCGACCTGGCCAACGCCATCCGCGTGGGCCTGGAAGCGCCGCTGCTGCTGAGCGCAGCCTTTCTGCGCGCCACGGCCGCCTGGCGCGTGCCGCGGCGGCTGCTGTTCATCTCGTCCGGGCTGGGGCGGCGCGGCATGGCCGGCAGTGCGTCCTACTGCGCGGCCAAGGCCGGGCTGGACAACCTGGCGCGCGCGCTGGCGCTGGAAGAAGCCCAACGCCCGCACGGCGCGCGCGTGGTCTCGCTGGCGCCGGGGGTCATCGCCACCGACATGCAGGTGCAGCTGCGCAACGCCGACCCGCTGCTGTTCAGCGATCGCGCGGCCTTCGTGGCACTGCACGAGCAGGGCCAGCTGGACACGCCGGCGCAAGCCGCGGCCAAGGTGCTGCGCGTGCTGGCGCGACCCGACTTCGGCGCCGAGCCCGTGGCCGACGTGCGCAGCCTGGCATGAGCGAGCGTGGCCGCTCCAGAGCGCTCATCCCGCAGCGCGCAGCGCGGAGGGCTTTCGAGTGACGCCTGCCCTGCCCGCGCGTGCCGCCGAACTGGTGGCCTTGCTGCAATTGCAGCCGCACCCCGAGGGCGGCTACTACCGCGAGCTGTTCCGCGCCAGCGCCACGGTGCAGCCGCAGGACGGCCGCGGCGCGCGCGCCGGGTTGACCTGCATCGATTTCCTGCTGGCGCGCGGACAGTTCTCGGCCTGGCACCGGGTGACGTCGGACGAGGCCTGGCATCTGCTCGAAGGCGGCCCGCTGCGCCTGTGGCTGCTGGCACCGGGGCTGGACACCGTGCAATCGGTCGATCTCGGCGCTGCCGCGGCCGGACAGCGCCCGCGCCACGTGGTGCCAGCCGGCTGCTGGCAGGCGGCCGAGCCGCTGGGCGACTATGCCTACTGCGGCGCCACCGTGGGCCCGGGCTTCGACTTCACCGACTTCGCTTTCGGCCGCGACGACCCGGTGTGTCGCCAGGCACTGCGCCGCCTGGACCCCAGCTTGCTGCGCCTGTTGCCCGCCTGAACGGCAGGCCCCAGGCGGCGCAGGCGTGGCCGGATCAGGACGCCACGCCCACGCTGATGCCGATGCCGCGCGCCGCCTTGAGCATGGGGTGGTCCAGCGGCACCAGGCGCGTCTTGCCGGCCACCTCGTCGAGCGGCACGCTGACGCAGGCGTCGCCCTGCAGTGCCACCATGCGGCCGTAGCGCCCGGCCATCACCAGTTCGGCCGCGTGGTAGCCGAAGCGCGTGGCCAGCACGCGGTCAAACGCGGTGGGCGAGCCACCGCGCTGGGTGTGGCCCAGCAGCGTGGTGCGCACCTCGCACTGCACCAGCGGCTGCAGCACGTGCTGCAGCGCATGGCTGACGCCGCCCAGGCGGATGGGGTCGGGGCTGTCGGCGATGGTGGCGCTGACGGTCAGCCCCTGGCCGCGCGCGTGCGCGCCCTCGGCAATGCAGATCAGCGTGGCCAGGCCCTGCTCTTCGCGCTGGCGGCACAGCGAGGCCACGGCGAAGGCGTCGAAGGGGATCTCGGGAATGAGGATGGCGTCGGCGCCGCCGGCCAGCCCGCCCTCGAGCGCGATCCAGCCGGCGTAGCGGCCCATGGTCTCGGCGATCATCACGCGGCCGTGGCTGCGCCCGGTGGTGGCCAGGCGGTCCAGCGCCTCGGCCACCACGGCCACGGCGCTGTCGAAGCCGAAGGTCCGCTCGGTGTGCGGCAGGTCGTTGTCGATGGTCTTGGGCACGCCCACCACCGGCAGGCCCAGCTTCTCGAACTTGTGCGCGATGGCCATGGTGCCGTCGCCGCCCACCGCCACCAGCGCGTCCAGGCCGAGCTCGCGCACGAATTCCATGGCCTCACTCGAGCGGTCGAGGCCGCTGGCGCCGTCCTTGAACGGGTTGCAGGTGTTGTGCGTGCCCAGCACGGTGCCGCCCACGGCCAGGATGTCGGACACGCTGGCGGGGGTGAGCGAGCGCGCGCGCCGCGTCAGCAGGCCGTGGAAGCCGCGCTCTATGCCGGTGACGCGTGCCGCACCCTCGCGGTGCAGCGCCAGCGTGACGGCGCGGATGACGGCGTTGAGTCCGGGGCAGTCGCCACCGCCGGTGAGGATTCCGATATGCATGGTTCGATCATCCAATCCAGGCCGCGAGATCGGCCTTCAGCTGTATCAGGTCTGCCTGCCGCGTGTACATCATGTGGCCGGCGTCGTAGTAGTGGTGCGTCACCTGCGCGCGCACCTCGGGCGGCACGTCCAGCTGCGCCAGCGACCAGTCGCTGGCACTGTAGGGCGTGCCCAGGTCGTAGCGGCCGCTGGCCACCAGCACCTTGAGGTGCGGGTTGCGACGCAAGGCGCGGGCCAGGTCGGGGCTGGTGGAGACGTAGGCACCGAAGCGCGACTCGCCGCGGGCCCAGTGCCAGTCCTTGTTGACCTCCATAGCCAGCACCTGGTAGCGCGCTTCAAGGTCCAGCCCCAGGCGGCCGCGGAAGTAGGCCATGGCCGCCATGGTGTAGGGCGCGGCGATGGCCTCGATGCCGGGGTCGAATTCCCAATTGCGCGTGCGGCTGGCGGCCATGGGGCCGGTGGCGCGGGCGTCCAGCCGGCCAACCATGCGGCCGCGCGGGCGCAGCGCCTCGAAGAAGAAGGTCTCGTCGGCGATGCGCAGGTTCTTCTCTTCCACCAGCGCACGCGGCAGGCCGGTGAGTTCGGCCACGCGGCGCGCGATGCGCGTGCGCGCCTTGTCACCCAGGCGCGCACCGGCCTGCAGCGCGGCCGCGTAGTCGTCGTGCACGAAGGCCTCGGCAGCGCCGCGTGCGGCCGCTGCCGACGCCGCCAAAGGCCCCTGCAGCAGGCCGTGGAACTGCGCCACCTGGGCATAGGCCGGCAGGAACAGCGAGAAAGGCAGGTCGTTGGCCGGCTCGAAAGAGAGGGACTGCAGGTCCATGGCGCAGGACACCAGGATCAGCCCGCTGAGCATCAGGCCCATCTCCTGCAGCTTGTCGGCCAGGCCGGCGCCGCGCGTGGTGCCGTAGCTCTCACCCGCCAGGTACACGGGCGATCCCCAGCGGCCATGGCGCGTGAGCCACAGCCGCATGGTCTCGGCCAGCGCGGCGATGTCGCCGTCCACCGACAGCAGCTTCTTGCGCGCCGCCTCGCCCGCGCTGAGCGACCAGCCGGTGTGCGGCGGGTCGATGAACACCAGGTCGAAGAACTCGAACCAGCTGTGCGGGTTCTCTTGCACCGCGAAGGGCGGGCGCGGCGTGCTGGCGTCGTCGGGCACCACCACGCGCTGCGGGCCCAGGGCGCCCAGGTGCAGCCAGACCGAGGCCGAACCCGGCCCGCCGTTGAAGGCAAAGCACACCGGGCGCTGCGCCGGGTCGGCGCCGTCCAGCAGGTAGGCGGTGGCCAGGATGGCGGCTTCGGGCTCGGCCGCGGCGCCGTCCAGCCCGCCCGGCGCCACCGGCAGGAAGGCGGCGTCGGTGCTGTAGGCCAGCGTGCGACCGCTCAAGCTGACGCTGCCACTGGCGCGCGCCGCCGGCCGTGCCAGCAGCCGCTCCAGCGCCTGGCGCTGGCGCTTGGCGGCCTCGGCGTCGGCGGGTGCGGGCGTTGCGGGAGGTGGGGCGTCGGCCATCGGGATCTCCGTACAGCGGCAGGCGAAGCGGCGACGTTAACGCAGCCCGGGCGCGTTCAAGCCTGGAGATAGGCCCCGTAACGCGCCAGATCGACATTGCCACCGCTCAGGATCACGCCCACGCGCCGCCCCGGCGCGCGCACCACGCCCTGCAGCAGCGCGGCCGCACCCAGGCAGCCGGTGGGCTCGACCACCAGCTTCATGCGCTCGGCGAAGAAACGCATGGTCTGCAGCAGGTGGTCATCGGTCACGGTCTCGATGCGCGACACCAGGCGCTGGATCACCGGGAAGGTGAGCCGGCCGCTGTGCTGGGTCTGCGCGCCGTCGGCGATGGTCTGCGGCGTGTCGATGTGCACGATCTCGCCACGCGCCTGGCTTTGCTGGGTGTCGTTGCCGGCCTCGGGCTCGACGCCCACCACCTCGACCCCCGGGCTGGCGTGGTGCGCGGCCACGGCGCTGCCCGAGATCAAGCCGCCGCCACCCACGCACACCAGCAGCAGGTCCAGCGCGCCCACCTCCTGGATGAGTTCGAGCGCCGCCGTGCCCTGCCCCGCCATCACGTGGGCGTGATCGTAGGGCGGGATCAGCGTCATGCCACGCTCGGCCGCCAGACGCGCGCCGATGGCCTCGCGGTCTTGGGTGTAGCGGTCGTAGAGCACGACCTCGCTGCCCGGCTGGCCCTGTTGATATTCACGCGTGGCCGCCAGCTTGGCCGCGGGCGAATCCTGCGGCATGACGATCACCGAAGGCATGCCCAGCAGCCGCGCCGACAGCGCAATGGCCTGGGCGTGGTTGCCCGACGAGAAGGCGATGACGCCGCCGCGGCGCTGATCCGGTGTGAACTGCGCCAGCGCGTTGTAGGCACCGCGGAACTTGAAGGCGCCCATGCGCTGCAGGTTCTCGCACTTGAGAAACACCGTGGCGCCGGTGCGCTGGTCCAGCGTGTGCGAGCGCAGCACCGGCGTGCGGTGGGCGATGCCCAGCAGGCGCTGCGCCGCGGCCTGGATGTCGTCGGGGGTGATGGCCAGGGGCGGCATGGGTTCGGGTTCCTTCCGGGCTTTGAGCCCACTTTCGGCGTGTGAAGCGCCTGCGATGCGGCAAAATGTTGCACTGCAGCAACGGACGCCGCGCGCCCCGAATCATGCCCGTCATGAGGGATGAGAAGCGGCTCACCGGGCGTACACAGCGGTTTGACGCCTGCGCGTGATTTCCGGCGCATGCCCTTCCCGCATTCTGGGGGTAGCTCTCCAATCTGGCGTCAGCCGCCAGCATTACTCAGACGTTAATCTGCAAGCGTGGACGAACAAACAAAGATGAATGCCTACCTCCCGACCGAAGCCCTCCCGGCACCGCTGGTCGAGATCGTCGAGCTCAAGTGGCTGCTGGCGGGTGAAGGCGTGCGCATCCACGTCGAGCACATGATCGACGACAACGCCTACGCAGCACGCGTGCTGAACCGGGCGCTGGAATCGACCACGCCAGCGCTGCGCGCCGCCGCCGAACGGCTGCGCACTCGTCTGGTTCGCGGCTGACGCGCGCTGAGCCCGTAGCCGCGGGCACCCGGGGGGTACGCTGCTGGGCGCCGCACCGGGCGCCGGCGTACCATGCCGGTGGAGGTCTGCCATGCCAGCAACCCCGCACCGGCCCGCCGCGCCCGCACTGCTCCATCCCGTCCTCTGCCTTGCCGCCCTGCTGCTGGGCCTGCTGCTGGCCAGCTGTGCCTCGGCGCCGCCGCCCGACCCGCGCACGCTGCTGCACGACGAATGGTTTGCGGCCGCGCCCACACCCGATGTCGACCCCTTCGCGCTGAGCGAGGACATGCGCCAGTTCGCGGAGCGCGAGTTCAGCTTTGCCACCACGCGCGACCCGCGCCGCGCGCTCATCGCCGCGCTCTACAGCCGCGGCCTGCTGCGCCTGGAGTACGACAGCAGCCGCACGCGCACCGCCGCCGAGGCCTTCGACGCGCGCGCCGGCAACTGCCTGTCGCTGGTGGTCATGACGGCGGCCTTTGCGCGCCATCTGGGGCTGCCCGTCAGCTTCCAGAGCCTGAAGGTCGAGGAAAGCTACAGCCGCCGCGGCGGCCTGTTCCTGGCCAGCGGCCACGTCAACCTGGTGCTGGACCGGCCGAGGGCGCGCGGCCTGCACCGGCGCACGTACGACGACGGCGCGCTCACGGTCGACTTCCTGCCGCCCGGTGAACTGACGGGCATCTCGGCGCAGCCGCTGCAGGAACGCACCATCGTTGCCATGTACCTGAACAACCGCGCCGCCGAACTGCTGGGCGAAGGCCGCATCGACGCCGCCTACGGTTGGGCGCGCCAGGCCGTGCTGCAGGATCCCGGCTTCCTGCCGTCGACCAACACGCTGGCCGTGGTCTACAGCCGCGCCGGCCATGGCGACGCCGCCGAGCGGCTGCTGCGCCAGGTGCTGGCACGCGAGCCCGACAACGTGGCGGCGCTGACCAACCTGGTGGGCCTGCTCGTACGGGTCGGCCGCACCGCCGAAGGCCAGGCGCTGGCCGAGCGGCTGGCGCGGCTGCAGCCGCTGCCGCCCTTCCACGACTTCGACCTCGGGCGCAAGGCCCTGGCGGAGGGCGATGCACGGCGCGCGCTGGAGCACTTTGCGCGCGAGCTGGCGCGCCAGCCGGGCCAGGAAGACGTGCACCTGTGGGCCGCCCAGGCCTGGTGGCAGCTGGGCGACACCGAGCAGGCCGCGCGCCACCTGCGCCAGGCCATGGACCACAGCGGCACGCCGGCCAGCCAGCAGCGCTACGCCGCCAAGCTGGACCGGCTGCGCAACGGCAGCCTGCGCTAGGCCGCCAGCGCCGGGGCCCGCACTGCCCCGACAATGGCGCCCATCGCGCGACCTGCGCCCTGGCGCCCGCCCCATGAAAGAACCGGCCAAACCCAATCCGCTGCTCGAGATCGGCATCACCATCCTGGTGCCGGCGGTGATCCTCATGCAGCTCAGCAGCCCGCAACGCCTGGGCACCGTGGGCGCGCTGCTGCTGGCGCTGTCGTTCCCGGTAGGCTGGGGCCTGTGGGACGGCTGGCGCCGGCGCAAGCTCAACTGGCTGGCGGTGCTGGGTGTGGTGAGCACGCTGCTCACCGGCGGCATAGGCCTGCTGGCGCTGGACGCCTACTGGCTGGCCGTGAAGGAAGCGGCGGTGCCGGCGCTCATCGGCATCGTCATCCTGGGCTCGGCGTGGACGGCCTCGCCGCTGATCCGGCTGCTGGTGTTCAACGCCTCGCTGTTCGACGTGAAGCGCGTCAACGAGGCGCTGGCGGCGCGCGGCAGCACCCAGGCCTTCGAGGCCTGCCTGCGCACCGGCACGCAGTTGCTGGCCGGCACCTTCTTCTTCTCGTCCGTGGCCAACTACCTGCTGGCACGCTGGGTGGTCACCAGCCCAGCCGGCACCGAGGCCTTCAACCAGGAACTGGGCCGCCTGACGCTGCTCAGCTACCCGGTGATCGCCATCCCGTCCACGCTGATGATGATGGCCCTGCTGTACTGGCTGGCGCGCCAGGCCAAGGCATTGACCGGGTTGGACATCGGCGACATGCTGCAGCAGCACCAGGGCTGAGCCTGCGAGGGGCCATCCTAGAATGACCGCTTGAGCCGCACCGAGCCACACCCCGGCGCCCGGCAGGCGCTGCAGCGCCGCCGGCTGCTGGGCCTGTGCGCCCTGCTGGCCCTGGGCAGCAGCGCAGCGCGGGCGCTCGAGCGGCCGGCCGGCAGCGTGGTGCTGACGCTCACCGGGCGCGTGCGCAAGCCCAACCAGGGTACGCAGGCCGACTTCGACATGCCCATGCTGGCCGCGCTGCCGCAGAGCAGCTTCAGCACGCGCACGCCCTGGTTTGCGCGGGCCCGCCGCTTCACCGGGCCACTGCTGCGCGACGTGCTGGCCGCCGCGGGCGCGCAAGGCACGACGCTGCGCCTGACGGCGCTCAACGACTACCGCGTCGAGCTGCCCTTCGACGACGCGCAGCGCCACGACGTCATCGTGGCCCGGCTGCTGGACGAGCGGCCCATGGCGGTGCGCGACAAGGGCCCGCTGTTCGTGATCTACCCCTTCGACGCGCGGCCCGAACTGCGCAGCGCCGTCTACTACAGCCGCTCGGCATGGCAGTTGCGGACCATCGCCGTGCTCTGAGCGGCGGGCTGCTGTCCCGCCTGGGCTGGCTCGGGCTGGTGGGCGGCGGCCTGGTGCTGCTGCTGCTGGCCGTGGCCCTGGTGCAGGCGCGCCAGTTCTCGCTGCTGCGCCAGATGGTGCAGTCGGGCGACGAGTTCGTGCAGACGACCATCCACCAGCACGAAGCCGAATACCTGCGCCTGAGGGAACAATGGCTGCTGGCGCTGGACGAGCGCGTGCCGCTGGACGAAGGGACACTGCGCCAGCGCTACGACATCTGGGTGAGCCGGACAGACCTGCTGAGTGCCGGCGCCACCAACCGTTTTATCGAGTCGCACGACGATCTGCGGCGCACGCGCGAACAGGTGCAGCAGTTCGTGGTCGCGGCCGACCGCGCGCTGGGCGCCACGCCCACGGCCGAGCTGAGTCAGCCCTTCCTGCAGGCCCTGCTGCCGGCGTTGCAGGCGCTGGGCCCGGCTATCCACGGGCTGTCGCTGGTCGCTTCGCAACGTGTCTCGGAGATGGTGGAGCAGCGCGCCGAGACCGTGCGCGAGCAGAACCAACTGGGGCTGGCGCTGACCGCCTTCCTGTCGGTGCTGACACTGGCCTTTGCCGCCATCGCCTGGCGCCAGGTGCAGCAGCTGGGCGAGCGCCGTGCCGCCCTGGAGACGCTGACCGCCAGCCTGCGCCAGGCGCAGCGCGACGCCGAAGCCGCCAGCGCGGCCAAGAGCAGCTTCCTGGCCACCATGAGCCACGAGATCCGCACGCCCTTCCAGGGCCTGATGGGCATGCTCACGCTGCTGCGCGAGACCGGCCTGAACCCGCGCCAGATCGACTACCTGCGCACCGCCACCGAGTCGGCCGACCAGCTGCTGGCCATCCTCAACGACGTGCTCGACAAGTCGCAGCTGGAAAGCGGCCGCATGTCGCTGGCGCCTGCGCCGCTGGACCTGCGCAGCCTGCTGCGCGACGTCGAGGCGCTGATCCGCCCGCAGGCCTCGGCCAAGGGGCTGGCGCTGCACATCGACGCCGATCCGGGCGTGCCCGAGCGCGTGCTGGCCGACGGCAGGCGCGTCAAGCAGGTGCTGTTCAACCTGCTGTCCAACGGCGTCAAGTTCTCCGACCGCGGCGCGGTGGTGCTGGACGTGCGCTGCAAGGCCGACGTCGACGGCCAGCCCGAACTGCATTTCATCGTCACCGACACCGGCATCGGCATGGACGAGGCCCTGCTGGCCCGGCTGTTCACGCGCTTCGCGCAAGCCGACCCCTCGCCCTCGCGCCGCCGTGGCGGCACCGGCCTGGGACTGGAGATCTCGCGCGACCTGGCGCGCCTGATGGGCGGCGACATCACGGCGCGCAGCCGCCCCGGCGAGGGCAGCTGCTTCGTCTTTCGCGTGCCCTTGAGCGCTCTGCCCACCGAGGCCGCCCCGGCCCCGGCCGCGGCCGCGGCGCTAGACCCCGAAGCGCTGCCGCTGCAGGTGCTGGTGGCCGAGGACCACGCGCTCAACCGCCAGTACATGGCCGCGCTGCTCAAGACCCTGGGACACGAGGCGCATTTCAGCGCCAACGGCGCCGAGGCGCTGCAGGCGGTGCGGGAGCGCCGTTTCGACGTGGTGCTGATGGACCTGCACATGCCCGAGATGGACGGCATCGCCGCCACCCGCGCCATCCGCGCCCTGCCCGATCCGACGCGCTCGACGGTGCCCATCGTGGCCCTCACCGCCGACGCCTTCGACGAGACGCGCGAACGCTGCCTGGTGGTCGGCATGAACGACTTCCTCACCAAGCCCGTCAGCCCGCAGAAGCTGAGCACGTCACTGCGCCGCCTGTTCGGCGCCGCGCGCGTGCCGGCCTCGGGCGCGCCGGCCGCGCCCCAGCCGCTGCCGGCGCGCGGCGATGCCCAGGCCATCGTCGACCAGGCGGTGATAGACGCGGCGCTGCAGGCCATGCCGCGCGAACGCCTGGCCGAAATGATCGAGGCCTTTCTCGAGCAGGGCCCGCAGACGGTACAGCGCCTGCGCGCCGCGGTGCGCGGGGCGCAGCCGCTGGAGTTGCGCGTCAATGCCCACGCCGCCAAGGGCGCGGCGCTCAACCTGGGGCTCAGCGCGCTGGCGGCCACGGCCGACGCGCTGCACGAAGGCGCAGCCCACCTGCCGGCGCACGAAATCGCGCGCCTGGTGCAACGCTACGAGGAACTGCTGCCGCAGACACGCGAAGCCGCGCGCCGCCTGGGGCTGGCGCCGGCGCGCGACGGCGCTACACGATGATGGGCTCTGGCTCGAGCCGGATGCCAAAGCGTCCGTAAACGCTCTCTTGTATCGCCCGCGCCAGCATCACCACCTCGGCGCCGCTGGCGCCACCGCGGTTGACCAGCACCAGCGCCTGCTTGTCGTGAACGCCGGCGCGGCCCATGCTCTTGCCCTTCCAGCCGCAGGCGTCGATCAACCAGCCGGCGGCCAGCTTGACCGTGCCGTCGGGCATCGGGTAGTGCACGATCTCGGGGTCGCGGCCGATGATGTCGCGGCACTGCTCGGGCGTGACCACCGGGTTCTTGAAGAAGCTGCCGGCATTGCCGATCAGCGCCGGGTCGGGCAGCTTGGCGCGGCGGATGGCGCAGACCCAGTCGTAGATCGTGGCCGCGTCGGGGCTGCTGTTGCCGGTGTCGGCCATGCGGCGCTCGAGGTCCAGGTAGCCCAGCACCGGCCGCCAGGGCCGCGGCAGGCGCAGGCGCACGCGCGTGATCACCGACTTGCCCGCCAGATGCTGCTTGAAGACGCTGTCGCGGTAGCCGAAGTGGCAGGCGGCCGCGTCCAGCGTGACGCCGCGGCCGGTGACCAGATCCACCGCGTCCAGCGACTCGAAGCGGTCTTTCAGCTCCAGCCCGTAGGCGCCGATGTTCTGCACCGGCGCCGCGCCCACCGAACCCGGGATCAGCGCCAGGTTCTCGAGCCCGGGCCAGCCCTGGTCCAGGGTCCAGGCCACCAGATCGGCCCAGGGCTCGCCGGCGCCGACCTCGATGATCCAGGCGTCAGCGGTCTCGGCCAGCAGACGGCGGCCCATGATCTCGACCTTGAGCACCACGGCCTCGAGGTCGCGCGTGAGCACCACGTTGCTGCCGCCGCCCAGGATGAAATGGGGCGCAATGCCGTAGACCGGGTGGTCGACGACGCGGCGCACGTCGGCGGGGCTGGCCAGGCGCACCAGCGTGGCCGCCAGCGCTGGCAGGCCGAAGCTGTTGTGCTGGCGCAGGTTCGCGCGTTCCGTCACGTCCAGGGGCGGCACAGGGGATAGGGGCATGAGAAAATTGTCGTTGATATCCAACCTGCCCGGCCCTTGACCGGCACAAGCCCCCGATGCCCAGCTTCGACACCGTCATCGAGCCCGACCTGGTCGAGCTGCGCAACGCCGTCGACCAGGCCTGCAAGGAAATCGCCACGCGCTTCGACTTCAAGGGCTCCAGCGCCAAGGTCGAGCTGGCCGACCGCAGCGCCGCCGACCGCGAGCTCACGCTCTTCGGCGACAGCGATTTCCAGCTGCAGCAGGTGCGCGACGTGCTGCTGGCGCGCCTGGCCAAGCGCGGCGTGGACACGCGCTTCCTCGATTTCTCGGCCACGCCGGTCAAGCTGGGCGGCGACAAGCTCAAGCTGGCCGTGCCGGTAAAGAGCGGCATCGACGCCGAGACCGCGCGCAAGATCCAGGGCCTGGTCAAGGCCAGCAAGCTCAAGCTGCAGGCCCAGATCCAGGGCGACGCAGTGCGCATCACCGGCACCAAGCGCGACGAGCTGCAGGCGGCGATGGCGTTGCTGCGCAAGGAACTGGCCGATCAGCCGCTGACCTTCGACAACCTCCGCAACTGATGCAAGCCGCCCACCGCCTGCGCCGCACCCGCCGCACCGCCGCCGCGCTGGCGCTGCTGTGCGCCGGCGCTGCCAGCGCGCAGCAGGGCGTGGTGCTGGCCGGGCGCATGGGCCAGAAGGCCTTGCTGGTGATCGACGGCCGGCCACGCACCATGGACGTGGGCGAAGCCGCCGCGGGCGTGCGCCTGCTGGGCTGGGCCGGCGATGCGGCGCGTGTGGACCTGGGCGGACAGACGCGCACGCTGCAGCTGGGCAGCGCACCGGCGCAACTGGCGGCGCTGCCGCCGCGCAGCGGCGGGCGCGAGATCGTCATCCCGGTGGGCCAGGGCGGGCACTTCACCACTGGGGGCAGCATCGGCGGGCACCAGGTGCAGTTCATGGTGGACACCGGCGCCACGCTGGTGTCCCTGGGCCGCAACGACGCCCAGCGCCTGGGCCTGGACCTGCGCGAAGCCACCCAGGGCTTCATGCAGACCGCCAACGGCCAGGTGCTGGTGCAGATTGTCACGCTGCCGCTGCTGCGCGTGGGCGATGTCGAGGTCAACAACGTCGGCGCCGTGGTGCTGCCCATGCCCATGCCCTTTGTGCTGCTGGGCAACAGCTTTCTCACGCGCTTCCAGATGCGGCAGGAGAACGACGTGATGCGCCTCGAGGCGCGCTGAGTCGCCCGCGTCACCCAAGGGACAGATGGCGCCCCGACGGGCGTGCTAAAACGCCGCACTGACCGCCGGCCGAGGACGCACGCCATGGACCTGAACTTCACTGCCGAGGAACTGGCCTTCCGCCACGAGATCCGCGACTGGGTGGCGCAGAACCTGCCGGCCGACATCAGCCGCAAGGTGCACGGTGCGCTGCGCCTCACGCGTGAAGACCACCAGCGCTGGGCGCGCATCCTGGGCGCGCGCGGCTGGCTGGGCTGGGGCTGGCCGCAGCAGTTTGGCGGGCCGGGCTGGAACGCCATCCAGAAGCACTTGTTCGAGGAAGAACTGGCCATGGCCGGCGCGCCGCGCGTCGTGCCCTTCGGCCCGGTGATGGTGGCGCCGGTGATCATGGCCTTCGGCAACGCCGAGCAGCAACGCCGCTTCCTGCCCGGCATCGCCAGCGGCGAAGTGTGGTGGAGCCAGGGTTACAGCGAACCCGGCTCGGGCAGCGACCTGGCCTCGGTCAAGTGCCGGGCCGAGCGCCGCGGCAGCCACTACCTGGTCAACGGCCAGAAGACCTGGACCACCCTGGGCCAGCATGGCGACTGGATCTTCTGCCTGGTGCGCACCAGCACCGAAGGCAAGCCGCAGACCGGCATCAGCTTCCTGCTCATCGACATGAAGAGCCCCGGCGTGCAGGTGCGCCCCATCGTGCTGATGGACGGCGAGCCCGAGGTCAACGAGGTCTTCTTCGACAACGTCGAAGTACCGGCAGACAACCTCATCGGCGAAGAGAACAAGGGCTGGACCTACGCCAAGCACCTGCTGAGCCACGAGCGCACCAACATCGCCGACGTCAACCGCGCCAAGCGCGAGCTCGAGCGGCTCAAGCGCATCGCCAAGGCCGAAGGGGTGTACGAGGACCTGCGCTTTCGCGACCAGATCGCGCTGCTCGAGGTCGACATCGTGGCACTCGAGATGATGGTGCTGCGCGTGCTGTCGGCTGAGAAAAGCGGCAAGCAGAGCCTGGACGTGGCCGGCCTGCTGAAGATCCGCGGCAGCGAGATCCAGCAGCGCTACAGCGAGCTGATGATGCTGGCCGCTGGCCCGCTGGCGCGCGCCCACGTCTTCGAGGCCATGGACGCCGGCTGGCAGGGCGACCTGGCCTTCCCCGCCGGCATCCTGCCCCTGGCCAGCACCTACTTCAACCTGCGCAAGACCACCATCTACGGCGGGTCCAACGAGGTGCAGCGCAACATCGTCGCCCAAACCGTCCTGGGGAGCTGAACATGGACTTCGACTTCACGGAAGACCAGGAATCGCTGCGCGACGCGGTGCGGCGCTGGGTGGACAAGGGCTTTTCCTTCGAGCGCCGCCACGCGCTGGCCAAGGCCGGCGGCGCCACGCGCGCGGTCTGGGGTGAACTGGCCGAGCTCGGATTGATAGGCCTGGCCGTGCCCGAGGCGCAGGGCGGCATGGGCTGGGGTGCGGTCGAGGCCATGGTGGTGAGCGAGGAACTGGGCCGCGGCCTGGTCAACGCCCCCTATGCCCACGCCGCGCTGATGACGCCGCAGTTGCTGGCCGCCGCGCCCGCCGGCCTGCGCCAGCAATGGCTGCCGCCCATCGCCAGCGGCGCCGCGCTGGTAATGCCGGCGCTGCACGAACGCGCGGCGCGCCACCGCATAGAGCACGTCTGCACGCGCGCCAGCCGCGATGGCAACGCCTGGCTGCTGGACGGCGTGAAGTGCGTGGTGCCGGCGGGCGACGAGGCCGATGCCTTCATCGTGCCGGCGCGCATCGACGGCGCCGACGACGACCCCGAGGGCATCGCGCTTTTCCTGGTCGAGCGCGCCGCAGCGCAAGTGCGCGGCTACCCCACGCAAGACGGCGCCCGCGCCGCCGACCTGACCCTGGCGCGCGCCCCGGCCACGCTGCTGGCGCAGAACGGCATGGCGCCGCTCGAAGCCGCGCTGGACACCGGCCTGGCCGCCAACTGCGCCGAAGCCGTGGGCCTGATGGACAAGCTGCTGGCCGTGACCGTGGACTACATGAACACGCGCAAGCAGTTCGGCAGCACGCTGGCCAGCTTCCAGGCGCTGCGCCACCGCATTGCCGACGTGAAGATGCAGCTGGAGCTGGGGCGTTCGATGAGCTACTTCGCCAGCCTCAAGCTGGGCCAGCCGGCCGAGCAACGCCGCCGCGCCGTGGCGCAGGCGCGCGTGCAGCTGGGCCAGTCCATGCGCTTCGTCAGCCAGCAGTGCGTACAGCTGCACGGCGGCATCGCCTGCACCGACGAGTACATCGCCAGCCACTACTTCAAGCGCCTGACCATGCTCGAGCTGAGCCTGGGCGACACCTTGCACCACCTGGGCGAGGTCTCGGCCCGCATGCAGGACACCGCAGGCGTCTTTGCCTAGAAGGCACGCATGAACCTGCTGTGCGACCCGATCTCAGGCCTGCGCTGCTCGCCGTACGGGTGTACGGCTGCGCTGCTCGGCCTGACCTCGGGCCGCTCGCGACGGTTCCTGCGCGCCTTCTGACGTGCGCGAATCTCAGGGCAGCATCACCGATGTCGCCGGCCTGGCGGTCGGCCACCACACCGACGCGCGCCGGCCCACCGGCTGCACCGTGCTGCTGTGCCCGCAGGGCGCGACCTGCGGCGTGGACGTGCGCGGCGCCGCGCCCGGCACGCGCGAGACCGACTTGCTGCGCCCCGACAACGCCGTGCAGCAGGTACACGCCCTGCTGCTGGCCGGCGGCAGCGCCTTCGGCCTGGACGCCGCCACGGGCGTGATGCGCTGGCTGGACGAGCGTGGCCACGGCCTGGCGGTGCGCGGCCAGCGCGTGCCCATCGTCCCGGCGGCCGTGCTCTTCGACCTGTGGGTGGGCGACGGCCGCATCCGCCCCGACGCCGCCGCCGGCTACGCCGCCTGCGCCGCGGCCAGCACGGCAGCGCCGGCCCAGGGCAGCGTGGGCGCGGGGGCCGGCGCCACGGTGGGCAAGCTGTTCGGCGTGGAGCGTGCCATGCGCGGCGGCATCGGCACGGCATCGCTCAGCGCCGGTGGCTTTACCGTGGGCGCGCTGGTGGCCGTCAACGCCGTGGGCGACGTGCTGGACCCGGCCGGCGGCCAGTTGCTGGCCGGCACGCGCGGCCCGGACGGCCGCCCGCGCAGCGCGGTACAAGCCCTGCTGGCCGGCGAGTTGCCCACCGCGGCCCTGCCCGGCGCCGCCACCACCATCGGCATCGTGGC
>JALHPY010000079.1 GCA_022842305.1 Rubrivivax sp.
CGGCGGCCGCGGCCACGGCATGCTCCAGCAGGCGCTCGGCCAGCGCGGCAGCGCCGGCCGCGCCCAGCGCCGGGATCAGCCGCGTCTTGGCCAGCCCGGCCACGGGGGCCTTGGCCAGGACGATGAGGGTCGCGTCGGGCGTCGTGCGCATCAAAGGTAGTCGCGCGCCAGCGCCTGGGGCGATTCGCCGCGCCAGTAGCGCCAGCGCAGCTGCCACATCAGGAAGATGGTGCGCCAGACCCCGCGCGTTTCCCAGCGCCGGCCCGAGGTGACGACCGGGCCGCGCAGACAGGCCGGCCGGCCCAGCGCCAGCAGGCGGCGCGACAACTCGACGTCTTCCATCAGCGGCTGGTCCGGGAAGCCGCCCACGTGATCGAAGGCCTGGCGGCTGACGAAGATGGCCTGGTCGCCGGTGGCGATGCCGGTCCAGCACGAACGCCGGTTCATGCACCAGGCCACCACGCGCAGCAGCCAGGGCCGGCCGCTGATGCGCACGTCGAAACGGCCCCAGGCGGCGCCGCTGGCCAGCGTGGCGTCGATCTGGGCCAGGGCGTCGTCGGGCAGCCGGGTGTCGGCGTGCAGAAACAGCAGCACGGGCCCGTGCGCCACGGTCGCGCCGGTGTTCATCTGCCGTGCGCGGCCACGCGGCGCCGCCAGCACCTGGTCGGCCCAGGGCCGGGCGCGCTCGCCACTGCCATCGCTGCTGCCACCGTCGGCCACGATCAGCTCCACGCCGCGCGTGCGCAGCGGCGCCAGTGCCTGCAATGTGGCCGTTATGCCGGCGGCCTCGTTCAGCACCGGCACGATGATGGACAGGCCGGGCTCGGGCGTGTGCGCACCATCCATCAGGTGGCGCTGACGGGCTCGGCCGTTGCGGACTCCAGCGCGCCACCGCAACTGCTGCCCTGCCCTGCGGTGCAGCCGAAGCAATGGCTGGCCACACGGATGGGCGCGCCTTCCACGTCGTGCTCCAGCAGCTGGCGCAGGTGCGGCCGCGCCGCGCCGGGCAGGCCGGCGCGCAGGCCCAGCATCTGGTTGAAGTCGCAGTCGTAGAGATCGCCCTGCCAGTCCACGCTGACCAGGCTGCGGCACATCACGGTGTCCAGGTTCTCGGCGCGGTAGGCGCCGCGCAGCAGCTGCAGGTAGGCGTCGAAGCCGCCCTTGCTGACGAGGGTGCTGCCGAAGCGCTGGATGGGCATGTTGGTCAGCGCGAACAACTGGTCGAAGTGGATGCCGAAACGCTGCAGCAGCTCGCGCTTGTAGTCGGCCTGCAGGGGGCCCTGGGCCGGCGGCAGCGTGGCGCCCTGCGGGTTGTAGACGAGGTTCAGCACCAGCCCCGTGCCCGGCCGGGCGTAGCCCAGGGCGTTGAGCCGGCGCAGCCCGGCGATGCTGCGCTCGAACACGCCGTCGCCACGCTGGCGGTCGACGTTGGCCGCGGCGTAGCAGGGCAGCGAAGCCACGACCTCTACGTGCTGGGACGCCAGAAACTCGGCCAGATCTTCCTGCCCGGGCTCGGACAGGATGGTGAGGTTGCAGCGGTCGATGAGCTTCACGCCCAGCGCGCGCGCGCCGCGCACCAGGCCGCGGAACAGCGGGTTCAGTTCGGGCGCGCCGCCGGTCAGGTCCAACGTCTCCACACGGCGCGCGCGCAATACCTCCAGCACCAACGCAATCGTGGGCGCGTCCATCGTTTCGGTGCGGTTGGGACCGGCCGCCACGTGGCAGTGCAGGCAGCTCTGGTTGCAGCGGTAGCCCAGGTTGACCTGCAGGGTCTGCAGGCGGCGGCGGCGCAGGGCGGGGAAGTCGGTGGCCGACAAAAGCGGAAGCATGGCGTGCATGGGCGCGGATTCTGGGGCTGGATGGGCAAGCCCGTGGCGCGCGGGGCTGGTAAGGCCCATGCGCTGGCCGTCCTTGCGCTGGCCGCATGAGCAGCCTCGGAATCATTCGTTGGAACCGGGCGGCTCGATTCCTAGCATCCGCGCACTCCCATCCATCGCTCACTGCATCCCATGAACTCCACTCCATCGAAGCGCATCAGCCGCCGCACCCTGATCCTGGCCGCCACCTTGGCGGCCACGCTGCTGGCCCCCGCGGCCTGGGCGCAGAAGCGGGTCAGCCTGCTCAACGTCAGCTACGACCCCACGCGCGAGTTGTATGTCGACTTCAACAAGGCCTTCGCCGCCCACTGGCTGAAGATGACCGGCGAAGTGGTGACCGTCAAGCAAAGCCACGGCGGCTCGGGCAAGCAGGCGCGCTCGGTCATCGACGGGCTGGATGCCGACGTCGTGACGCTGGCCCTGGCATACGACGTGGACGAACTCAATGCCAAGGGCAAGCTGATCCCGGCCGACTGGCAAAAGCGCCTGCCCAGCAACGCCAGCCCCTACACCAGCACCATCGTCTTCCTGGTGCGCAAGGGCAACCCCAAGGGCGTCAAGGACTGGGACGACCTGGTCAAGCCGGGCATAGCAGTCGTCACCCCCAACCCCAAGACCAGCGGCGGGGCGCGCTGGAACTACCTGGCGGCCTGGGGCTACGCCCTGAAGAAGTACGGCAACGACGAAGCCAAGGCCAAGAAGTTCGTGGCCGACCTGTACGGCAATGTACCGGTGCTCGACAGCGGTGCCCGCGGGTCGCTGACCACCTTTGCCGAGCGCAACGTGGGCGATGTGTTCCTGAGCTGGGAGAACGAAGCCTTCCTGGCCGTGAAGGAACTGGGCCCGACCCGGTTCGACATCGTCGTGCCCTCGCTCAGCATCCTGGCCGAGCCGCCGGTGGCCGTGGTCGACAAGAACGTCGACCGCAAGGGCACGCGCGCCGTCGCCCAGGCCTATCTGGAATACCTGTACACCCCCGAAGGCCAGGAGATCGCTGCGCAGAACTACTACCGCCCGCGCGACGCCAAGGTGGCGGCCCAGTACGCCAGCACCTTCAACCTGAAGCTCAGGCTGTTCACCATCGACGAGGTCTTTGGCGGCTGGACCAAGGCCCAGGCCGCGCACTTCAACGACGGCGGCTTGTTCGATCAGATCTTCACCAGAAAGTAAGCCCTGCGGAGCGGCTCATCCGCTTTTCGCATAAGCAACCGCGATTCGCTTCGTTGTTGCACCGCAGCGCGCCACCTAGAGTGGCGCGCTGTCTTCTTCCCCTGTCGGAGATCATCTTGTCCCTGAGCCGCCGCCGCCTGTTGCCTGTCCTGCTGTCCTTGCTGACCCTGCCGGCCCTGCCCGCGCATGCCATCGGGCCCGCGCTGCTCAACGTCAGCTACGACGTCAGCCGCGAGTTCTACAAGGCCTACAACACCGCCTTCGCCGCGCACTGGAAGGCGACCGCGGGCGAGGTCGTCACGCTCAACCAGAGCCACGGCGGCAGCAGCCGCCAGGCGCGCAGCGTGGCCGACGGCCTGGAGGCCGACGTCATCACCATGAACCAGCACAACGACATCGACGTGCTGGCAACCCGCGGCGCCCTGGTGCCGGCCGACTGGGCCAAGCGCCTGCCCCACAACGCATCGCCCACCACGTCCATCAGCGTGATCCTGGTGCGCAAGGGCAACCCCAAGAACATCCGTGACTGGAGCGACCTGGGCCGTGCGGGCCTCTCGGTCATCATCCCCAACCCCAAGACCAGCGGCAACGGCCGCTACACCTACCTGGCGGCCTGGGGTGCGGCCGTGACCGGCGGCGTCAGCCCGGCGGCGGCCCAGGCCCTGGTGACGCGCATCTTCGCCAACGTGCCGGTGCTGGACGGCGGCGGGCGCGGCGCCACCACCACCTTCGCGCAGCGCAACCTGGGCGACGCGCTGGTCACCTTCGAGAGCGAAGTGCCGCTGATCACGCGCGAGTTCGGCGACCACTTCGAAGTGGTCTACCCGGCCCGCAGCATCCTGGCCGAGAACCCGGTGAGCGTGGTCGACAAGGTGGTGGACAAGCGCGGCACGCGCAAGCTGGCCGAGGCCTACCTGCAGTACCTGTACAGCGAGCCCGGGCAGGAGATCGCCGCCAGCTTCCATCTGCGCCCGCGCAGCGCCAAGGTGCTGGCCAAGCACGCCAAGAGCTTCCCCAAGGTCGACACCTTCACGGTGGACCAGGTCTTCGGCGGCTGGAGCCAGGCGCAGAAGGAGCACTTCAACGATGGCGCGCTGTACGACCAGGTGATCGCCGCAGCCAAGGCGCGCTGATCTTCACACCCATCACACCATGTTCCTGCGCAAGACCCTGCTCAAGCGCCACAGCGTGCTGCCCGGCTTCGACCTGGCGCTGGGCTTCGCGCTGCTGTACATCAGCCTGATCGTGCTGGTGCCGCTGTCGGCCGCGTTCCTGAAGACCTTCACGCTGACCTGGCAGCAGTTCCTGGACGCCACCACCACGCCGCGTGTCATGGCCAGCTACCGGCTGACCTTCGGCGCCAGCTTCCTGGCCGCGCTGCTCAACGCCGTGTTCGGGCTGATCGTCGCCTGGGTGCTGGTGCGCTACCAGTTCCCCTTCAAGCGCCTGATCGATGCGATGGTGGACCTGCCCTTCGCCCTGCCCACGGCCGTGGCCGGCATCGCGCTCACGGCCATCTGGTCCGGCAACGGCAGCCTGGGCCAGTACCTGCCCTTCAAGGTGAGCTACACGCCCGTGGGCGTGTGGGTGGCGCTGGTCTTCATCGGCCTGCCCTTCGTGGTGCGCACGGTGCAGCCGGTGCTGGAAGACCTCAGCCGCGAACTGGAAGAAGCGGCCGCCACGCTGGGCGCCAGCCGCTGGCAGACCTTCCGCCACGTGGTCTTCCCCATCGTGATGCCAGCGCTGCTGACCGGCTTTGCGCTGGCCTTTGCCCGGGCTTTAGGCGAGTACGGCAGCGTGATCTTCATCGCCGGCAACATGCCCATGGTCAGCGAGATCACGCCGCTCTTGATCATCACCAAGCTCGAGCAGTACGACTACGCCGGCGCCACGGCCATCGCCGTGGTCATGCTGGTAGCCGCCTTTGCGCTGCTGCTGGCCATCAACCTGCTGCAGAGCTGGGCGCGCCGCCGCCAGGGCGGGCTGGCATGAACACCGCCACCCTGCCCGCACCGGCGGTGGCCGGCAGCGCGCCGCACCGCATCCGTGACGCCACCACCGAAGCGCCCTGGGTGCGTGTGCTGCTCATCGCGCTGGCGCTGGGCTTCATGACGCTGTTCCTGTTCGTGCCCCTGATCACGGTGTTCTACGAGGCCTTCAAGAAGGGCTGGGACGTGTACCTGGCGGCCATCGTCGAGCCCGATGCCTTATCCGCCATCAAGCTCACGCTGCTGGCGGCAGCCATCAGCGTGCCGCTGAACCTGGTGTTCGGCGTGGCCGCGGCCTGGGCCATTGCCAAGTTCGAGTTCCACGGCAAGAACCTGCTGCTGACGCTGATCGACCTGCCCTTCAGCGTGAGCCCGGTGATCGCCGGCCTGATCTACGTGCTGGTGTTTGGCCTGCAGGGCTGGTTTGGCAGCTGGTTCATCGACAACGACGTCAAGATCATCTTCGCCGTGCCGGGCATCGTGCTGGCCACGGTGTTCGTGACCTTCCCCTTCGTGGCGCGCGAGCTGATCCCGCTGATGCAGGCCCAGGGCATCGAGCAGGAAGAGGCCGCGCGCGTGCTGGGTGCCGGCGGCTGGCAGATGTTCTGGCGCGTGACGCTGCCCAACGTGAAGTGGGCGCTGTTGTACGGGGTGATCCTGTGCAACGCGCGGGCGATGGGCGAATTCGGCGCGGTCAGCGTCGTCAGCGGCCACATCCGTGGGCAGACCAACACCATGCCGCTTCACATCGAGATCGTCTACAACGAGTACCAGTTCGCCGCCGCCTTTGCCGTGGCCTCACTGCTGGCGCTGCTGGCGCTGGTGACGCTGGTGCTGAAGTACCTGGTCGAGCAGCGCGTGAAGAAGCAGCTGCGCGCCGACCATGATCGACACGAATAGGGCAGGACCATGAGCATCGAAGTACGCAACCTCAACAAGGCCTTCGGCAGGACCGTGGTCTGCGACAAGCTGAACCTGGACATCCCGGCGGGCGAGCTGGTGGCGCTGCTGGGGCCTTCGGGCTCGGGCAAGACCACGCTGCTGCGCATCATGGCCGGGCTGGAAGTGCCCGATTCCGGCAACGTGCTGTTCCATGGCGAAGACGCCACCGACACCGACGTGCGCGAGCGCAACGTGGGCTTCGTGTTCCAGCACTACGCGCTGTTCGGCCACATGACGATCTTCGAGAACGTGGCCTTCGGGCTGCGCGTGCGGCCCAAGAGCACCAGGCCGGTCGAAGCCGAGATCCAGCGCAAGGTGATGGAGCTGCTCAAGCTGGTGCAGCTGGATTGGCTGGCCGACCGCTACCCGCACCAGCTGTCGGGCGGCCAGCGTCAGCGCATCGCCCTGGCACGCGCGCTGGCGGTGGAGCCCAAGGTGCTGCTGCTGGACGAGCCCTTTGGCGCGCTGGATGCCAAGGTGCGCAAGGAACTGCGCCGCTGGCTGCGCCGCCTGCACGACGAGGTGCACGTGACCAGCGTCTTCGTCACACACGACCAGGAAGAGGCCATGGAAGTGGCCGACCGCATCGTGGTGATGAACGAGGGCCGCATCGAGCAAGTGGGCACGCCGGATCAGGTGTACGACCACCCGGCCAGCCCCTTCGTGCTGCAGTTCCTGGGCGACGTCAACCTGTTCCACGGCCGCAGCGAGCACGCGCCCGGCGGCGGCACCGCAAGCCAGGACGTGGTGTACGTGCGCCCGCACGAACTGGAGATCCTGGGCGAAGCGCCCCCAGTGGGCCACGAAGCCTGGGCCGCCACGCTGAGCCAGACGCTCACCGTCGGCGCGCACACGCGCGTCGAGTTCAAGCGCGACGGCAGCGAGGGCTACCTGGACGTGGAACTGCTGCGCAGCGAGTACGGCGCGCTGCGCGACCGCCTGCAGCTGCAGCGCGGCAGCCGCGTCTGGCTGCGGCCGCGCAAGGTCACGCGCTTCGAGGTCGCGCCCGGGGGCTGAGCGGCGCAACGCCGTCACCAGCCCCCCCTGACCGGTCAGTCTTGCGCGCGGCCCCACCCCGCCGAGCCCGCTTCGACCCCCTGCCGGGTATGTCTCCTAGCGCACAGACTCCGCCCTGCCTGCTACCGGAGCATCGCGTCCTGCAGCCAATCTGGGGAGGGGTGCACCATGGAAGATCTCGAGCACGCTGGCCGCGCGCCGCACGGCCTTGTGCTGCCTTGGCTGCGGCGGCTGCAGCGCCTGATGGCGAGTTCGGTGGTGCAGCCAGGGGTGCGCCCGCGCGGCAACGCGCCGCCGCCCCTGGATGCCCTGACCACAGGCCTGACGGTGCTGGTGGCAGACGACGACCTGCTGAACCGCATGCGGGCCTGCGAGATGCTGGAGCGCCTGGACATGCGTCCGCTGCAGGCCGCCGACGGCGCCGAAGCCGTGGCCCTGGCGGCCGAGATGCGCCTGGACATGATCCTGATGGACTTGCAGATGCCGGTGCTGGACGGGCTGGGCGCCACCGGGCAGATACGCCGCGCCGAACAGCGGGCGGCGCGGGCGCGGGTGCCGGTGGTGGCCTACAGCGCGCTCACCGGCAATGCTGCCTGGCTGGCGCGCCACGGCTTCGACGACGCGCTGGACAAGCCTTGCGAGCTGCGCGCCCTGCGCGCCTGCCTGCTGCGCTGGGGCCCGGCGCGGGGCCACCAGGGGCGGCCCACGCCCGAGCACCGCCCACGTGAACAAGCGCCACGGCAGGGCCGCGGCGCTCGTCCTTAGAGGGCGGCGCTGCCGCCCGTCACTCAATCGGCGCCGTAGGGCGTGCCATAGAAACGGTGCACGCCGCTGGCCCAGGTGCGGTCAGACATGGACGGCCAGCTGTCCTTGTTGAAGCCGGGCGCTTCCTTCAGGGCTTCCTTCAGCACGTTGAGCGTGAAGCGCTTGTTCACGGTGTCCAGCACCATTGCTGCCCAGGGCACGGCGAAGAGCTTGTCGCCCATGCCCAGCAGGCCGCCGAAGGACAGTACCGCGTAGGCCACCTTGCCCGTGGCCATGTCGATCATGAACTCCTTGATGTCGCCCAGGTCCTCGCCGTCCTTGTTGTAGACGTCGTTGCCCAGCAGCGTGTTGGCGCCCATCAGCGCCGGGCCGGGGCCCTGGCTGGCTTGTGCGTACATGCCAAAGTTGTCGCGCGTGACGTAGTTGGTTCCCATGCTTGCTCCTTGGTCTATCGTGGGCCCGGTACGGCGAGCCGCAGCGCAAACACGCCGCGAGCCGTTGCCGGGAGAACCTGCGAACCAGTTCCGCAGGCATCAAAGGGACCATAGCGTCGGGGTCTCCCGGGGTCTGTGCGGGGACGAACGCAGCCGGCAAGGCCCGGCCTAGCGCGCCAGGTAGCCGCCATCCACCGGGTAGTAGGCACCGGTCACGAAAGAGGCCCGGTCCGACGTCAGCCAGGCCACGAGCTCGGCCACTTCCTCGGGGCGCCCCAGACGCCCCAGCGGATGGGCCGCGATCAGCAATGCCAGATGGCCCGGATCGGCTTCGAGCCGGCTGACCATGGGCGTGTGGATGAAGCCGGGCCCGACGGCGTTGATGCGTATGCCCAGCGCGCTGTACTCCAGCGCGGCGGCCTGGGTCAGCCCGATCACGCCATGCTTGGCCGCGGTATAGGCCGAACCGGTGGCCATGCCCACGGCCCCCAGCACCGAGGCCATGTTGACGATGGCGCCGCCCCCGGTGCGCAGCATGGCCGCGATCTGCTGCTGCATGCCATAGAACACGCCCGACAGGTTGATGTTGATCACCTGCGCCCAGCCATCCAGCGGATAGTCGGCCAGCAGCGCGCTGGGGCCGCCGATGCCGGCGTTGTTGCAGGCCAGGTCCAGGCGCCCGTAGTGCGCCACGGTCTGCTCGACCAGGGCCTTTGCGTCGGCGGGCAGGCCGGTGTCGGCGGCCACGAACAGCGCCTCGCCGCCCTGGGCACGCACCAACGCCACGGTTTCCTCGCCGCCGAGGCGGTCGACGTCGGACACCACCACCCTGGCGCCTTCGCGCGCCCACACCAGGGCCACCGCGCGCCCGATGCCCGATGCGGCACCGGTCACCAGCGCCACCTTGTCCTGCACCAGGCGCGCGTTGCCAGGGCCTTGCGGGGTCTGACCGTCGGTCTTCATGGGGGGTACTTCCGGGCTGTTGGGAGGATGCCCAGACTGGCACACCGGCCTGCGCCGGTCGGTACGCGCCCGTACGCAGCAGACCCGCCTGGCTCAGCTTGGCCGACCGGCCAGATAGACGGCGGCCTGCACGCGCGAGCTGAGCTTGAGCTTGCGCAGGATGTGCTGCACGTGGATCTTCACCGTGGCCTCGGCGATGCCCAGCGCGCGCGCCACTTCCTTGTTGCTGTCGCCGCGGGCGATGAGTTCCAGGATCTCGCGCTCGCGCGGCGACAGGCTGTGGATGGGATCGGCGTCCGCACCGCCACCTGGCCCCGCACCCGTGCCCGCGCCGTGGTGCGACTGGAAGGCGCTGACCAGCTTGCTCGTCATCTCGGGGCTGACCACCGACTCGCCGGTCATGGTGCGCAGGATGGCTGCGGCCAGCATGTCGCTGTCCATGGTCTTGAGCAGGTAGCCGCGGGCACCGCCGCGCAGGGCCGCGGCCAGGTCGCACTCGTCTTCGCTGACCGTCAGCATCAGCACCCGCGCCGTGGGCGCCAGCGCCTTGAAGCCGGCCAGCGCGTCCACGCCGTTGACGCCCGGCATGTGGTTGTCCAGCAGGATCACGTCGGGCTGCGTGGCCGCCGCCTGGCGGTGCCCCTCGTTCGCATCGCCCGCCTCGGCCACGATCTCGAAGCGGGCGTCGCCCGCCAGCAGCGCGATCAGGCCGCGGCGGAACAGTGTGTGGTCGTCGACCACCAGCACACGGATGGCGCCGCGGCCCATCATGCGGCCTGCCCCAGCCGCTCGGGCAAGCTCAGCACGACGCAGGTGCCCGAGCCCGGCACCGACTCCACCGCCACCGTGGCGCCGATGCGCTGGGCGCGCTCGCGCATGATGCGCAGGCCCACATGGGTTTCGTCGGGCTGCGCGCCGTCGGTGACAAAGCCGCAGCCGTCGTCACGCACTTCCACGCGCCACTGCGGTGCCTGCTGCACTTCCACCCACACGGCGCTGGCGTGCGCATGCTTGCGCACGTTGGACAGCGCCTCCTGCACCACGTGCAGCACCTGCACCTGCACGTCGGCGGGCAGCGGCAGGCCTTGGCCTTCGATCTCGAGGTGCGCGGACAGGCCGGTCTGGTGCTCGAACTTCTGCAGCGTGGTGCGCAGCGCGGGGGCGATGTCCTCGGCGTTGGTGCGCGTCCTGAAGTGCACCAGCAGCTCGCGCACGTCGCCCAGGCTTTCGTGCACGCCGGCGTCCAGTTCGCCCAGCGTGCGCTCCACGCGGGCCGGCTCGCCGCTCTTCAGGTCGCTGCGCAGCAGGCCCAGCTGGATCTTCAGGAAGGCCAGGCTCTGGGCGATGGAGTCGTGCAGCTCGCGCGCGATGAAGCCGCGCTCGTCGGCCACCGCCGTCTCGCGCTGCAGCGCCGCGGCGCGCAGGCCTTCGATGGCGCCGGCCAGGTGGCTGGCAATGGTCTCCAGCAGTGCGCGGTCGTCCTCGGCCAGATGCACGGGCGCGCGATAGAACAGGTTGAGCTCGCCCACCAGGCGCTCCTGCAGGCGCACCGGCACGCTGATGACGGTCTCGAAGCCGGCGCGCGCGCAATGGCCGCGGCGTGCCGCATCGTCCTCGGCCCGGATGGGGATGACGCGCGTGCTGGCCTGGCTGCGCGACTGGCCGCACAGGCATTGGCCGGTGGGCAGGCATTGCTCGTCGTCCACCAGCGCCTGCGGCAGGCAGTCCGAGGCCAGCATCAGGTAGCGCTGGTTGTGTTCGTCCGACCAGCGCACGGCCGCGGCATCGGCGTGCGCGGCGCGCCTCGCCTGCTGCGCAATGCCCTTGGCCAGTTCGTCCAGCGTGGCCGCGCGCGCCACGAAGGCCGCCGATTCGTACAGCGCCGCCAGGCGCGCGTGCTGGGCTTCCAGGCTTTCGGTCTTCTCTCGCACCTTGGCCTCGAGGTTCTGGTACAGGCCCTGCAGCGTCTGCGCCATGCGGTTGAAGCCGGCCGAGAGTGCGCCGAACTCGTCGTCGGCACCCGGCTCCACGCGCGCGGCCAGATCGCCCGACTCGACGCGCGCCAGCCCCGCCTGCAGGCGCGACAAGGGGTTGAAGATGAACAGGTAGGCCGAGTACAGCAAGGCCACGGCGCTGACGATGGTCAGCACCACCATCATGAACTGCACGGCGTTGAGGATGGCGGTCAGACGCGACAGCTGGCGCTCGATGGCCGAGACAAAGGCGTCGACGCGCGCCACGAAGGCCTCAGCCTGCTGCGAGGCGCCGGCGGCGGCGGGCACGGCACTGCCAGACCAGTCGGCGCGCAGTGCGGCCCAGCCTCGCCGCACGTCGGCAAAGGCCTGTTGCGACGGCTGGTCGTTCGGCACGAACAGCGGTCGGGCGGGGTCGCCCGTGCGCAGCAGCTCCAGGCTCTGGTCGAACTGCGCCATCAAGTGGGCGATGCGCTCGTGGTCGGCGCCGGCCAGGTTCTGCGCCAGGCGCCAGGTCTGCATGCGCATGCGCCCCGCCTCGTTGACCGCGGCCGCGCCGCCTTCCAGTTGCCAGGTCACCCACAGCGTCAGGCCGATCGACGCCAGGGCCAGCAGCAGCAGCGTGCCACCGACGACGCCCAGCTTGGCGGACAGGCTCCAGGATCGACGCATGCGGCCACTGTAGCCCACCGCCGGCGCCGCCACCTGGGCCTGCATCAAGCCGCCAGCGGCCAGTGGGCGGGCTCCGGCCGCACCGGGCTACTGCACCAACGGCGTGGCCGCGGCGTCCAGGTCCACGCCCTCGATGCGGGCCTGGCCGGCCAGCAGCTGCAGGTACTGGCGCAGCGCCGTGGCAAAGCTCTGCTGGCGCAGCGCCTGCTGCACGGCCGCACGCACCGCCTCATAGGCCGGCTGGGTGCCCGGCGCGCGCGCCAGCACCTCCACCACGTGCAGGCCGAAGCGGCTGTGCACCAGGCGCGGCAGCACACCCACCTCAGGCTGGCCGAACAGCTCGCGCGCGAACTCGGGTGCGCAGTCTGCGCTGGTCAGCCAGCCCAGGTCGCCGCCCTGCGCGCCGCTGGGGCAGTTGGACATGCTGGCCGCCACCTGCGCAAAGCGGTCTTCGGCGCCGGCCGGCTGGCAGCGCAGGTCCAGCAGGCAGGCCTCGGCGCGCTGGCGCAGCGCGGCCAGGTCCACGCCGGGCGGCACGGCAAACAGCACGTGGCGGGCGTGCACGCGTTCACCCACGGCATAGCGCGCGGCGTGCGCCGCGTGGTGGCGGCGGCAGGCCTCGTCCGACGGCTCGGGCAGCGCCAGTTCGCGGTCGAGCAGCACTTCGATGGCGGCGCTGGCGGCCTCGCTCATCGCGCCGCCTTCGTCCCACGCAGGCAGCGGGTCGTCGTCGGCAAGCAGCCCGGCCTGCAGCGCCGCCTGGCGCAGCAGTTCGGAGCAGGCGCGCTGGCGCAGCTCTTCGATGCCCAGGGACTCTTGCGCGCCGGCCAGGGCCACGCCGTTGATCTGCGGCTGCGGGTTCAGGGTGTTCATCTGCGGCTCCTCGATGTTCAGGCCGGACGGCGCGGCGTGTTCTGGCCGGCGGGCACATTGAGCCGGCGCGAACGCACCAGCTGGTAGGGCCGCAGCACATAGGCCAGCGTGGCGAAGCCGCTCCACACGTGCACCAGGCGGCTGAAGGGGAAGAGCAGGAAGATGGTCATGCCCAGCAGCATGTGCGCCTGGAAATGCCATTCCACGCCGTACACCAGGCGGGCATCCGGATTGAACAACACCAGCCCCTGCAAGTAGTTGGCCAATCGGAGCATGGTCTGCGGGTCATCCACATGCTGCAGCGACGCCGGCAGGGTGGACAGGCCGATGACCAGCTGCACCCACAGGATGACCAGGATGGCCAGATCGGTGCGATGGCTGGTCAGGCGGATGCGCGGGTCGAAGATGCGCCGGTGCAGCAGCAGGCTCAAGCCGATAAAGCAGATGCCACCGGCCACACCGCCCGCCACCACCGCCAGCAGCTGCTTCTGGGACGCGCTGACCAGGTACTCGTAGATCCAGTGCGGCGTGAGCTGGCCGAACAGGTGGCCGAAGAACAGGAACAGGATGCCGGCATGGAACAGGTTGCTGCCCCAGCGCAGCTGGCCCGATCGCAGCAGCTGCGAGCTGTCGCTCTTCCAGGTGTACTGGTCGCGGTCGAAGCGCGCCAGGCTGCCCATCAGGAAGACGGCCATGCAGACGTACGGGTAGACGTTGAAGACGAAGTTGTGCAGGGTGTTCATGCCGATACTCCTGGGGCGGGTTGGGCGGCCGCGCGGGAAGCCCCGGCGGCCAGCGCCGGGTTCCTGACGATCTGTATGGGTTGCGGTTGACCGGGCCGCGCCTGGCCCTGGGTGGAGCAGCCGTCGAAGGCCGCTGGCTCGGCCCAGCTTTCGTCCAGCCCGGGCTCGGCCGGTACGCTGACGGCCTGGGCCTTCTCGCCGGCCAGGTCCAGCAGCGCGGCCAGCAGGCAGGCGTGCGCGGCCTCGCGCCGCAGCAGCGCGCTGAAGATCAGCTGCAGGATGTGCGCCACCTCGCCCAGGAAGGCGCGCGCCTGGGCCGGCGGCTGCGTCGAGGCGTACTGCAAGACCACGCACAGGTGGTCGGGCAGCTCGCCGGGGGCCAGGTACAGGCCGGCGGACTCATAGGTCTTGCACAGGTCCACCATGGCCGGGCCGCGCTCGCGGCTGTCGCCGTGCACGTGCTCGAACAGGTGCAGAGCCGTGCCGCGGCCGCGGTCGAAGAGCTCCACGTGCTCGGCCTCCACGTCCAGCGGCCGGCGCCGCTGCAGGCGCTCGATCAGCGCATCGATCTCGGCCAGGCGCGAGGCGCCCAGCGCACGCTCTGCATGCAGCGCGGCGCGCAGCTCGGGCAGGTGGGCGCGCAGTTCGGCATCGGGGTAGCTGAGCAGGTGCGAGAGCACGCGCAGGGTGCGGGCAAAGTTCTTCATCTCAAACTCCTGCCTTGATGGGAATGGTGCGCTTCTTCTCGCTGCCGAACAGGCTGGTCTCGGTCACGCCTTCGCTGCAGCCGTTGCCGAAGCTGAAGCCGCAGCCGCCGCGCACGTTGAAGGCGTTCTCGGCGTATTCGCGGTGCGTCGTGGGGATGACGAAGCGGTCCTCGTAATTCGCGATGGCCATCACGCGGTACATCTCTTCGACCTCGTTCACACTCATGTTCACCTGCTGGATGGCGGCCAGGTTGGCCTGCCCGTCCACGTGCTTGGCGCGCTGGTAGGCGCGCATGGCCAGCATGCGTTCGAGCGCGCGCACCACCGGCGCGGTGTCACCCGCGGTCAGCAGGTTGGCCAGGTACTTGACGGGGATGCGCAGCTGCTGGACGTCGGGGATCTCGCCATTGCTGCCCATCTGCCCCGACTGCGCCGCGGCGGTGATGGGGCTCAGCGGCGGCACGTACCAGACCATGGGCAGCGTGCGGTACTCGGGGTGCAGCGGCAGCGCCACCTTCCACTGCACCGCCATCTTGTAGACGGGGCTGTTGCGCGCGGCCTCCATCCAGTTGTCGGGGATGCCGTCCAGGCGCGCCTGCGCGACGACGGCCGGGTCGTTGGGGTCCAGGAAGATGTCCAGCTGCGCCTGGTACAAGTCCTTGTCATGCTCGACGCTGGCGGCCTGTTCGATACGGTCGGCGTCGTACAGCAGCACGCCCAGGTAGCGGATGCGGCCCACGCAGGTCTCGCTGCACACCGTGGGCTGGCCGGCCTCGATGCGCGGGTAGCAGAAGATGCACTTCTCGGCCTTGCCGCTCTTCCAGTTGTAGTAGATCTTCTTGTAGGGGCAGCCGCTCACGCACATGCGCCAGCCGCGGCACTTGTCCTGGTCGATCAGGACGATGCCGTCTTCCTCGCGCTTGTAGATGCTGCCGCTGGGGCAGCTGGCCACGCAGGTCGGGTTCAGGCAGTGTTCGCACAGCCTGGGCAGGTACATCATGAAGGTGTTCTCGAACTGGCCGTAGATGTCCTTCTGCGTCTTTTCGAATCCTTCCTCGAAGTTCTTGTCCTTCGAGCGCTTGCTGAACTCGCCGCCCAGGATCTCTTCCCAGTTCGGGCCCCAGACGATCTTCTCCATGCGCTGGCCGGTGATCAGGCTGCGCGGCCTGGCGGTGGGCGCGTGCTGCATCTCGGGCGCCGACTGCAGGTGCTCGTAGTCGAAGGTGAAGGGCTCGTAGTAGTCGTCGATCTGCGGAAGGTTGGGGTTGGCGAAGATGCGCATCAGCAGCTTCCACTTGCCGCCCTGGCGCGGCTCTATCGCGCCGCTGGCCAAGCGCTGCCAGCCGCCGTTCCACTTGTCCTGGTTCTCCCATTCCTTGGGGTAGCCGATGCCGGGCTTGGTCTCGACGTTGTTGAACCAGGCGTACTCGACGCCGGGGCGGCTGGTCCAGACGTTCTTGCAGGTCACGCTGCAGGTGTGGCAGCCGATGCACTTGTCGAGATTCAGCACCATGCCGATCTGTGCGCGGACCTTCATGCGCCTTCTCCTTGAGCTTGCACGATCTCTGCGCGTTCATCGCCGCGCGGGGTATCCAGCCAGTCGACCTTGGCCATCTTGCGCACCACCACGAACTCGTCGCGGTTGGTGCCGATGGTTCCGTAGTAGTTGAAGCCGTAGCTGAACTGCGCGTAGCCGCCGATCATGTGCGTGGGCTTGAGCACGATGCGCGTCACGCTGTTGTGGATGCCGCCGCGCACGCCGGTGATCTGCGACCCGGGCGTGTTGATGATCTTTTCCTGCGCGTGGTACATCAGCAGCATGCCGGGGTTGACGCGCTGGCTCACCACCGCGCGCGCCGCGATGGCGCCGTTGATGTTGAAGACCTCGACCCAGTCGTTGTCCTCCACGCCGGCCACCTTGGCGTCGTCTTCGCTCAGCCACACCACGGGGCCGCCGCGGTTCAGCGTCAGCATCATCAGGTTGTCGCTGTAGGTGCTGTGGATGCCCCACTTCTGGTGCGGCGTGATGAAGTTGAGCAGGATCTCCTGGTGGCCGTTGGGCTTGATGTTGTGGATGCCGGCCGTGGTCTTCAGGTCCACCGGCGGCCGGTAACTGCTCAAGGCCTCGCCGAAGGCAATCATCCACGGGTGGTCCAGGTAGAACTGCTGGCGGCCGGTGAGCGTGCGCCAGGGGATCAGCTCATGAACGTTGGTGTAGCCGGCGTTGTAGCTGACGGTCTCGCTCTCGATGCCGCTCCAGGTGGGCGAGCTGATGATCTTGCGCGGCTGCGCCTGCACGTCGCGGTAGCGGATCTTCTCGTCCTCGCGGTACAGCGCCAGGTGGGTGTGGTCACGGCCGGTCTGCTTGCCCAGGGCCTTCCAGGCTTTCACCGCCACGTGGCCGTTGGTCTCGGGCGCGAGCTGCAGGATGACCTCGCAGGCGTCGATGTCGGTGACGATCTTGGGCATGCCCTTGCTGACCCCTTCAGCAAGCGTCAGGCCGTTGAGCTGGCCCAGCTGTTCGACCTCGGTGCCGGTCTTCCAGCCTATGCCCTTGCCGCCGTTCCCCAGCTTGTCCATCAAGGGGCCGAGGGCGGTGAAGCGCTTGAACACATTGGGGTAGTCGCGCTCGACCACCGCGATCTGCGGCGCGGTCTTGCCGGGGATCAGCTCGCACTCGCCCTTGCGCCACTCCTTCACGCCGAAGGGCTGGGCCAGTTCGCCGGCGGTGTCGTGCATGATGGGCGTCAGCACCACCTCTTTCTCGACGCCCAGGTGGCCGATGCAGACCTCGCTGAAGGTCTTGGCGAAGCCCTTGTAGATCTCCCAGTCGGAGCGTGATTGCCACACCGGGTCGACCGCCGCACT
The DNA here is from genome assembly GCA_022842305.1 of Rubrivivax sp. Taxonomy (GTDB): domain Bacteria; phylum Pseudomonadota; class Gammaproteobacteria; order Burkholderiales; family Burkholderiaceae_C; genus Rubrivivax. The sequence continues at coordinate 16,993 of JALHPY010000079.1, forward strand.
CAGCGGATGGATGAAGGGGTGCATGTCGCTGGTGTTGAGGTCGTTCTTCTCGTACCAGCTGGCGGTGGGCAGCACGATGTCGCTGTACAGGCAGGTGGTGCTCATGCGGAAGTCCAGCGTCACCACCAGGTCGAGCTTGCCCACCGGCGCTTCGGCATGCCACTTCACTTCAGACGGCTTCGCATCGTCCTGGCCCAGGTCCCTGCCCTGGATGCCGTTCTCGGTGCCCAGCAGGTGCTTGCAGAAATACTCGTGGCCCTTGCCGCTGGAGCCCAGCAGGTTGCTGCGCCAGACGAACAGCACGCGCGGCCAGTTCTGCGGCGCGTCGGGGTCTTCGCAGCTCATCTGCACCGTGCCGTCCTTCAGGCCGCGCACCACATAGTCCTTGGCATCCAGGCCGGCGGCGCTGGCGTCCTTCACCAGCTGCAGCGGGTTGGTCCTGAGCTGCGGCGCGCTGGGCAGCCAGCCCATGCGTTCGGCGCGCACGTTGTAGTCGATCATGCTGCCGGCGTAGAGCTTGCGGTCGGCCGCGTTGAGCGTGGGCGAGACGATTTCTTCCATGCCCAGCTTCTCGTAGCGCCACTGGTCGCTGTGGGAGTAGAAGAAGCTGGTGCTGTTCATCTGCCGCGGCGGGCGTATCCAGTCCAGCGCGAAGGCCAGCGCCGTCCAGCCGGTCTGCGGACGCAGCTTCTCCTGGCCCACGTAATGCGCCCAGCCGCCGCCGCTCTGGCCGATGCAGCCGCACATCATCAGCAGGTTGATCACGCCGCGGTA
>JALHPY010000080.1 GCA_022842305.1 Rubrivivax sp.
TCACCCGCTCCACTGCATCGTTCCAGGGAATTCTGAGGAAGTCCAAGAGGCATCGTAAGTCGTTGATTCTGGTTGAGTTTTCGACACCTCGATGTTCCAGTGGGCTCCACGGAAATCCACCTGAAGCCACGACGTTTATGTCCATTTTTGTGTCCATTTTTGCGGGCACGACGGCTTCCGGATTGTTGCTAGGGCGCTGAGGTCGATGGGTTAAGCATCTGGTTCCTGACTCATGTTCAGGAGCTAGAGCATGGCACTCTCAGACTTGGTGGTCCGCCAAGCCAAAGCCACCGGCAAGGCCTACACACTTCCAGACATCGATGGTCTCTCCCTGGCCGTGACGGCCACGGGCAGCAAGAGCTGGCACTTCCGTTACTACTGGATGAAGGAGCCCAAGCGCATGTCGCTGGGCACCTATCCCGAGGTGTCCCTTCGTGAGGCACGCGCCCTGCGTGACGAGGCGCGCGCCTTGGTGGCCAAGGACATCAACCCGCGCCTTCACCGCAAGCAAAAGCGCGCCGCGGTCAAACTCGCCGGTGAAAACACCTTCGAGGCGATCTACAAGAAGTGGCTTGCCCACCGCGAACTCGGCCTCAAGAAGGGCCGGCAGACCACCCTCTCGATCCTCCCTCGCGTCTTCGCCAAGGATGTGCTGCCCTTGCTGGGCAAGCGCTCGATCTACGACATCAAACGCCCTGACCTGCTGGAAGTGATCGCCAGGATCGAGCGGCGCAAGGCGCTCTCCGTCGCCGAGAAAGTCAGGACGTGGTTCAACCAGATGTTCCGCTACGCGCTGGTGGTCGTGCCGGGCCTGGAGCAGAACCCGGCTTCCGACCTCGACGTGGTGGCGCTGCCGCTGCCCCCGGTGAACCACAACCCGTTCCTGCGCATGGCCGAGTTGCCGAAGCTGTTGCAGCGCCTGCGCAAGTATCGTGGCCGGCTGCAGACCCAGCTCGGTCTGCGGCTGCTGCTATTCACCGGCGTGCGCACGGGCGAGCTGCGCCTGGCGACGCCGGATCAGTTCGACCTCGATCGGGGCCTCTGGATCATCCCGCCCGAGGTCGTGAAGCAGCTCCAGGTGGACATGCGCAGGAAGCGCCAGTTGCCCAAGGACATTCCACCCTACATCGTGCCGCTGTCGGTGCAGGCCATCGAGATCGTCCGGCACCTGCTCGAACAGCTCAAACCGGCCCAGCACTATCTGTTCCGCCACGACAGCGAGTTGAAGAAGCGCATGAGCGAGAACACGCTCAACGGCGCGCTCAAGCGCATGGGCTATCGCGACCTGCTGACCGGGCACGGCATCCGGGGCACGATGTCCACCGCGCTCAACGAGATCGGCTACCCGAAGGTGTGGGTGGACGCGCAACTCTCGCACGTCGATCCCAACAAGGTCAGTGCCACCTACAACCACGCCGAGTACGTCGAGCAGCGGCGGCGGATGATGCAGGATTGGGCCGACCGGCTCGATCTCTTCGAGCAGAACATGGTCGAGGCAGCGAGCATGCCGCTCACCATTCATTTGGAGGGCGTGCCCGTCCTCTCGGATGAGGAAGCCGCGAGTGCGCCACCCAAACCAGCGGCCGCGTCGGCGCCGCTCCTGATCGTGACCAGGCCGGGAGACGCGATGCCACTGGTGTCAGCCGAGACGCATCGGCTGCCCGCAGTGCCGTTGCCGCGTTCCGTCATGGAGGAACCGCTGTCCGACATACAGCGCCAGCGGATGGAACTGGTCGATGTCTTCGAGGCACCACACAACCTGCCAGTCGCCGAGTACGCGAAGATGGCGGGCAAGTCCCGCCGGTGGATCAGCTACGAGATCAAGGCCGGCAACCTGCTGGCGCTGAACCTGGGCAACCGTGGTCAGCGCGTGCCGGATTGGCATCTCGATCCGGTCAAGCACGCGCTGATCCAGGCGGTCCTCAAGCTGACCAGGGGCGCCGACCCTTGGCAGATCTACAACGCGCTCCTGCAGCCGCGCGCGAAGCTGCGCGGCGGCTCGGCTCTGGAAAGCGTCAGTGCCACAAATCTCGACAAGATCATCATGGCGGTGAGCACGACGGTGAAGGAAAGCGAGTGGTCCCCGCAGCAGGTGGCGTTTGCGTAGCGCGCCAGCGCCCAGCAGTGCGCGCCCCTGTCTCAGGACACGGAGCGCGCGCGGCGGGCGAATCTTTCCTGGGGCTCGGTCAAGGACGAGGACGGGCGAAGCAGGTAGGCCATCACGATGATGGGTGCGCCAGCCAATGGCCGCGCGGCGATGCCGCGACGCAGGTAGCAGGTCAGTCTCGCGGCGGGTGCGACGGCAATGCCGTAGCCCGCGGAGACGAGCGTCATCGCCATGTCGAAGGTGCTGACGGTCTGCTCATGGCCCTGCGGTGCATCCTCGACCAGGCCATGCGCCACCGCGCGCCACGGCTCGTCGGCCGTTGACTGCGCGCAGATCAACGGCTGCTTGAGCAGCTCTTGGCGAGGCACTTCACGGTAGGACAGCAGGTGCGAGCGCTTGGCGACGGCGACTGCCAGCGTGTCATGCCACAACGGCTCGCACACCCAGCCTGGCCACTCCCAGGCGGCTGTGGACAGGGCCAAGTCAAAGTTATCGTGCGGCAGTTCCTGCGCCTGCGCTGTGGAACTGCATCCGATCAAGGCGGTGGCGGTCTCTGGCTCTTCGGCGCGCTGCAACGCCAGCAAGTCGGCAAGCGGTGAAGGCACCCACTCGCCGAGCACAGCCACCCGGATTTCAGTGGAGGCATCGCTCGATTTCACGTCCAGTTCCTCCAGGCAGTGAACTCGCGGCGACCGATGAAGTCGCTTCTATTGAGTTAAGTTTAACGTGGTTTATATCGTGTCAATCCTCGACGCTTTTGGCAATGCAAAAGCGTTCGATTCAAAGAGGCCGGCCCACCGGGACAACAACCTACGAAGCGGAACCAGCCATCGCGTTTGGGGCCTCCGTGCGCGAAGAAAGAACCAGTCAAGGCATCGCCCAGGAAACGCTGGCTCATCTGTCAGGAATCGAGCGTTCGCACATGGGAAAGATCGAGCGTGGCGAGCATGTCCCCACGCTCCCCCTCATTCTCAAAATCGCCCGTGCGCTGAAATGCAGTTCTGCCCACTTGATGGCGCTGACTGAAGCCAAGCTGGCAGAGACGGCTCCGCCTAAATCAGCGGACTGAAGCCGGCCCGCGCCGTGGCTCCTTGTCTACCCCTGTTCGTTGTCGTTCTTATTACCGGCGGCTGAATTTTCGCGCTTTACGGCCTCGGTGAGGAGGCGCAGGTATGGATTGTCCGGAGGCATTTCCTGGAACAGCGCTTCGGGAGCGCTCAGCAGGTAGCCGTGCAGTCGCCTGGATTTGCGCGGCCCCGTGACTTCGCAGGTCCAGATATTCAGCCCGCTGGCTTGCTTGCGGTGCAGGCCTAGCTTCTCGAAACGCTTCTGCACCCACTGCCATCCCTCCAGGTTCTCCGGTTTCGCCAGTGCGGCGATTTGCAGATGTTCCTGCGCATAGCGCTGGAAGACGCCGGGGCTCACCAGGTAGGCCGTTCCGGCGACGCTGTGCACCAAGGCTTTGGCGTCGTTGATGATGAGCTTGTGCGTCTGGATGCCCTGACGCAGCCAGGCCATGAAATGCTCGCCGGATGGCTCCGGCCGATCCTGAAATGGCGCGAGGCTTATCTGCGGCAGCACCGTAGGCGCCGGTGGCGAGGCAGGCTCGGGTTCGCTCGGGGCCTCCGGCGCTACGGGTGGGGCCGTGTCACTCAGCAGATCGAGCAGCGCAGCCACGCCGTTGTCGGTGGGCATAGGGACGGTCGGCGCGATGCTTGGTGGCGCCGTATCGGCGCTTTCCAAGCCTGGCGCTTCGGATGCCGGTGCCTGCGGTGTCGGCGCCCCTTGTTCCTCGTCGGCCTGCACGCGACCCGCGAACGGCGCCGGCCGGTCGGCCGCATCCCAGACCATGGCCGGAGACAGTTTCAGGAAGGTGAAGCTGTGCGACCAGCCGGCATCGCTGGTGACGGTGGCCTTCCAGATCGCCTTGCCGTCCGGTGTGGCCAAGGCGATGCCGTGATCCTGCAGCACGTTGAACACCGCCGTGTTGCTGGCCGGGATGCCGTCGATGCCCTGCGACAGCAGATGCGCGCGCAGCTTGTCCGAGACGGTCTTGCTCACCAGCCAGAGCGCGTCCTGGGTCAGCCAGCCATCCGAGGCCTGGGGCTGGTTCAGCTTGAATTCTTCCTTCAGGAGGTAGCGCAGGCCATCGAGCAGCTTGCGCTGCAGTGCGTGCCGGGGCGCTGCCAGGGCCTTGCTCGGATCGCCGCCGAGTTCCTGGGCGACGGATGCCTGGTCCGCCTGCACGACCAGTTCGCCGAGCATGCCGGCGTGCTCGTACTGGCCGGCCAGGACGTACAGCAGCGCGGCCCACAGGTCGGGGTAGTCGGCGAGCCAGTCGAAGATGCCCGGATCGAGCAGCCGGGCGTAGAGCAGCCCGGTGGCGGCGCTGTGCAGCCGGTATTCGCGCTCCCTGCGGTAGCGGAAGCGGTACGGCCGCCGCAGCGGGCCGTGCCAGGGATGCCAGACCGTGCCGTCCGCGTACTCGACGTGCAGGTCGACCGCGATCTTGCCGATGTCGTGCAGCAGCGCAGCATAGGCGGTGCCTGCGGTCCAGGCCTCGGCCTGGGCGGCTTGCGCCTCCGGCGTGGCGCCGGCGGGCAGCAGATGCGACTGCCGCAGCTTGAGCGCGTAGGCGACGATCTCCAGGCCGTGGTCCAGCATGCCGCCCGGATAGGCGTGGTGATGGGCCTCCGACGCGGGGAATTGCTGGACCAGCTCGGCGTAGCGTTCCAGCGGGGCGAGGTACAGCGTGGCGAACTGCCGGCGCGACAGCGAGGTGCGCTGCCAGATGTGTTCCAGCAGCTTCTGCCGGCGCGGCGTCGCCAGCAGCGATGCGGCCGGCTCCGGCCGCATCAGCCCTTTGCCGGGCTCGGCGGGAGGTGTGGGTGTCGGCGCGGCGCCAGAGGTAGACGGCGGCCGTTTGCGTTGGAACAGCGAGAGCATGGCGAACCCCGGACGGCGGGCGGGTCGGGAGAGCCTTTTGGCCTTTTCGGGTAGGGCCTTTCCCCTTGGCCCCATTCCCTTGCCCCTTCCCCAGCCCTTTGGCCTTTACGGAAACCTTTGGATATAGGGCAACGACGCCTGCCGAACCACAACCAATGCGGGTTTGGCCCAAGTCGGATTGATGCGGGAAGGCTGGCTGTGCCGCCCCTACGATGGAGCCGTTTCATCGACCGGACGGAGCACCATGCACACCCAGATTGACAAGGTAAGGAAATTTCCTTACCATCCAGGCATTGCCATCAGGAGTGCCGCCATGCCCGAAATCCACGAAGTCGCGACGCTGACCTCCAAGGGTCAGATCACGCTGCCCAAGTCCATCCGGCAAGCGCTGGGCGTGGACACCGGCGGCAAGGTGGCGTTCGACCTGCGCGGCGGCGAAGTCGTCGTGACCCGCGCCGACGCCGACCATGAAGACCCGGCCATCGGCGCCTTCCTGGGGCTGCTGGAAGCGGACATCCGGGCCGGGCGGCACGTCCAGTCCCTGCCGGACGATCTGGCGCGGGCCATGCTGGCCAACGCGCACCACGCGGTGAACCTCGATGAAGACATCGAAGGCGAAGTGGCGCTCTGATGCAGCGGCACGGTTGGACGCTCCTGTTCCACGAGGGCGTGATCGAGCAGTTGCGCAAGCTGCACGCGGCCGCGGAACGGGCCGAACAGAACGACCCGCAGGGGTTCGAGAGCAACGCCAACGTCAAGCTGTTCCGGGCGTTGAGCCAGTTGATCATGGATGTCGTGCCGAGCGATCCTGCGCGCGACGAATTCCGCCAGGGCAACACCTTGGGGCCGGCCTACCGGCACTGGCGGCGCGCAAAGATCGGGAGGCGGTTCCGGCTGTTCTTCCGCTTCGACTCCAAGGCCAAGGCGATCGTGTTCGCCTGGGTCAACGACGAGCAGACCTTGCGGTCGTCGGGCAGCAAGTCCGACCCCTATGCGGTGTTCGAGAAGATGTTGGGACGCGGCAACCCGCCGGACGATTGGGCGGCGCTGGTGGCCGCAAGCCAGGCCGACTGGCGCGCAGCAGACAAGGACTAGACCGCGGTTGAAGAACAGCACAGGTTTCAATCGCGACACGGACAGGGATCACAGCCACACGACAGGATGAACATGAGGTAGCCACCATGAAGACCGCCGCACAGACCACCTTCGCAGAACGCCTCGGCCGGACACTGGGCCGGGCGTGGAGAGGCTGCGCGCGTCTGGATCGGCGGGCGCAGGGCTGGCTGTTCGCGCAGGGATGGGCGCCTGGCATTGCCAAGGCCGCGCTGCTGGCCGTCAAGCTCGCTGCGATCGGTGTCCTGCTCTACACCGCGTTCTGGCTGGCACTGCTGCTTGCGTTCGCGCTGGTCGGCGCCTGGGTAGTCCGCAACGACGATGGGAGCTACGACGAGGAACACAAGCCGGAATGGCGATACGGCCCTGCCGGGTACGGCCTCTACACCCATGACGATTACCGGATCGACCCCCACGATCCAGAAGACGAGCAAGCCTAGAGGCGTTACTTCGCTGCTTTCATAGCGACACCCGCACCCCTGCCGCCAGCAGCTTGGGCATCCCTGGTTCCTGCCGCCAGCCCTTGAATTGCCGTTCCCGCGCGCACGCCTACCCAGCCCAGCGCAGCCACCCAGAAGGTAGGCAGCACGATGAACATCGTCGCCATGACGAAGTTCAGCAGCATGTCGCCGAAGGCGTTGTTCAGGCCGATCAGCGGATCGAAGTTGCTGTGCGGCCGGTTCGCGCCGAACCCCCAGCCGTAGAGCGCGTCGAGGATCGTGCTGTCCAGCCAGCGCGCGAGCTGGAACCAGAAGTCCACGAAGAACAGCGCGAACTGCACGCAGCTCACCGCGACCAGCGCCTTCAGCTCGTAGGTGCCGAAGACCAGCACCAGCGGGATGCAGATCACCAGCGCCATCTTGAGCAGCGACAGCACCATCGGCAGCGCCTGGCGTACCACGTCCATCGCCGGAAAGAAGCCCAGCGAGCCCATGGTCAGCCCCAGGTCGCCGGCGCCGCGCGTCACGACGTTGGGCAGCGTCTTCTCGATCTGGCCGCCGTAGTCGGTGTAGACCGAGCCCTGGTTCATCTTCTGCTGCCGCGGCGAGACCACGGCGCGGATCACCGAGTCGTTCACCTCGCTCTGCGACAGGAAGCCCGCCCAGCGGCCGATGCGCGTCAGCAGGTCGGGATCGACCTGGGCCAGCAGGCGCGCGCGCAGGCCGCTGCCGCCGTCCGACCACCACTGCCGGCACGTGGGGTAGCCCCCGCCGCTATCCACCTGGGCCAGCCCCGCATCGCGCGTCGCGTCGTAGGGCCAGGCCGTGCGTGGCGTGTTCGAGTGGTAGGTGTCGTAGAAGCCCGCGTTGTTCAGGAAGTAGCTCGAACCGATCCAGGTCACGTCATTCATCTGCTCGTCGGAGAGCGTGGGCCGAGACATGAACAGCTTGGCGCGCGAGGGGCCGTAGCAGTCATGCACGAAGTCGCCGACCTCCTGGGCCAGCACCGGGTCATCGATGCGCGTGGCATCCACGTCCATGCGCATCTGACGCAGATCCGTTCCGCAGGGGATGGCCGCCACCGCGCCGCCCGTCACCGCCTTCGAGATGGCGTGCATGAAGAACCACCACACCGGCACCAGCGCGCTCTGGTTGTTGAGCGTGGTGTAGGCGTTCGACCAGCCCGTGTCGGTGGGCTGCGGGACGCTGACCTGGCATTGCGCGGAGCGCGTCGTGTCGAACTTGATGGTGCTGAGGTCGACCGGAATGAAGGGGATGCCGGCGAACAGGATGACGACGATCGCCACCCACACGCGGTTCTCGATGCGCATCGATGACAGCACCCCCTTGTTGCCCTCGTCCGCACCCTCGGCCCGCGCGCGCAGCCATTCCTGCACCACCATGACCACGAAGGGCAGCGCGAATACGCCGCTGGCCACGAGGATGTTCCAGATGCCGTTGCTGACGATCCACCCGACCAGGGTCAGGTAATACTCCAGGTAGTCCGTTGTGTTGAGCGTCATGGCGTTCTCCAGGGCTCAGCCATTGCGCAGTAGCTGGCTGCCTTCGAGCAGCACGAGGGTGGCGACGGCCGCGATCTCGGCGCGCAGCAGGCGCTGATGGGTCTCGGCCAATGGCTCGCGTTCGCGCAGGCGCCGACGCATCCACCACCAGCCGTAGGCCGTCGCCGCGTAGAGCAGAAGCCGCCAGACGAGGAAGTGGCCCGAGTGCTCGCGCAGCCACTGCTCCCAGCCGTCGATGCTGCCGACGATGTGGAGGCCGACGACGTTCACGCCGACCGCGATGCCCGCCACCAGCAGCACCCACAGCAGCACGATGCCGACGCGGCGGCCGAGCAGCCGTGCCGGCCGCAGCCAGGCCCGGCTGGTCATGGCCCGCTCCGCGGCTTCTGCACTTCCTTGAGCCGGTCGCGCGTCGTGTCGCCCTCGAAGATGCCGCGCGAGCCCGCGGCGCGGGTGCCGTGGCGCTGCACGATCGCCATCGCCGAATTGCCGGCCAGCGTGCGCCGCAGCTCCAGCTCGGTCTTGAGGTTGTTGATCTCCTGCTCCAGCGCGTTGTTCTCCTGATCGACCGCCTTCACGGCCAGCTCGTTGGCGGCGACGTTCGGCTCCTTCTTGCCGGTCAGCAGCGTGCGCTGCAACAGCAGGGCCTTCTCCAGCACGCTCGACAGCGCGGCTTCGGACGCCAGGCGCTTGCCGAGCAGGTCTTGATCGGGCTCGTCGCGCAGCGCCTCGATCACGCCGCGCGTGATCGGCAGCGAGTTGCTGCCGGCGGCTTCGAGGTTTGCCACCGTCATCGGCGTCGAGCCCGTCACGAGGCCCTGCAGTGCCTGCAGCTTGGTCTCGTACTCTTCCTGGATCACCGGCGTCAGGCCGACGCCAGGCGTGGTCTGCGTCTTGGTGCAGGTCTCGCAGGTGCGTTGCTCGCGCTCGCCGAGCACGCGGGTTGCGAAGTCCGCTGCGGCCAGCGGCGAGGACCAGGTTTGGCAGGTCAGCCGGTTGCCGCAGGACGCGCGCGGGATGGATGAGGTGTCGCTGACGCCGCGGCTGTTGAGCAGGTTGTAGCCGGCACGGGTCACGTCGCCGACCACCTTGATGGAACCCTGGCCCGAGCCGCCCGCGTTGCCGCCGCCCACCCAGGGCACGCCGTTGTTGCCCTTGTTCGATTCGGCCTGCTCGACGGCGGACACCGCATCGGTGCTGCTCACCGCATCGCGCAGCGCGAAACCTTCGGCGAGCTGATCCCACCCGGCCTGGCCGCCGGCCATGTCCGCCATCCGGTTGGCCATCGCCTTGCACGTCAACTTGCTGCGGTCGAAATCGAGCCGAGCCTGCAGCACGCCGTTGGTCAGCAGGTTGTAGAGGCCCGGATCGGCGCGCTGGATGATCAGGGCCGGCAGCGACGCCACGGCGCTGGTGGCGCTCTGGATCACCGAGGACATGATCTGCTGAAAGCCATTGGTGAGGCCGTTCAACTGGTTCTGCAGCGTCGTCGTGATGCTCATGTTTCCGCAGATCAGGTTGCTGTTCCAGCCGATGCCCACGCCGATGCTCTGCATGTTCCCGGCGCCGCCCATGGACACGGCCCGGCCGCCGCCGATGCTGTAGAGCACGTCGTCGCCGATGACGCTGCCGCTCACGCCGACGCCGGTGGGGCTGATGCGGGTCTGCGCCCACGCGACGCCGGCTGCGGCCGTGACGGCGCAGGCGAGCGCGATGCTGAGCGCGTAGGGCCTGGCGCGCTGTGCGAAACGGGAGAGAGACGCTTTCATCGGAATACCTCAGAGGAAATCGACGCTGCCGAGGAAGACCTGCCCGCGGCGCTGGCAGCAGGCATAGGGCCGCCACAGCGCCCAGGCGTAGTCGCCTTGCTGGGCCTGCACGCGCGTGTTGGAGTGGGGGAACACGGCGCAGGAGTTGGAGAGGGTCGGCGTCAGCTCCTGCCACTTGCCGGTGGAGGCATCGCTCTCCACCAGGGCGCCGGTCGGCCAATAGCCGTCGCTCGAACTCGCGAGCAGCGGCTGGTAGACGTGCGGCTGCATGCGCCGCGTGACGACATCGCCCGCGCGCTGCGCGACGACGGCGCCGCTCTTGTAGTCGTCGGTCTGATGCAGGAAGCCGCCGCGCGGATAGACGTTGCCCCACAGGTTGAGCGTCGTGCGGCCGCCGATCTCGCGCATGCCGGGGATCACCGCCTCGGGGTACACCATCTCCGGGACGTTGTAGCGCCAGGCCAGCGTGTCGAGGGTGCTCAGCAGGTACGGCATGAAGGCCGTGCCTGCGCCCTGGCAGGCGTAGCCGGACGCGCTGGCGAACTGGCTGAACACCGAACCGCCGGGATGCCCGATCACGTCGGCGTTCTTGAACTTCGCCAGGTTGTTCTCGTTGTCGTGGTTCGTCGTCCCGTCGCCGCCGGCCTGCGCCGTGGGATTGGGCATGCTCATGGCGCGCACCTCGATCCACGGGTTCTCGCCGGTGTTGCTGTAGCTCGACACCACCGCGTCGGGAATGTAGTGGCGCACCTTCACCGAGGTGCGCACCGTGCAGCCCGTCCAGGTGCAGAACAGCCAGTAGCAGATGCCGACGACGCGATATTCCAGGCAGTCGGGCGACAGGGCCGAGGACACGATGGTAGCCGTGTTCAGCGCGAAGCTCGAAGCGGCGCCGCCGAGCAGCACCGAAGCGATGGCAAGGCGGGCCCGGCGCGACGACGCCGACAGCAGGCGGTTCATGGCTGTGCCCTCCGATGTGATTCGATGCGTGCCACGGCGCGCGCGACATCGGGCTCGCCGTAGACCACGTAGCGGCGATCGACCACCACGGCAGGCACCTTGGCCAGCCCCAAGCCCCAGGCATCGGCGACGCCCTGGTAGGCGCTGCCGATGCGGCGCTGTAGTGCCTGGCTGCCATCGCGCAGGCGTTGCTGCACGAGCGCGGCCGCGCGGCCCGGATCGGCAGGCAGGCCCGCGGCCAGTTCGGCCTCGATGCGCTCGGGCAGATCCAGCTCGATCACGCGCGCGCCGGATGCGGACTGCACGGGATGGCGGCTGTCGGTCACGACCAGCACGTCGGCTGCGGATGCGTCCTGGCCGAGCAGGCACAGCAGCAGCCCTCCCGCGCAGGCGATGCGCGTACACCGCAGCCGCGGGATGGGTTTCAAGAAGGGAGCCGTCATGGCGGGCGTCCTGGGAATGAGAGCAAGGCTCTAGTCGAACGCCGAAGGCAGTCCAACCGCGACAAGGAATGCGCACCGCGCGCGCTCCGCTTTGGGCAGACAGGCGAAAGAAAAGCGGGAGCCGAGGCTCCCGCGGGGACCAGGCGGTCAGCGGCGCTACAGCAGGCCGGATTCGGCGAAGGAGTACGGCGTGCCCTTGCCGACGATGAAGTGATCCACCACCCGGACATCGACTATCGCCAGGGCGGCTTTGAGCCGGTCGGTCAGCGCCTGATCGGCGGCCGAAGGCACGGTCATGCCAGATGGATGCTGGTGGGCCAGGATGACCGCCGAGGCGTTGAGGGCCAGGGCGCGCTGCACCAGCACCCGCGGGTACACCGAGGTTTGATCGACCGTGCCCTTGAACATCGGCTCGTAGGCGAGGACTTGGTGCTGAGAGTTGAGGAACACGACGGCGAAGACCTCGTTGGGCTCCGCGACCAGCTTCAGATGCAGGTAGTCGCGCACGGCGGCGGGACTGTTCAGCATCGGGCCGGCCTTGAAGATGCGTTGTTCCAGCAAGGCGATGGCCTGGCGGATGATCCAGTCTTCGTGCTGGGCGGCGATCAGGCTGAGCGACTCGGGACGCGAGTCGGCGACGACATAGGACATGGCGAACCTCCACGGGATGAAGTCGGAGGACGCCTGTCCCGGGAGGGACAAACCCTCCGGGGACGATGAAGAACAAGCGGCAGAAGAGCGGGCATCCGCCACCGCATGCACAGTGGCTGTTCGCGTCCAGGGATGCGCAGCGAACGGGGTCGATCAGCACGGCCAAGCCGCGTCGTAGCCTTGAAGATCGTGGCTACCTGGGCATGTCTCCGAGAGACTCGGCAGGCATTTCCTTCGATGCGGGCTCGGCCGCTGCACTGGCCGCCAGCAGGTCGATCGCGGACAGCAAGGCATCTCCTTCGACCGGGCCGTGCAGCAGCAGCGTCTTGCCGGACTGGCGATCCTGCAGGCGCAGCGTGGGCGTGACCTTGATGCCCTCCTGCGCCGCGCTCGCCGACTGTGCGCGGATCAGCGCATCGGGGCGGTCGCTGTCGAGGCACTGCTGCGCGGCCGGCGTGAGGTCGGGATAGCGCAGGCCCTCGGGCAGGCCCTGACCGTCGCCGCGGGTGTGCGTGTAGACCCACTCGGCGGCCTGCCAGAACGCGGCCTGGCCGCCGGCCTCGCCGACGCACTCCACCAGGCGCGCACCGGCAGACGCGGCCGGCTCGTGCAACGGCAACGGCAGGTGATGCCATTGCCAGCTCACGTCCGGGTGCGCGTCGATCCAGCGCTTGAGCACTGCGAAGTAGGCGCGGCAGAACGGGCATTCGAGGTCGGCGTACTCGACCACCGTGAAGCGCGCATCGGCGCGGCCATAGCGCCAGGGCGGGCCGGCTGGTGCCGTTGCCGGCGCAGGCGTTGCTTCTGCCGAAGGAAAATCGGGTTCGGCGGGCGGCGACTGCGGCCGCAGGCCGAGCCATGCGGCCGTTGTCAGGGCCGCGGCCATCAGCAGCGCGACGACAAGGACGGTGCGGGACGGCGCGAAGCGAGGGATGCGCATCGTGGACTCCCCGTCACGCCAGCGCATCGAGCACCAGCGGCTCGATGCTGCGGGCGCGGTCGATCTTCTCGGCGATCTTGAAAGCGGCGTCCAGTTCGCCGATGCCGTACTGCTGCATCAACTGGAAACGCTCGGCCTTCTCTTCCGGCTCGGTCTGAGCCAGCGCCAGGTACAGGCTGGGCGGCACCGCGCGGAATAGCACTTCCATGCTCTTGGAAAGGATCACGCCCTCGCTGAACTTGCCGGCCTCCTTGCGGGCCGACAGCATCAGCGCCTTCTGCGCCGCGTTCAGCTCGCGAAAGCGCGCGATCTTCTCCACCTCGTCGGGCGGCATCGAGAGGCAGATCCACCACTCGATCATGTTGAGCATGGGCTCGGCGGCCTTGGGCAGGTCGTCGATGTTCTGCGTCGCCAGCCAGTACCAGGCGCCGAGCTTGCGCCACATCTTCGTGATCTTGACGACGTAGGGCGCAAGCAGCGGGTTCTTGGTGATGATGTGCCCCTCGTCCGTCACGTTGATGATCGGCCGGCCGAGGAACTGGTCGCGCTCGGCGATGTTGTTGACCGTGTTGATAAGGCTGATGTAGGCGATGGAAAGCTGCGCGTTGTAGCCCTCGCGTGCGAAGGTCGCCAGATCGACGATGGTGATGTCGGCCTCGGGCCAGGGCGTGCCGGGCCGGTCGAACATCTCGCCGTCCACGCCCTGGCAGAACATATCCATCGCGTCGGCCATTTCCAGCAGCCGCGCGCGCCGCACCTCGGGTAGTGCCGTATCGCGGGCGCGCTCGCGCAGCGCATCGCGCACGTCGCGCGTCAGGACGGTGCGCTGGTTGGCCACGCAACGCTGGGCCGCATCGAGGATGCACTGGCGGATCAGGCTGCGGTCGGCGCGCGTCATGCGCGCCTCTTCCTTGTCCTCGCCACCGGTGATCATCAGCCGCGCGGTGATTTCCAGCTCGCCGAGCACGTCGCGCTGCTCGTCCACTTCGTCGCTGCGGCTCGCCGCCTGCGCTGCGGGCTCCTGGTCCTCGTCCAGCGCATCGGCATCCAAGGTCTGCACCTGGCTGGGCGTATCGACCAGCCGGTGCGCGTCGGCGAACGGCGCGAGACTGACGCCGGCGCCGGGCGCGAGCTTCACGCGATGCACCTTGAGGCCGAGCCGCGTGGCGAAGTCGCCGAACAGACCGTAGCTATTGCCAGCCTCCACGATGAACAGCCTCGGCCGATAGATGGCCGTGACCTGGTTCAAGATGTTGTTGAGCGTTGCCGACTTGCCAGAGCCGGTCGGCCCGAACAGGAACAGGTGCGCGTTCATCTGGCGGTCGAGCCGGTTCAAGGGATCGAAGGTGATCGGCCCGCCGCCGCGGTTGAAGAACGTGATGCCCGGATGCCCCGTGCCCTGGCTGCGGCCCCACACCGGCGCAAGGTTCGCGGCGTGCTGCGCGAACATCAGTTGCGTGTACCACTGGCGCTTGTCCAGCGCCGGATCGAACACGCACGGGAGCCAGCGCAGGTAGCTGTTCAGCGGCGCCACCTCGTCTTCCTCGCGCACCGGCTGCAGACCGGCGTTGAGCATGACGTTGACCAGTTGCAGGCCGCGGGCGTCGAGCTGCGCCAGGTCGCGCCCGCGCAGGTAGAAGGCGAGCGCGCCGCGGTACAGCTTGTGCGCGCTGCCGATCAGCCCGCGCGCTTCCTGCACGTCGCGGCGTGTCTGCTCCGAGGCCAGCGTCTCGCCGACCGACTTCTTGCTCAGGTGGTTCAGGTGAGCTTCGAGCACGTCCTGCGGCGTCGCGACGACCGTCAGGCACATCACCGTGTCCTCGGGCATCTGGTCGAACAGCGCATTGACCGCATCGCCGCCCTTGCGGGTTTCGCCGGTGACGTGGCCGGTGGCGGGCGGCATGCGCAGCCGGTCCATCACGATGACCCGGTGCGGCATGCCGTCGAACACCCAGGTGCCGTTCGCCATGTCCGAGCGCGGCTGGCCGAAGAACAGGCGGTGCGCGAAGTCCCCGCTGGCCAGCTCGATCTCGCCTTGCTCGGTTTCCTCGGGGTAACGGGTCAGCTCGTAGAAGCGCTCGCGGTCATCGGCGCTGGGGCCGAGCAGCGTCGGGTGCGGGTTGAACCAGCGCAGCAGCCAGTCGTGGATGTCGTCGGCCGCCATGCGCCGGGACTTCACGCCCGCGTTGGCGAGGCCGCCCACGAGCCGGTCGCAGATCGTCGTCAGTGCCTGCTCGGGCGACTGACCGCGCCGCGATGCGGTCGTAGCGCTCGCACGCCGGTAGACCACCATGCGCACGCGCCGCACCTGGCCGCGCCACGGCAGGCGCGTCACCGTCGTGTCCTCGAACAGGCCGCCGGGCTTGGCGATGGCGCGCAGGTGATGGCCGAAGAAGCGCAGGTAGAAGTCGGTGAAGGCGCTGTCCTGGGCGCGCGGCCGAACGTAGTCGGCCAGCCCGCGCAGGTAGTTGTCCCAGCTCGATTCGTCCTGGGCATAGAGCTGCACCACCCAGGGGTTCTCGTCGAGTTCGTCGAAGGAGTCCTGCAGTGCGTTCTCCAGCGCATCGCGCGCCTGCCACAGCCAGGCCATCTCGCGGCCCTCGGTGCCCACCGGCGCCAGCTCGAAGAAGCCCGCCACCGACTGGCCGTCTTCCAGCAGCATGCTCTTGGAACCCGGCAGGTACTCCACCCAAGGCAGCAGGTCGGCGAAGGACGGCGCCACACCGTAGAGCGCCTGCTGGTCCGCCTCGGTAGCAGGACGGTGCAGCCGGTCATCCGCGACGGTGCCCGGCTCCGGGATGCCGTGTGCCGCCAGTGTCGTCACATGCCGCGACCAGGCATCCTCGTCGTGCAGCTCAGGGCCAGCCGATGCGAGGGCCTTGCGCGGCCAGGGCAAGGTCCAGGCCATCAGTAGTCCTCCAGGCGTTCGCCGGGCATGGCGTACTGGACCCTCTGATACAGGGGAAAGACGGTGGTGTAGCCAGGCACTGGCACCGGATCGCTGCCAGCCAGGTGCGGGAACACGTACATGACCAGATCGGGGTTGGGGAGCCGGTGGAACTGGCGGTAGATCTCGTTGGCCGCGGTGCGCGTGTAGGCGGTAGCGGCGGCGGGCGCCGCATGCACGTCGGCCTCCGTCAGCGGCCGGCGCAGGCCCTGGCGTGCATCGAGCAGTTGCCGCGCCGCTTGCCCGCCGCCGGCACTGCCGCCCGTCTCCTGGTTCCACACGTCGAGCATGGTGTAGTCGCCGTGCGGGAGTACCTTGTCCTTGCTGGTGGCGCAGCCGCCCAGCACCACGACCGCGCACAGCACCACGGCCGATTCAATCCAAATCCGACGCATGCTTGCCTCCGATGCGGTGATTGACCCGGCGCCCCTTGGCGTCGTAGTCGATGTTGAGCGGCTGCTCCAGGTGCACGGCGACCTTGGCGCCGGGGCGCACGTAGACGGCGGCGAAGGCCTGCCCGTAAAGCTTGTTGACCCAATCGGCCATGTCGCGCACACCGCCGGCCAGGATGCGGCCCATGGCCTCGTTGCCGGTAATGCCCACCGTGCCGAGCGAGCCGTTGCTGTTGGCGACCACGGCCACGCTGCCGTTGTCCGACTTGATGAGGGAGGCCGCACCGGCACCGGCCGCGGTGATGAGGGCCTGCGAACCGAGGTACTGCTGCGCGTTGCTGCGCCGTTCCCCGCTGACGCAGGGGACGCCGTAGGGGTCGCTGATCCAGCCCAGGCCGCCGTGCGTGGTGCTGTTCGCGTTGCCGCCCGAGCCGCCGTTCTGGTTGCGGTTGCCGTCCTCCGGCATGGTGCGCACCGTGCCGTCGTTGAAGACGAACGTCACCGAGCGGATTTGCCCGCGCACGCAGGAAAGCGTCCAGTCGCCCGAGGCCGTGCCGCTGACCACCGCGCCCGCCACGTCGGGAATGTCGATGCCGTTGGCGGTGAGGTTGTCCGGGCCGATCAGCACCTTGAAGGGGTACGGGTCGTTGACCGTGCCGTCGATCGGCACGCGGCCGATCAGCGCGGTCATCGCGATGGAGCCCATCAGCGTCGAGTTCGACGGCACCGTGTAGACCGGCTTGGACGACGTGCCCACGGCGCGGCTGCCTGCATCCGCGACGGTGCTGGCCACGTTGTCGGCCGTGTCGGAAAGCGTCTTCTGCGCCGGCCCGAAGCTGGTCGGAAAGTTCAGGCCGCCGCTGCTGCCGTTCTTCGCCGAAGGCTTCGCATCGTCCGGTTCCACCCAGCGCGTGCCGCTGGTGCTGCGCGCGGCGCCGCCCTGGCTGCCGCTGAAGCCCTTGCCGTCGCCGTCCTCCAGGCCGAGCCCGACCGGCAGATCGGCCTGGCCGCCCTTGCCGGAAAGCCCATCCAGGCGCCGCTGCAGGTCTTGCAGCAGGCCCTGGGTCTGCTGGCGGTCGCCGGCCAACTGCTCGCGGTCCTGCTGCAGGCGGCCGCGTTCACCATCCAGCGCGGACTGGATGCGCTGGTCGATCGCGCTTTCCCGCGCGCGCATACGCTCGTTCTCGCTCTTCTGGTTCTTGTTGTCGTTGAGCGCCGTCTGCAGCTCGTTGCGCAACTGCTTGACCTGGGCCACCAGTGTGGCAACGGTATCGCGCGGCGTGTCGCCCTCGATGCCCAGCGCCTTCATCTCTTCGGGCGTGAGCGAGTTGGCGCTGCCGGCCGGAACGGGCTTGGCGCCGCGATCCCCGGAGAACATCTTGATGCCGACGAACAGCAGCACCAGCGCCATCGGGATCAGCAGCCACTTCAGGAGGGGGTTACTTTTCATGGCGGGCACCTCCTTCGGCCTGGCCGGCCGCCGCGGCCGGCGGC
>JALHPY010000081.1 GCA_022842305.1 Rubrivivax sp.
GGCAAGATGCTGGCGCATTGGGCGGCCTGTTTCTCGCCGTCGCAGCTCAACCCGCTGGACCTGAACCCGCTGCGCGACCTGCTGCAGACCCAGGTCGACTTCGAAGCGCTGCGCGCCGCGTCGCCCTTCAAGCTGTTCATCGGTGCCACCCAGGCCAACAGCGGCAAGCTGCGCGTGTTTCGCGAACACGAGCTGACGCTGGACATGGTGCTGGCCTCGGCCTGCCTGCCCAAGATCCACCATGCGGTGGAGATCGACGGCCAGCCCTACTGGGACGGCGGCTACTCGGCCAACCCGGCGGTGTCGCCGCTGGTCTTCGACTGCGAGGGCTGCGACGTGCTGCTGCTGCTGCTGAGCCCGCTGCAGCGCGCAGGCACGCCGCGTACCGTGGCCGAGATCGAGTCGCGCATCGTCGAGTTGGCCTTCAGCGCGCACTTCATGCGCGAGATGCGCATGCTGGTACAGGCCACCGACCTGGCCAGCCCTTCGCTGCTGGGCGGCGGCCGGCTCGAACGCCGCCTGCAGCGCCTGCGCCTGCACATGATCGACTCCAGCCAGCTGGCCAGCCTGGAGCGCACCGACACCAAACTGATGGCGCACACGCCCTTCCTGGAGCGCCTGCGCGAACAAGGCCGCGAGCGCGCCCAGGCCTGGCTGGCGGCGCACTTCGACGCCGTGGGCCGGCGCTCGTCGGTGGACATGCGCGCACTATTCGGCTGAAGCGGCGACCAGCGGGTTGCCGGATGTATCCGCGCACCCGCACAGGCTGCATCCTGCAACGCGGGCGCGGCGCCCCGTGCCATGCTCGGACTCATGAAGTCCGCCCACATCCTGCGCCGCCTCGCCCCCTTCATAGCCACCGCACTGGCCGCTTGCGGCGGTGGCGGCGATGCGGGCACCGCCACCGCTGCCGACAACGCGGCCGCGGCCCCCGCACCGGCCGCAGCACCCGCTACCGTCAGCCGCGCACAGTGCGGGCTGCCCAACTTCCCGGCCGAGGCGCTGCAGTTCGTCAACGCCCGGCGTGCCGCTGGCGCCACCTGCGGCGCGCGCGGTGCCTTTGCCCCGGTGCCCTTGCTGGCCTGGCACACCGCGCTGGACCAGGCAGCGCTGGCGCATTCGGACGACATGGTCGCGCACAACTTCTTCAGCCACACCGGCTCGGACGACAGCAGCGCCGGCCAGCGCGCCACCAGGGCCGGCTACGCCTGGCGCACCTGGGGCGAGAACATCGCCGCCGGCCAGGGCGACGTGGCCACGGTGATGGCCGGATGGATGGCCAGTGACGGCCATTGCGCCAACATCATGAACGGCAATTTCCGCGACATCGGCCTGGCCTGCGTGCGCGGCAGCGCGAGCAACAGCTTCCGCAGCTACTGGACCATGGTGCTGGGCGCGCGCTAGCGGCGCGACCCTCGCGCCGCCGCGCCACCCGGGGACCCGGCGATGGTCGTGCCTCAGGCCGCGGCAACTTCCAGCTGCGGGGCCAGCGCCAGCTCGACACGCCGGCCCTCGATCTCCAGCCGCGCGTGCATGGTCGCGGCCATGCGCCGCAGCGCGTCGACACGGGGTGCGGCCAGCGGGCGCTGCGCCACGCCGACCTCTGCCGCGGCGTCGCAACCGATGCGGATGTGCACGGCCGCGTCCTGCTGCAGCGTCTGCACGCGCAGGCCGCCACAAGCCTGGCGCGCGCCGTTGTCGTCGTCGACGAAGGCCTGCAGCAGCGCCATCATCAGCTCGGTCAGCTGGTCGGGCACCAGTTCGCAGGCGGGCAGGCCCGCGCCGCCCTCGAAGACGATGGGCGTGGCACGGAAGCGGCGGTCGAAGCGGTGGAAACGGCATACCGCCTCGACCATGGCGTTCACGTCCACCCACTCGGGCCTGTCGCCGCGCGTGGCGGCGAAATCCGAGATCTGGCGCACCAGCGCCGACACGCGCCGCGTCTGCTCGAGGATGGCCTGGGCCATGGCCTCTTCTGACGCCGCGGTGGCGGCATGGCCAGGCAGTTCCTGCGCCAGGCCGGCGATCACCGCCAGCGGGTTGCCCACCTCGTGCGCCACGTTGGCGGCCATGGCCGACAGGGCTGCCATCTTGTCGCGGTGCCAGCTGCGCTCGCGCGCAGCGGCCTCTTGCTGCGCCTGGGTCTGCCGGTCGATGATGCCCTGGCCCACGCGCACCACCAGCAGCGACACCGCGTACAGCGCCACCAGCAGGCCGCCCACGATGAGCAGCAGGCGGTCGGAGCTGACCTCTACCTGCGCCTGGTGGCTGCGCGCGGCACGCTCCAGCGCGATCTCGTTGGCCGCGGTGATGTGCGCAAAGCGGTCGGAAGCCTGGCGCATCTGCGCCAGGAAGGGGGTCACGTCGGAATACAGCTCGACCACCGCCGCCACCTCGGCGCTGCCGGCCAGCCGCACCGGCACGTAGGTGGAAATGACGTCGCGGTTCTCGACCATGCCCTCGAAGGCGCTGAAGCGGTCGCGGTGCGTCAACTCGCTGGCCGGTCGGCCCGCCATGGCCTGGCGCCAGCCCTGGTTGGCCGATCCGTCATCGCCCACCTGTTGCGCCTCGGACGAGAACACGGTGATGCCGCGCCGGTCCCAGACCTTGATCTTGATCACCGTGGTGGACTGCATGGCCGCCAGCGCCTTGGCCTGGAGTGCCGCAAAGCCGGGCAGCGCGCGGATGCGGTGGCCGACATCGGCCTGGCAGGCCTGGCGCTCCGCGCGTACGGCCGCGGCAGCGCCGAAGGCGCGACAGTCGGCCACCGGCACCGCCTGCGCCCGCGCCACGAAGGGGGCGATGTCCGAATCCCACATCAGGTTGGCCACCACGCGCGTGAGGTTGGCGTGGCTGGCCTCGTGCACGGCCAGCAGGCTGTCGCCCGCGGCGGCCTCGTTCTGGCGCGCCAGCAAGGCCTGGGCGCGGCGGAAGAAGTCGCGCTGCTCGGCCTGCACCTGGGAAAAGAACTCGGTCTCGTTGCGCTGCAGGGCCAGCAGCGCCACGGCGGCGCCGACAAAGGCCACCAGCGTGGTGAGCATGAAGTAGCGCATCAGCCGAAAGCCGCCCGTCGACGCCGCATCCGCGGCCGGCGCGGGGCCGGCCAAGGGGAGGATGCCTGTCAACTGCCTGGTCATGGTCTTCCGACTCAGGCAGGCGCTGCAAGCACCTGCCGGGCCGAGCTCATGCTAGGTGGGCAGCCCCTGGCGCGGGCTGACGTGGGTCAAGCAGGGCCGCCACCGGCGCAGCCTTGCAGGGTCGCGCTGCGCGCGGCTCACCGCGGCTATGTGGGCTGCCGCACAGACGGTCGCAAGGCTCGCCGAAAGACTTTCGCCTCTCGAGTGCGGGAGGGCGCGATGCATCGATACGAGGTGTTCCAGAGCAGCGCCGACCGCGCCGAGATCGTGCTCACCGATCACCTGGGTCGACATCATCGGGCGCTGCCGATACGGAAAGCGCCGGAAATCGGCCTGCCCTTGCGCGGGCCGCAGCCCGCCCTGGGCCTGGGCGTGCTGATGGACGCGGACAACCACCAGGTGTTCAAGCTCATCTTCCAGCAGCTCGACTGCGATCGTGCGGCGGACCCCGCCGCGCCCTGAGCGCCCCTGAGAATCGGGCCCCCAGCCCCGCGCGAGGAAGCCCATGGCCGCCTACATCCACGCCAGCATCGAAGTCACCGACGCCGCGCTCTACGAGGACTACCGGCGCGAGGTGCCGGCCGTCATCGCCGCCCACGGCGGCCGCTACCTGGTGCGCGGCGGCGCCTGCGAGGCGCTGGAAGGCGGGCTGCCGCCGCAGCGCCAGGTGATCCTGGAGTTCCCCGACATGGCCGCGCTCAAGGCCTTCTACGACTCGCCCGAGTACACAAGGCTGCGCGCCATCCGCCAGCGCGCCTCACGCGGCACGCTGGTGGCGATTCAGGGCATCTGACCGGGCGGCGGGTCGGGCTGCCGGTCGGGCAACCGATCGGGAAGTTCCGGCTGCTCCCATTCCAGCAGTTCGGCCAGCCGGCACAGTACCCAGCGTGCCTGCGCCGGCGGCAGCGCCGTGTCGCCGGCGAGCAGGCCGCGGTGGATGCGCTCGAGCACGTCGGCCTCGGTCACGCCCAGTTGCCACAGCTGGGTGCGGGCGTGCTCGGTCAACAGGCAGGCCAGGTCCTCGCAATGCTCGTGGCGCGCCGCGATCTCCTCGCGCGGCGCGTTCGGCCGGCTGCGCCCGGGCGCGATGAACAGGGCGATGAACGAGGGCGGAACGACGATCTGGCTGTCTTCGGACATGGGCCATTGTCGGTGCGGAGCGCGGGCACGGGGGTGCCGTGATTCCGCTCAAGCGCCCGGCCGCCTGGTCGATATCCAGACAAGGCCAGCAGCCTTGTACCTGGGGCGGCCAAGCCGTGACCTGGGCCACCTTCATCCCCAGCACTGTTCGCGAGACTCCCATGCATCCACTCAACGGCCGCGCGACGTACGCAAAATGGGTTCGAGCGTCCAGCCGTGCGCTGCGGCCGCTGCTGATGTGCGCGGCACTCACCGCCGCATACCCCTACTGCGCCGCGCAGACCACGGATCTCACCTCGTTGAGCCTGGAGCAGTTGCTCGAAATCACCGTCGTCGGCGCGTCCAAGTACGAGCAGAAGCAAAGCGAGGTCGCCGCGGCAGTGAGCGTGATCACGCGCCAGGAGATCAGGACCTTCGGCTGGCGCACGCTGGACGATGCCCTGGCCAGCCTGCCGGGCGTCCACACGACCTACGACCGCCAGTACACGTACTTCGGCGCCCGCGGCTTCGGCCTGCCGGGGGACTTCAACACGCGCGTGCTGGTGACCATCAACGGCAACCGCTTCAACGATCCCACCTACGACGGCGGCCCGTTCGGGCGGCAGTTCCCGCTCGAGATGGACTTGATCGAGCGCATCGAGTACATCCCGGGACCGGGCGGCGCGGTCTACGGGCAGAACGCGATGTTCGGCGTCATCAATGTGGTCACGCGCGACGGCGCCGACCTCAACGGGGGTGAACTCGCCGCCGCGTACCAGCACCCGCAAGCCACGCGCGAGGGCCGCGCCACCTGGGGCCGGAAGTTCGACAGCGGCCTCGATGTGCTGGTGTCGGCATCCACCCTGCGCTCGCGCGGCGAAGACCTCTTCATGAGCTTCGGTGCGGCGGGCGTCTCCGGCGTCGCCGCCGGCCTGGACGCCGAAAGCGGGAAGCAGTTCTTCGGCCGCATCGCACAGGGAGCGTGGTCGTTCGAGCACGTCTATTCCACGCGCCACAAGAGTGACCCGACAGGGGCGTACTTCTCGGACCCACTGGTGCCGGGCCAGTACCAGGACGACGATTACGCCGTCACGCAACTGCAGTACCAGGACCGCTTCCTGGGCGACACGCTGCAGGTGTCGGCCCGTGTGTTCGCCGGCGAGCAACGCTATGCCAGTCAGCTGATCTATGGCACCGCCTTCTCGTTCCCGGCCAGGTCGGATTGGCGTGGATTCGAGTTGCGCTTGCTGTCCACCGCCGTCTCGGGCCACAAGCTGATGGTCGGCGCAGAGGGGCAGGACAACACGCGCGTCGACCAGGCGGCGCAGGATCTCGCGAACCCGGCCAACGACCTGCTCATCCGCAGCCCGGGATACCGCATCGGCCTCTTTGCCCAGGACGAATGGCGCATCAGTGAGTCCCTGGCGGCAACGATCGGCCTGCGCATCGACCGCAATGACGTGAGCGGGGCCCGGGCCAGCCCTCGCGCCGCGCTGATCTGGCAGGCCGCGCCGGGCACCACGGTCAAGGCCCTGTATGGCCGTGCCCACCGATCGCCCAACGCGTTCGAGCGCGACTACACGGATGACGTGGCGCAGGTCAGCAACCCGGGGCTCGGCGGCGAGAGCATCGATACGCTGGAACTGGTGGCCGACCACCGCCTCAGCCAGGATCTGAGCGTGCGCGGGTCGGTTTACCAATGGACCATGCGCGACCTCGTCACGCTCGGCATCGACCCGGTGAGCGGTCTGACGCAGTTCCAGACGGGCGGAGACGTCAAGGCCCAGGGACTGGAGTTCTCGGCCGACAAGTCCTGGGCCTCCGGTGCACGCCTGCGGGGCAGCGTGTCTGCCCAGGATGTCGGCTATGCCGGCGGTGGGCGCCTGCTCAATTCGCCCAAGCTGCTGGCAAAGCTCAATCTGTCGGCGCCACTGCCCTGGGCGGGCCTGCGCGCAGGCTACGAACTGCGCTACGACAGCCGCAGGCTGAGCCTGGACGGCAGCGATCTCGGCGGCTACGCGCTGTCCAACCTGCAACTCAGCACCACGGCCCTGGCCCGCGGCCTGGAGGTGTCGGTGGGCATCTACAACCTGTTGGACAAGCGCTACGAACAGCCGGGCGCGGACAGCAACTGGCAGAACGCCCTGGAGCAGGACGGCCGCAGCGTGCGCGTCAAGGCCAACTACAGGTTCTGAGGCGTGGCGATGCGCGGCGCTCACGACTGGCACCCCGCCGTTCGACGCATCCGCCCGTGGCGGGCGCGCCTGACGCCGTATGTGCTGGCGGCCGCCTTGGCGGCTCCGGGTGCCGCCTCTCCCTACAGCCTGGATGCACTGCTGAAGATGCCCCTCGAGCGGCTGCTGCAATTGCAGGTGGCTCCGCGCCGTGCCGCGCTGGGCGAAGTACCCAGCACGCCGGTGGCTCGAGCCCCGATGGCAGACAAGTGGCGGCCCCATGCGGCGTAAGCACCCAGCGCTGCTGTGGATCTTGAGCCTGACCGGGCTGCTTTCGTTCGCCGGCGTGGCGCGCAGCGAGGAACTGCCGGAGTACCGGCTCAAGGCCGCCTTCGTCTACAACTTCATCGTGTACACCGAGTGGCCGGTCGCGACCGGCCAGACGCTGAACCTGTGCATCCTGGGCAACGACCCGTTCGGCGCACAGATCGACGGGCTGCAGGGCAAGGCCGCCGGCGGCCGCAAGATCGCGTTGCAGCGCAAGGCTGCCGGCCAAGCGCTCGCGGACTGCCAGGTTGTCTTCGTCGCCGCCTCGGCCATGGAAGGCTTGCCGCGTGTGCTCGAGGCCCTGCGCCGCAGGCCGGTGCTGACCCTGGCCGACAGCCCCGGCGCCATGCGGCGGGGGGTGGTGCTGAACATGAACATGGTGCAGGGCAAGGTCACGTTCGAGGCCAACCTGCAGGCGGCGCGCGACGCAGGTCTCGATCTGAGCTCCAAGCTGCTGCGCCTGGCTACCGAGGTCCAGCAATGAAGCCGACGATGGCCCTGGGCGACCTGCTGCGTCGCATCAACCACCTGGCGCTGGGTGCTGCCGTGGGCATCGTGGCGCTCGTCGTCGTCATCAGCAGCTTCAGTCTGGGCATGCTGTCCCTCATCGACGCCAGCCGCATTCAGGCGCGCGTGCTGGCCGAGAACGCGTCCGCTGCCCTGGCATTCGGCGATCAGAAGGCCGCCGGCGAACTGCTGCAGTCGCTGCGCAATTCGCCCGACATCCAGGTCACCGCGCTCTACGACAAGAACGGCCGGCTGTTCGCGCACTACCGCCGTGACGGCGGCCCTGCGCCAGCCATGACGGAGGGCGCCCAGGGCGAGCTGCTGCTGCATCCGCTGTACCTGGTGGTGGGCCAGTCGGTGAACGCGGCACCTGGGGTCGCCGGCCGGCTCATCCTGGAGGTCGGTCTGGCCAGTCTGTATCGACAGACGGCGTGGCAGGTGGCGGCCACCGCAGTGGCCGCGCTGCTGGCCCTGTGGGCCAGCCGGGTCTTGCTGCGTCGCCTCAACGCGTCCGTGCTCAAGCCCCTGGCAAGCCTGAATGAACTGATGGGGCATGTCTCCGAAGACGGAGACTTCAGCGTGCGCGTGCCGCGCAGCCGCATCGCCGAACTCGATGCCCTGGGCAACGGCTTCAATGCCATGCTGGAACAGATCGACGAGCGCGACGCACGCCTGGCCGCCCACCGGGACCACCTCGAGCACGAGGTTGCCGCGCGCACCGCCCAGTTGCAGCACGCCAAAGAGGCCGCCGAGGCCGCCAGCCAGGCCAAGAGCGAGTTCCTGGCCACCATGAGCCATGAGATCCGCACGCCGATGAACGGCGTGCTGGGCATGAATGAGCTGCTCATCGACAGCGAACTGCAGCCAGCGCAGCGCGTCTGGGCCGAGGCGGTGGAGTCGTCCGGCCGCCACCTGCTGGGCGTCATCAACGACATCCTGGACTTCTCGAAGATCGAGTCCGGGCACCTGGAACTGGAGTCCGTGGATTTCAGCCTGGCCGACGCGGTCGAGGAGGCGCTGGCGATGTTCGCCCAGCCGGCGGCCGCCAAGGGACTCGAACTGGCGGTGCAGTTCACCCCTCACGATGCCCCGTTGGCCCTGCGAGGCGACCCGTTCCGCCTGCGCCAGGTGGTGTCGAATCTGCTCGCCAATGCGATCAAGTTCACCGAGGAAGGTGAGGTGGTCGTCCGCGTCGAGTTGCTGCAGCAGACCGGCACCGAAGCCGAGGTCCGCATCTGCATCGAAGACACCGGCATCGGCATCTCGGCGCAAGCGATGGAGAAGATCTTCGAGCACTTCTCCCAGGCCGACGGCTCGACGACACGGCGCTATGGCGGCACAGGCCTGGGCCTGGCGATCTGCCGGCGCCTGCTGTCCCTGATGGGCGGCAACATCCGCGTCGAAAGCGAGCCCGGCAAGGGCTCCAGGTTCATCGTCGACCTGCGCCTGCCGCTGGCGCGCGCGACGGACCGGGTGCCCTTGACCCCGGCGGCGCTCGAAGGGGTGCGCGTGCTGGTGGTCGACGACAACCAGACCAACCGCGACATCCTGCTGCAGCAGTTGCAGGGCTGGCGCATGCGGGTGCATTGTGTGGAAGGGGGAAAGCAGGCGCTGGAGGCCATGGCCGAAGCCGTGCGCGAGGACCGTGCGTTCGATCTGGCCGTGCTCGACATGCACATGCCGGGGATGGACGGCCTGGAACTCGCCCGCCACATCCAGACCCGCCCGGGGCTGGTGCGCACGCGGCTGATGATGCTGAGTTCCACCTACGCCAATGCCGACGAGCGCGAGCGCGCTCAGGCGGGCATCCTGCGCTACCTGAACAAGCCGATCCGGCGCGCCGACCTGCTGCGCGCGATCACCGGCGTGCTGGCTGCCGCCGTCGTCGATGCACCAGCCAGACAAAAGGCCGACGTGCCCGTGGGCAAGTTGCAGGGCCAGGTGCTGCTGGTCGAGGACAACCCCATCAATCAGGCCGTGGCCAAGGCGATGCTGATCAAGCTCGGCCTGCAGTACCAGGTGGCCGGCGATGGTGCACAGGCCGTCGAACGGGTGCGCGAGACCGATTTCGACCTCGTGCTGATGGACTGCCAGATGCCGGTGATGGACGGGTACGAGGCCACTGCGGCCATCAGGGCTCTTCCGCAAGGGCGCGGCGCAAGGCTGCCAATCGTCGCCTTGACGGCCAACGCCATGCAGGGCGACGAGCAGATCTGCCTGGACGCGGGGATGAACGGCTTCCTGGCCAAGCCTTACACGCTGGCGGCTCTGCACGCCACCTTGGCAGGCTGGCTAGCCGGTGCTGCCCGGGCCGCCGGCGCGCCCGCGCCGACGGTACAGTCTTCGGCGGCGCAAGCGTCCGCCCGGGTGGCCGCCTCGACCGTGTCGGCCATCAACATGGCGGCCATCGCCACGCTGCGCGAACTCGACGAGCCCGGCAGCATGGAGCTGGTCACGCAGCTGGTGGGCTCGTTCCTGCAGTCGGCCAATGACAAGCTCGAGCAGGTGGCCGCTGCCGCGGCCGAGGGCAATGCCAAGGCCTTGAGCCAGACAGCCCATTCGCTGAAGTCCAGCGCCGCCAACCTGGGCGCCGAGGCGCTGGCCGGGTGTTATCGCGAACTTGAGAAATGTGGGCGCGAAGGTCGTATCGACGACGCGCGATCGCTGCTCGAGCAGACCCGGCGCGAACAGCAGCGGGCGCTGCTTGAATTGCGCGCCCTGGCGATGGAGGTCACGTGACGCCGGCGCGGCGCACCATCCTGGTGGTCGATGACGACGTCGATGCGCGTCTGGTCATGCGTGCAGCCTTGCGCAAGGCCGGCTTCGATGTCCGCCTGGCCGCGGGTGGCGAAGAAGCCTTGCAGCAGTTTCGCGCCGAGCCTTGCGACCTGGTCATGCTCGACGTCGACATGCCCGACCTGAGTGGACACGAGGTCTGCGCGATCCTGCGCGCCGAAGCCGGGCCCCTGCTGCCCATCGTCATGGTGACGGGCATGGACGATGTGGATTCGGTCGAGACCGCCTACCTGCGCGGCGCCACCGACTTCATCGCCAAGCCGGTCCATTGGGCCTTGATCGGCCACCGCGTGCGCTATCTGTTCCGTAGCCAGCAGGCATTGCTGGACCTGCACGCCGCCGAGGCGCGCAACGCGGCCATCCTGAGCGCCATCCCGGACCTGCTGTTCGAAGTGGACATCGACGGCCGCTATATCGACTACCGCGCGCCGAAGGTCAACCTGCTGGCCGTTCCGGAGGGGGCCTTCCTTGGCAAGACCGTTGCCGAAGTCCTGCCGCCCGCGGCGGCCAGCGTGTGCATGGCGGCGCTGAGGCTGGCCCATGAACAGGGTTCCTCGAGTGGCGCGCAGTTCGAACTGCGGCTGGCCCAGGGCAGCACCTGGTTCGAACTGTCGGTGTCGAGCAAGGCTGTAACTGCCGGAGAGAAGCCACGGTTCATCGTGCTGTCGCGTGACATCACCGAACGCAAGACGGCGGAGGCCGGGATTGCGCGCCTGGCCTATTTCGACAGCCTGACAGGCCTGCCCAACCGGCTGTCGTTTCTGCAGCGGGTCGAGCGCGAGGTCAGGCGCGCCGAGAAGCGGGGCGAACAGTTGGCCGTGCTGTTCATGGACCTGGACGGCTTCAAGAACATCAACGATTCCATGGGGCATGCCGCAGGCGACCTGCTGCTGCAATGGACATCCGATCGGCTTCGAGACGCCATGCGCCCCTCGGACGTCCTGTCGCGCTCGATGTCGCTGGACAATGACCACCGCAGCGGCGAAGACGACCTCGCCCGCCTGGGCGGAGACGAGTTCACGGCACTGGTTCTCGATATCGATGGACCGCAGGACGCCCTGGCCGTGGCCAGTCGCATCGGCGCGCTGATGCGCCAGCCGTTCACCTTGGACGGCTGCGAGATCACCCTGACGACGAGCATCGGCATCGCGCTCTACCCCCAGGATGGCGGCGACGGCGCAGCCTTGCTCAAACACGCCGATACGGCGATGTACCACGCCAAGAGTTCCGGCCGCGACAACACGCAGGTCTACAGCGCCTCGCTCACGCAAGAGGTCCTGAAGCGCATGGACATCGACGCCAGCCTGCGGTCGGCGCTGGATCGTGGGGAATTCCACCTGGTCTACCAGCCGCAGATCGATGCCGTCTCGGGATGCGTCTGCGCAGTCGAGGCACTCATCCGCTGGAACCATCCGGTGCGCGGCATGGTGTTGCCGCTGGAGTTCATTCCCCTGGCAGAGGAGAACGGCCTGATCGAACGCATCGGGCAATGGGTCCTGCGCACGGCCTGTGCCGACGCCGTGCGCTGGAGCCGCGAAGGGCCGCCCTTGCAGGTTGCGGTCAACCTGTCCCCTCTTCAGTTCAGAGGTCCGGAACTGCCGCTGATGGTGGTGGACGCGTTGGAGCAAACCGGCCTGGCGCCAGAGCTGCTGGAGTTGGAGATCACCGAAGGAGCCCTGATGGAGCACACGGCTCAGACGCGATCGGTGCTACAGGCCTTGCGTGATCACGGCGTACGCATTTCGCTGGACGACTTCGGCACCGGCTATTCGTCGCTGGCCTACCTGACCCGCATGCCGATCAGCAAGATCAAGATCGACCGCTGCTTCGTTGCCGGCCTGCTCGAGGGCGGCGAGAGCAAAGCCATCGTGCGCGCTGTACTCGCCATGGCCAGCAGCCTGGGCATGCACGTCACCGCCGAAGGCGTGGAGACGCTCGAGCAGGCACAGGCCTTGAAGGCCATGGCCTGCAACTACCTGCAGGGCTTCTACTTCAGTCGGCCGGTGACCGCGGACCGCATACCTGCGCTGCTGCAGCGCCGTTGGGGTATTTGCGGTGCTGCTGCAGCCGATCCGGACCGCGCCATCACCGATCCGACCAGTCGTTGGGCTGCCGTGGGCTGAAGCGACAGCGGCGGCGCCTGCGCTCAGGCCAAGGCAAGTTCGTTGAACCAGGCCATGCCTTCCGCATAGACCGGGTCCTTGCTGTCCACCAACGCTCGGAACACGATGCTGTGGTCCTTGATGGCACGGACGAGAAAGCTGCGCCCGGCCTGGGCCTGGGCGCCGTAGAGCTCGTTGCACAGGCTCAGCGCGAGGCACCATGACGCC
This sequence comes from Rubrivivax sp., assembly GCA_022842305.1. Lineage (GTDB taxonomy): Bacteria > Pseudomonadota > Gammaproteobacteria > Burkholderiales > Burkholderiaceae_C > Rubrivivax. The sequence goes on from JALHPY010000081.1 coordinate 12,391, forward strand.
AGGTTGTCGCTGGGGTAGTGCACACCGGCCATGACGCGTCGGTCGCCGACATCCACTGCGTACTGCGCCAGGCGCGCCAGCAAATCCGGGTTGGGTGCGAGGAAGGTCCAGACCTCCATCAGTGCACCGCACACGCCCATCACGCCCTGGATGGCATGGCCGCTGGGCAGGGCAGACGTGACCGCGCCCGGACCATGCAAGTAGTCAAAGGCCTGCCCGCGCAAGCTGGCCATCTGGTAAGGCCGCGGGCGCTGGATGGAATCCTTCATCGGCAGGGTCGGCGCCGTGCAGTGTGCAAACATGAAGAACTCGAGTCGGCTGCTGAACGGGCCCACGCCAGCCTGCGCGGCGGCAGAGACCAGCACCGCGCGGTCATCCGCCGTCAGGTACTCCATCACCGGCCAGGGTTCCGCGGCGCCGTCTTCACGCTTGAAGTAGTCGGCATGGGGCGTGGCCGAAGCCAGGCTGCCGGTCCCGGCGGCGCGCTGCTCTACCGGGCGGTCGATGAGTTGCTTCAATCCCGGCAGCAGCTTGAAGTCGGCATCGGTCAGCGCGGCCATGTGCTGTTTCGCCGCGCCGTGCCATCCGGGTGCGCCGGGGGTCGTGGTGTCCCAACGCGGCCAGAGCGTGGCGGCCAGGCGCGTCAGCATCGCGTTGTACTTCTGCTCCCAGGCCTGCGGCAGCGGGATGCCTTGGGGTGCCGCATAACCCACGGGCACCGGGTATTGCGCCGTCGCTTCCCTGAGGGCCTTGTGCATCAATCCATAGGGCGGGAAGCTGGGCAGGGCTGCTGCTGCTGCCACGGACATCGACTTCTTGCTGGGCATGGGATGGGCGCTCCTGGTGGGCAAGTGGGGGTTGGGGGGGTCAGGGCTCAACCGGGCAGGCCCAGGGCGCGCAGCGCGCAGCCGCGGGCCGGCATGTCCGGCGGCCCGCGGCCGCCAAATTTCGAAAGCCAGCGGCTGACCGTGAAACCGGGTTCCAGGCTCAGCACGCGCTGCGCGCTGACCAGGGCTGCGTCGCGTTGCCCCGACATCTCCTGGGCCAGCGCCATGGCCACATGAGCGGGCGCGAATGTGGCGTTGGCGCGGATCGCCTGCCGGGCTGATTGCGCTGCTTCGTCGAACTTGCCCGCCGACAGCTTGGCCGAGGACAGCAGCCCCAGGTAGACGTAGCTGGCCGGATCCAGCGGTGTCAGCCCGACGGCGTTCGCACTGTGGTGTTCGAAATCGTGGACATCACCGAGGTAGCCCCGCACCAGCGCAAATGCCAGGCCGGCCATCGGTTCCTGCGGATGTGCCGCCAATGCATGCTGCGCCTGAGCCATGGCCGGCAACAGCGGCTCGCCCATCTGCGCCGCCAGCATGGCGCACATCGGCTGCGCAAAGGAGTGCAGCGCGTCGCGGTCCAGCGCATCGCGCGCACAAGCCAGCGCGCGCCTGCCTTCGGCCGCAGGGTCGGCCGCGCGCCCCTGCACCATGCGCAGGGCATGCCACCGGGTCCGCATCGCCGCCGGCTCGGCGCTGCGGCGGTGGCGTTCCTCCAGCGCGTCGACCATGGCCAGCGCGCGCTCCTGGTCGTGGGCGTTGAGGCGGTGCATCAAGGTGATCGCACCGAGGTGAATGCTGTAGTCCTCGAGCCGGCTGAAGGGCAGCGTCTGCGTGCGCGTGAGCTCGGTGTGCAGCACCTGTCGCCCCACCGTGCGCACGACCTCGTGCAGCGCAGCGTCCTGGCCTGCGAAGAGGTCGCCGATCTGGAGTCGATACGACTCGGACCACAGCAATTCCCCCTTGCGCCCGTCCGTCAGTTCGACGTGCAGTTGCAGCGCCGCGCCACTGGCCCGGTAGCGACCGCCCAGAAGGTAGGGCACGCCCAGCAGGTCGGCCAGCGCCGGGTCTGCGGCTTGCCCATGGCACTGAGCCGTGCTCAGCCTGGATATGACGCGCCAGCCGATGCCGCGGGACAGCGCGGCCGTCAGGTCGTCGGCCACGGCCTGACCCAGGCCGGGGCAGTTGTCGCTGCCCCAGGCGGCCGCAAAGGGCAGCACGGCGATGCCGGGTCGCACCTCGGCCCGACGCGCTGGCAGCATGTCGGCGGGGCAGACGGCTGCATCGAGCTGCTCCAGTCGATACGTCCGCACCGGGCGTTCGATGTGCTTGAGCCAGTGTTCACCGTTGTCGACGGTGCGCAGCCCCAGGCCATCCACCAGCGCCTCGCGCGCCTCGGCGGAAAGCAGGGTCTCGCCGGGCCCGGCCAGCGCAGCGATGCGCGCAGCCAGGTTGACGCCATTGCCGAAGATGTCCCAGGCGTCGACGACCACCGCCGACGGGTGTATGGCCATGCGCAGGGCGATCGGGGGCCCGTCCAGGGCGGCAAGCTCAGGCTGGCGCGTCAAGCCGTGTATCTGAAACGCCGCCAGCGCGGCGTCGGCGGCACGCGCGAACGACAGCAAGGCGCCATCACCGTGACTCTTCACCATGCGCCCACCCAGCGGCGGCAGCACGTCGTCGCGCATCCGCTGCAGCAGCGCAAGCCAGCGTCGCACGAAGCCGCTTTCGTCGTGCTGCATCAGGCGCACCGACTCGACCACGTCGAAGAACAGCAGCACCGCGTGGTCGCGCACCAAGGCCAAAGGCAGCGGCCCCGGCTCTGCGCCGGTAACCATGGAAAGGCATTGACTTTCCGCTGACGACATCGGGGCCGAAGTTACCACCGGCGCATGGGCTGCGCCATCCCGTTCCATCGGTCGCGCGGGGCGGCTGGGCTGTACCGGTTCGATCGGGGCTCTTTCCCGATGCCGATTCCGGCAGGCGAGCGTGGCGCACCACCAGACCCACCGGGCCCTTGGCAAGGCGTCGCCCCCTACTGCCCCGCCCGCTCGCGCTCTTGCAGCGCGCGCCACATCACCTTGCCGGCACCGCTCTTGGGCAGGGCATCGACAAATTCGACCACCCGCGGCACCTTGTAGGCGGCCATGTGCTCGCGCGCCCAGTCGATGATGTCCTGCTCGGCCACCCGGCCGCGCGCCGCTTCGCGCAGCACGACCACGGCCTTGACGCTTTCGCCGCGGTAGGCGTCGAGCGTGCCGATGATGCAGGCATCCTGCACGTGCGGGCACTTGAACAGCAGCAGTTCCACCTCGGACGGCCAGACCTTGTAGCCGCTGGCATTGATCATGCGTTTGAGGCGGTCGGTGATGAAGAAGTAGCCCTCTTCGTCGCGCCTGCCCAGGTCACCGGTGCGGAAGAAGGGCTTGCCGTCGATCTGGATGAACGCGGCTTTGCTTGCCTCGGGGTGGCCCCAGTAGCCCTTGAAGACCATGGGTCCGTGGGTGACGATTTCGCCGGCTTCGCCTACCGGCTGCTCGCGCAGCGTGTCGGGGTCGATGATGCGGCTGTCCACGCCGAACAGGGGGATGCCCAGGCACTGCAGCTTGGCGCGCTCGGGCGGGTTGCCGTGGCTGGGCGCGGCGGTCTCGGTCAGGCCGTAGCCTTCGGCGAAGTTCAGGCCGAACTCGGCCTGCAGGCGCTCGGCCACGGCCTGCGGCATGGCGGCGCCGCCGCCCGACAGGTAGCGCAGGCTGCTCAGGTCGAAGCTGCGGTAGTGGGGGCTGCCGAACAGATCGATGATCATCGTCGGGATGCAGGTCCAGTGCGTGACGCGGTGGCGCGAGATCAGCCGCCCAGCCAGTTCGCGGTCCCAGCGCGGCAGCAGCACCACCGTGCTGCCCAGGTACACCGGCCCCAGCACGCCGTACATCATGCCGGTGATGTGGAACATGGGCACCACGCCCAGGCTCACCGATTCGGCGCTGGCCTGGCCCCACAGCCCGCCGCCCACGGCGTTGGGCATGAGCGTGCGGTGGCTGTGCATGCAGCCCTTGGGCAGGCCGGTGGTGCCCGACGTGTAGGGCAGCAGCGCCAGGTCGTCGGGCTGCGCCTGCGGCGGCGTGGGCCGCAGGCCGGCGCCCAGGGCCTGGGCCCAGCGCGTCAGCGTGGCCGTGCAGGCCGGCAGCGGCGGATCGGCGCGCAGCCAGTCCAGCAGCGCCGGCGTTGGCGTCTCCTCAGGTGCGATCTGCTGCGGCAGCGCATCGGCCAGGCGCGTCACCAGCAGGTGCTGCAGGCGCTGGGCCTCGGGCAGGCGGCCGTTGGCCTCGGCCACGATGCCGGCCAGGTCGGCGCTGGTGATGGCCACCCGGGCGCCGGGGTCGGTGATGTAGTGGCCGAACTCGTCGGCGCGGTTCATGGGGTTCACCGGCACCACCACGGCGTCGGCGCGCTGCACGGCGTAGAAGGCCACCACGAACTGCGGGCAGTTCTGCAGGAACAGCAGCACGCGGTCGCCGCGCTGCACGCCGCGCGCCTGCAGCCAGCCGGCCAGGGCCTCGGCCTGGCGGTGGAGATCGGCGTAGCTCAGCTCACGGCCGAAGAAGCGGTAGGCCGCCTTGGCCGGGTAGCGCCGCGCGCTGACCTCGAGGTTGAACCACAGCGTGGTGTCGGGCACGACCAGCGCACGCGGCAGGCGCGCGGGCCAGACCGTGTCGGGCACGGTGAAGGTGACGTGGGGCAAGCGGCGCTCCGGAAGTCCAGGCCCCGGGTTTAACGGCAAGCGGCGCCGCCGTCATCGAGCCTAACCCGCGCTTGCCAGCGCCCGCGCGCGCCTACTCGCGGCGCGCGCCCTTGCGCCAGTTCAGGCAGTCGGGGTGGCTCTGGTGCTGGGCGCTGAGGCAGGCTGACTCCATGCACACCAGGTACATCAGTGGATTCTTGCCGGCGCAGCTGGCCTCGGGGCCCTGCACCACCGGCTTGAGCGGCTCGACCGGCAGCGCCAGGGCCGAGGCTGGCGGCGGCATGCTGGCCACCACGGGCGACGCAGGCGCCGGAGTGTCCTGCGCCGCGGGCGCCGGGGCCGGCTGGGCAACCACGGCCGCGGGCGTTGCCGGGCGCACATCGGCCGCAGGACGGGGGCGCGGCCGCTCGGCCACCACCACGGTGGCGATGGTCGATTCGGGCTGCAGCGGTGCTGGCGGCAGTTGGGGCGCGGGCGCGGCCAGCGCATCGGCACTTGAAGCGGCCTCGGCCGCCGCTGCAGCCTGGGCCACCATGGCCGCAGCGGAATCGGCGGCCGGCGCCTTCGGCCACAGCGCCACGGCGGCCAGTGCCAGTGCGCCCGC
>JALHPY010000082.1 GCA_022842305.1 Rubrivivax sp.
GCTGCCGCCGGGCGTGGCGGCTGACAGCGTGCGCCAAGCCGTGGCCGAGGCACGGCGCGAGATCGAGGCTTCCATCCGCGAGGCGCGCGAAGAGGCCGAGCAGGCCGCCCGCGACGCCACCGAGGCGCGGCGCGACGCCGAAGCGGCGATCGCGGAGCTGGGCCGCGCCGAGCGCCGCGCGGCCAAGACGCGGCGCGTCACGCGCATCGGCATCGGCGATTTCCTGATGCAGTTCACGCTGCTGTGGATCGTGGCCTCGGCCATCATCAAGTTCACCTACAAGGGCCAGAAGCAGGCCGAGGTGAAGGCGGCGCAGGCCACCGAGACGGCCGAGGCCGAGTCGCTCAAGCGCCAGGTGGTCGAGGCGCGCATGGCGGCGATGCAGGCGCAGGTGGAGCCGCATTTCCTGTTCAACACCCTGGCCAGCATCGACCACCTGATCGAGACCGACCCGAAGCGCGCCAGCGCCATGCAGAAGAACCTGATCGCGCTGTTGCGCGCCAGCATGCCCACCATGCGCGAGGCCAGCGGCAACGGCGGCAACGGCGGCCTGCGCGACCTGGGGCGCGAGATCGCCGTGATCCGGCCCTACCTCGAGATCCTGAAGGTGCGCATGGAAGAGCGGCTGAGCACCGAGATCGCCGTGCCCGACGGGCTGCTGTCTGCCGAATTCCCGCCCATGATGGTGCAGACCCTGGTCGAGAACGCCATCAAGCACGGCCTGGAGCCCAAGCCCGAGGGCGGGCACCTGCGCGTGGCCGCCGAAATCGTGCACGGCAAGCTGCAGATGACGGTGGCCGACACCGGCCTGGGCTTCGGCAAGTCGGCCACCGCCGGCACCGGCGTGGGCCTGGCCAACATCCGCGAACGCCTGCAGCTGTTGTATGGCCCGCGGGCCTCGCTCACCGTGGCCGAGAACCCGCGCGGCGGCACCGTCGTGAGCATCACCGTGCCCTACAAGACCACGGCCGAAACGACGGCCTGAAGCCTGCCGGCGCGGCTACGATGGCGCCATGAACGACACCAACGCCCCGGCGCCGCGCGCCGTGCTGGCCGACGACGAGCGCCTGATGCGTGAGCAGCTGCGCGCGCGTCTGGCCGAGGTCTGGCCCGAACTGGAGATCGTGGCCGAGGCGCGCAACGGCCTGGAGGCGGTGCAACTGGTGGCCGAGCACCGGCCCGACATCGTCTTTCTGGACATCCGCATGCCCGGGCTCACCGGGGTCGAGGCGGCGCGCCAGATCGCGCAGCTGCCACCGCGCGCGGGTGGCGATGAAGACGACGAGTTGCTGCCCGAGATCGTCTTCATCACTGCCTACGACCAGTATGCGGTCGAGGCCTTCGAGCAGGGCGTGGCCGACTACGTGCTCAAGCCGGCCGAGCGCGAACGCCTGCAGCTCACCGTGCAGCGCATCCAGAAGCGCCTGGCGGCGCGCCAGGGCGGGCCCGAGGCGCCTGCTGGCCCGCATCTGCAGGAACTGCTGCACGCGCTGTCGGCGCGCCTCAACCCGGGCGGCGCGCCGCGTTACCTCGATTGGTTGCAGGCCACCGTGGGCCAGGCCATCCAGATGATCCCGGTGGCCGAGGTGCTGTTCTTCATCAGCGACGAGAAGTACACGCGCGTGCAGACGGCGCAGGTCGAGGCGCTGATCCGCAAGCCCATCAAGGAACTGGTGGACGAACTCGACCCGCGCCAGTTCTGGCAGATCCACCGCAGCACGCTGGTGGCGGTGAAGGCCATAGCCGGCGTGACGCGCGATTTCCGCGGGCGCCAGATCGTCAGCATCAAGGGCCACCCCGAGAAGCTCGAAGTCAGCCGCAGTTACACCGGTCTTTTCAAGGGAATGTGAGCGCGTACTGGGCCTAAGCTGAACGCGCGACGGGCCTTACATCTGCTCGCAGGTCGGCACCAGCCGTCACTGCAGCCGTTGCTCGCCGCGGTTAACTTCCAACTGCCCCCTGCAGCAGCTTGCGCTGCGTCAAATCCACCGCACACGATTCCTGAGAACGCCGGGCTGACCGGCGCAACACCATGTTGTTCGCCACCACTGTTCCCGGCCAGTTCCGTTTCGATTTCACGCGCAGGGCGCCGCGCGCTGCTGCCAGCTGGCTGCGCCGCGAAGAAGCCATCATGGGCACCGCCGTCTCGGTGGAGTTGTGGGCCGAAGAGGCGCAGGCCGGCCAGGCCGCGATTGCCGCGGTCATGGACGAGATGCACCGCATCGACCGCGTGATGAGTCCGCACAAGCCGACCTCGGAGCTGTCGCGCATCAACCGCGAGGCGGCGCGCCAGCCGGTGCCGCTGTCGCCCGAACTCTTCCGCCTGATCGAGCGTTCGCTGCACTTCAGCCGCCTGTCGGACGGCGCCTTCGACATCAGTTACGCCGCGGTGGGCCGGCTTTACGACTACCGCCGCCGCGTGCGGCCGAGCGCGGCGGCGCTGCAAGCCGCACAAGAGTGCGTCGGCTGGCAACTGCTCGAACTCGATCCGCACGCGCGCACGCTGCGCTTTGCCCGGCCGGGCATGTGCATCGATCTGGGTGGCTTTGCCAAGGGCTACGCCGTCGACCGCGCCACGCTGCTGCTGCGCCAGCGCGGCATCCAGCACGCCATGGTCAGCGCCGGCGGCGACAGCCGCGTCATCGGCGACCGCCGCGGCCGGCCCTGGAGCGTGGCCATCCGCGACCCGCGCCGCGAAGGCGAAGTCGTGGCCGTGCTGCCGCTGGAAGACGTATCCATTTCCACCTCGGGTGACTACGAGCGCTACTTCGACGAAGCCGGCGAGCGCCACCACCACCTGATCGACCCGGCCACCGGGCGCTCGCCGCGCGGCGTGCACAGCGTCACCATCCTGGCGCCCGACGGCCTGAGCAGCGAGGCCTGGTCCAAGACCGTGTTCGTGCTCGGCGCCGAGCGTGGCCTAGCGCTGGTCGAAACCCTGCCCGACATCGACGCCGTGGTGGTCGACGCGGCCGGCGTGATGCACGCCTCCTCGGGCCTGTTGCACGGCGTGCAAGCGGCCGTGCCCTGAGCTTTTTCTAGAACAACGACCTTCGGGAGTCACCCATGAAGTACCGGTCCTGGCTCCTGTCGGCCAGCGGCATGGCCTGCCTGCTGGCAGCGCTGGCCTCTTGCAGCGGCAATGGCGGCGACGCCGTCACCGTCAACGGCGACGTGCCCATCGCCTACGTCAAGCGCAGCACGTCCATCGCCATCAATCCCACCGACGGCACCAACAGTGCGCCCGGCGGCGACCTGATGCTGCGCGAGAAGAGCAGCGCCAGCGCCACCGAGCACAACCTGACAGAGCGCTTCACCCAGGGCCGTGGCGACGCGTCCGACCCCGAAGTCTCGTACGACGGCAAGAAGATCGTCTTCGCGCTGCGCTGCCCGGCGTCCAACACCGCCACGGTGACCGAGGCCGGCGCCGCGGTGCCGGCCTGCACCGGGCGCTGGAACATCTGGGAATACGACATGACCGGCGCCGCCACCCTGGCCGACGGCACGTTCAGGCGTTTGACATCCAGCAGCGCCGACGACGACGTCGACCCGGTCTACCTGCCGGGCAACCGCGGCATCGTGTTCTCGTCCAATCGCCAGGCCAAGTCGCATTTGAACCAGGCGCTGGGCCGCAGTTACTACGCCGCCGACGAGTACGAGCGCGAGCGCGTGCTCAACCTGCACACCATGAGCGCCAGCGGCGCCAACATCCAGCAGATCAGCTTCAACCAGAGCCACGAGCGCAACCCGGTGATCCGCCCCAACGGCGACATCATGTTCGCGCGCTGGGAACACGTGGCCGACCGCAACCGCTTTGCCATCTTCCGCGCCAAACCCGACGGCACCGACCTGTTCGTGCTGTACGGCGCGCACAGCCCCGGCAACAGCTACCTTCACCCGCGCGACATGGACCCGCGCGGCCAGTGGGCGGGCCAAGTGATCTCGTCGCTGATGCCGCTGTCGCGCACGCAGGAGGGCGGCTCGCTGGAGATGATCGACGCGGCGCGCTACTCCGAGTTCAACACCCCGGCCAGCAGTTCCGTGCCGGCGCGGGGCGGCCAGGTGGGCAGCACCGAGCGCCCGCTCAACAGCGGCGGCGGCCTGTCGCCGGCCGGCCGCGCCACCACGCCCTACCCGCTGTGGGACGGCAGCGACCGCATCCTGGTGGCCTGGCGCCCCTGCGAAGTGACGCGCGGCGGCGCGGTCGTCAACTGCACATCGCTCACCGACGCCGAACGCGCGCGCCTGCTGGACAGCGATCGCGCCGTGGCCGCCGTGGCCGCCGACGAGGTGCGCGACAACGCGCCCGCCGCCTACGCCATCTGGATGTTCGACCCCAAGAACCAGACCTGGCTGATCGTGGCCCCGCCGCCGCCGGGCTTCATGCTCACCGACCCGGTCGCGCTGCAGGCGCGGCCCGAACCCAACGTGGTCGAGCCCACCACCGTAGACCCGGCGCTGGCGCTGCAGAACCTGGCGCTGATCGAGGTGCGCAGCGTCTACGACACCGACGGCCTGAACCGCATGGCCGAACAGATGCTCACCGACGCCGACCGCGCCGGCTGTGCCCAGGCCATCGCCCAGACGCGCACGGTCGACCCGGCCGACACACGCGACTCGGTGGCTGATCTTGCGCGCATCAAGGACCCGGCGCAAGCGGCCTACCACTGCGCCCCGGCGCGCTTCGTGCGCGCCATCCGCGGCGTGCCGCCGCCCAGCGGCAGCAGCGGCCTGCGCCAGGCCATCGGCGAGACCGACTTCGAGCAGCAGCAGATCCTGGGCTACGCCCCGGTCGAGCCCGACGGCTCGTTCAAGCTGCACGTGCCGGCCGACGTGCCGCTGGCGCTGTCCATCGTCGACGAGCACGGCCGCGCGCTGCAGACGCACACTAACTGGATCCAGGTGCGGCCGGGCGAGCGCCGCACCTGCGACGGCTGCCACAGCCCGCGCCGCGGCGCGGCGCTCAACTCGGGGCCGGTGGTCAACACCCTGCCAGCCGGCCTGAAGAGCACGCTGGCCGCGCAGCACCAGAGCGGCGAGACGCTGGCCTCTTTGCGCACGCGCCTGGACGCCAACGCCCTGGCCATGGGCGGCGATCCGGTGTATGAGGACATCTGGGCCGACACCGCTCAGCCCGGCGTGGCGGCGCGGCCGGCCATCAGCCTGCGCTACAGCGGCAACCCGCTAGTGGCAGACGACCTGGGTACCCTGGCGCCGGTGAACGGTGTCATCAACTACCCCGAGCACATCCAGCCCCTGTGGACGCGCCCCCGCGGCCCGGCCGGCATCCACACCTGCACCAACTGCCACGCCGACAGCGCCCGGCTCGACCTGCGCGGCAGCGTGGCCGGCAGCGGCCGATTGGTGTCGTACGAAGAGCTGCTGCTGGGCGACCCGCAGTTCGACGCCGCCGGCCGCCCCGTGGTGCGCCTGCGCCAGGGCGTGCCCGAGCTGGTGCTGGGCCCGCCGCTGGTCGAAACCAGTTCGGGCGCGGCCAACAGCGCCGGCCAGGCGCGCAAGAGCCGCCTGGGCGAGCTGATGTGGGGCCAGACCCTGCTGGCCGGTGCCGCCGCGCGCACGGCGCACCCCAACCCGCCCGCCACCGCACCCGACCACGCCACGCTGCTGAGCAAGGCCGAGAAGCGCCTGCTGGCCGAGTGGATGGACCTGGGCGGCCAGTACTACAACGACCCCTTCGACGCCGGCAGCGGCGTGCGCCAGGTCGCCGGCCTGAGCCAGACCGCCTTTGCCGCCCAGGTGCAGCCGGTGCTGCAGGCGCAGTGCGCCGCCTGCCACATGCCGGCGGCGGGCACGGCGCGCAACCGCTTCGTGCTCACCGGCAGCGCCGAAGGCGACTTCAACGTGTCGCTCACGCTGGTGGGCAACGTCTGCGACGCCGCGGCCAACCCGCTGCTGGCCAAGCCTTCGACCGTGCCGCACCCGGCCGGCGATCTGACACAGACCACGGCCATACTCCCGCCCGGCAGCGCCGGCTACACCGCCATCGCCAACTGGATCGCCAGCGGCTGCAGGCCTTGATGAACCCCGCGCACAAACCGACCACCCTCGCCCTGCTGCTCACCGTGCTTGCCGGCTGCGGCGGGGGCGGCCCTTTCGACAACCCCGACACCGTGGTCAATCCGGCGGGCAGCGGCGGGCAGAAGCTGTCATTCGTGTACTTCATGCGCTGCGTGAACCCGGTGCTGATTCAGCCGATCACCGTGGTCATCGACGGCCAGCCCACCACCAACACCTGTGCCTCGGCCGGTTGCCACGACAACACCAGCGGCACCGGCGGTGCGCTGCGCCTGCTGGGCGCGGCGCCGCCGGTGGACCCCACAATCGGTGCCGCCGCGCTGCGCGAAACCGACATGTACAAGAACTACTACTCATCGCTGGGCGAAACCGTGGTCGGCAGCCCGCTGGCCAGCCGCCTGATCAACAAGCCGCTGGTGCGCGACGTGCTGCACGGCGGCGGCCTGGTCTTTGCCAGCCCCGAGGACGCGCCCGCCAAGACCCTGCGCTACTGGATCAACCGCCCCATGCCGCAGGGCCAGGACGAGTTCAGCAGCGCCGCCGCCAGCATGTTCACGCCGGCCGACCCGGCCACCGGCGCCTGCAACAGTGATTGAGCGGCGCACGTTCCGCCGCGCGCTGGCCGCGCTGGGCCTGGCCGTGCTGGCCTGGGCCGCTGCTGCGCCGGCCACGGCTCAAGAGGCCGCCGCTCAGACAGCTGCGCGCGCCGAGCTTGCCGGTGAAAGCCTGCAGGTGGCCGATCCCTTCCTGGAGATGCACACCGGCCCGGGTCGCGGCTATCCGGTGTTCCACGTCGTCGAACGCCGGCAGTGGATCACCGTGGAACTGCGCCACACCGATTGGTACCGCGTGCGCGCCGAGGGCGGCCAGGTGGGCTGGGTGCCGCGCGCGCAGATCGCCGCCACCCTGACGGCCGCCGGCACGCCGCGCGCGCTGCGCGATGTGCTGGTGGACGACTACCTCGCGCGCCGGCTCGAGTTCGGCGCCGCCTGGGGGCGTTTCCGCAGCGACCCGATGCTCAAGATCTGGACCCAGTACCGCCTGGCCGACACGCTGGGCATGGAGCTGGCCATGGCCCAGGTGCAGGGCCGGTTCTCGGGCACCGACTTCTGGCACCTGAGCCTGGTGTCCGAGCCCTGGTCGGACCGGCGCTTCTCGCCCTTCGTCTCGGTCGGCCTGGGCCAGTTCAAGAACATCCCCAACACCAGCCTGGTGGACGCCGCGCCCACCAACGCCCGCCTGGCCCAGGCCACGCTGGGCCTGCGCTGGCATATCAGCCAGCGCTTCGTGGCGCGGCTGGACACCACGCTGTACACCGCCTTCGTCTCCGACGAACGCAGCACCGAATACCGTGCCGTCAGCGCCGGCATCGCCTTCTTCTTCTAGACCGGGAACCATGGCCACCACCCGTTTCATCGTCCGCCCCCTGGTCGGCACTGCGCTGGCCATCGCGCTGGCCGCGCCCCCGCTGCCCGCGCTGGCCCAGGAGACGCCCGCCGCGCGGCCGGCCACCGAGCAGGTGATCGTCCCCCAGGTCGAGCGGCGCGAGATCAAGCGCCCGCGCTTTGCTTCCAAGGACATCGCGCTGGGCGTCTACGGCGGCACCTACGCCACGCAGAACTTCGGCGCGGCCGCGGTGACCGGGTTGCGCCTGGGTTACCACATCACCGAAGACGTGTTCGTCGACGCCACCTATGGCCGCAGCAAGGTCAGCGACGAAGACTTCCGCCAGGTGCTGCCCGGCGGCATCTTCGTGCAGCGCAGCCAGACGCTCAGCTACTACGCGCTGTCGGCCGGCTGGAACCTGCTGCCGGGCGAGGTGTTCTTCGGCAGCAGCGGCGCGCGCGCCACGCAGGGCTACATCGTGGGCGGCGTGGGCAGCACCAGCTTTGCCGGGCGCAAGAACCAGACCTTCCACCTGGGCTTCGGCCTGCGCCTGATGCTGTGGGACCAGTTCGCGCTGCAGGCCGACGTGCGCGACCACATCTTCAGCACCGACCTGCTGGGCCGGCGCCAGAGCACGCAGAACCTCGAGGTCACGGCCGGCCTGACCTTCTACTTCTGACATGCCATGCGAAGACTTCTCACCGCTCTGATGCTGTGCCTGGCCTGTACGTGCACCAGTGCCGGCGCCGCCGTCACGCTGCAGGCGCCGGCGCCCGACTTCACGCTGCGCGGCCCCGACGGCCGCAACCTGCGCCTGGGCGAGCAGCGCGGGCAGGTGGTGCTGGTCAACTTCTGGGCCAGCTGGTGCGGGCCCTGCCGGCAAGAGATGCCGCAGCTCAACCGCCTGTACGACAAGTACCGCAGCGCCGGCCTGGTGATGCTGGGCGTCAACATCGACGACGACGCGCGCGTGGGCGCGGCCACGGCGCAGCGCTGGGGCGTGCGCTTCCCGGTGCTGCTGGACGAGCAGAAGGCGGTGACGCGGCTGTACGACCTGGGCAGCATGCCGGCCACCGTGCTGATAGACCGCGACGGCCGTGTGCGCTACCTGCACCGCGGCTGGCGCGACGGCGCCGACGAGCTGTACGAGCGCCAGATCCGCGAGCTGGTGAAGGAATGAAGGCCTTGCTGTACCCGCTGCTGCTGCTGGCCGCGTTGCTGGGCGGCTGCGCCACCGAGCCCTGGGTCAAGCCCTACGAGCGCGAGCGCCTGGCCGACCCCATCATGCAGTTCTCGCGCACGCCGCTGGGTGAGAAGCACCGCGAACACATCCACAACGTGCGCGAAGGCGCGCGCGGCGCCACCGGCGTGCAAGGGGGCGGCTGTGGTTGTAACTGATGGCCTGCGCGGGCTGGCCCTGCGCAGCTTGCGTTTTGCCAAGGCGCTGCTCGGCAGCCTGCTGGCCGGCGGTGCTGCCACGCAGGCCGCCACCCTGCCCGAGGACAAGGCCGAGATCCTGTACCACAGCTACGACGGCGGTGGCGTCAAGGCCAACGGCCCGGCGCTGCTGGTGCGCAAGAGCATGGCCGAGCGCGTGTCGCTCAGCGCGCAGTACTACGTGGACGCGGTGAGCAACGCCTCCATCGACGTGGTCACCACCGCCAGCCCCTTCAAGGAAACCCGCACCGCCTGGGATCTGGGCCTGGACACCGTGGTGCGCGACACCACGCTGAGCCTGGCGCTGTCGCGCAGCCGCGAGCCCGACTACCAGGCCGACAGCATGGGCCTGGACGCTGCACACGAGGTCTTCGGCGGCATGAGCACGGTGAGCCTGGGCTTCAGCCGCGGCAGCGACAAGGTGGGCGTGAAAGACCAGCAGGGCTGGATAGACCGCGCCACGCACTGGCAGTACCGCGTGGGCCTGACGCAGATCCTCAGCCCGCGCTGGCTGGCCAGCGTCAACCTCGAGGCCATCGCCGACAGCGGCTACCTGGGCAGCCCCTACCGCGCGGCGCGTGTCTTCGGCGCCGCTGTGCCCGAGCGCAACCCGCGCACGCGCACCGGCCGCGCCGTCAAGCTGCGCAGCATCGCCGACACCGGTGCGCTGCTGCCGCGCAGTTCCCTCCGTGCCGAGTACCGCCACTACTGGGACACCTGGGACATCCGCTCGCACACCACCGAGTTCGGCTTCTCCAAGTACCTGGGCCAGCGCTTCCTGCTCGACGCCACACTGCGCCTGTACAAGCAGGGCCGCGCGCTGTTCTACAGTGACAACGCCGAGAGCGAGACGCTGTATGTCTCACGCAACCGCCAGCTCGCGGCCTTCAGCAGCACGTCGTACGGCGCGCGCCTGAGCTACGACTGGCCCGACCTGCCCACGGGCTATGCGCTCAAGCTCAGCGCGTCCTGGGAGATCAAGCGCTTCTCGTTCAGCGACTTCACCGACGTGCGCACCGGTCTGCCCTACCGCCACAACGCCAACGTGCTGCAGTTCTCCGCCTCGGGCAGCTTCTGAAAGGTCTTGTCATGCCCACCCTTCGCATTCGTTTCCTTCTGCGCTTGATCACCGCACTGGGCCTGAGCCTGGCGGCCTGTGCCTTTGCGGCCGATGAAGCGCCCCCGGCGCCCGCCGCGCCCGCATCGGCGGCCATCGCGCCGGCGCCCACGGCACCGGCCGCCCCGGCCTCGCTGGACACGCGCGTGCAGGAGCTCAAGGCCGAGGTCATGCGCCTGAACCGCGACCTGCTGGTGTTGGAGGAAGAACTGCTGTTCCCCGCGGGCACCCAGGTGGCGGTGTTCGTGTCCATGGACGTGGGCAAGCTGTTCGAGCTGGAATCGCTGCAGCTCAAGCTCAATGACAAGATCGTCAGCAGCTACCTCTACACCCCGGCCGAGGTGCAGTCGCTGCACCGCGGCGGCGTGCAGCGGCTGTACCTGGGCAACCTGCGCACGGGCACGCATTCGATCGACGCCTTCTTCACCGGCCGCGGCCCGCACGAGCGCGACTACAAGCGTGGCGCCACGCTCAAGTTCGAAAAGGGCAGCGAGCCGCGCTACATCGAGCTGCGCATCCGCGACGTGCAGGCCAAGCTGCAGCCGGAATTCGAGGTCAAGGTCTGGCAGTGAAGCGCCTGCGCCTTCGCCTGCTGTCGCCGCTGCTGCTGGCCTGCTCGGCTGCCACAGCGTTGGCAGCCGATGGCATGCCGCCGCGCGTGGTGACGGCGCCGCACTATGGCGACGCGCTCTTCCATTTCTATCAGGAGCGCTGGTTCGACGCGCTCACCGGCCTGATGGTGTCTCAGCACTTCGCCCGCGTGGCGCCGCACGACGACGAGGCCGAGGTGCTGCGCGGCGGCATGCTGCTGTCGTACGGCCTGCACGACGAGGCCACGGGCGTGTTCGCCCGGCTGATCGAGCGCCAGGCGCCGCCCGGCGTGCGCGACCGCGCCTGGTACTACCTGGCGCGCATCCGCCACCAGCGCGGCCTGAATGCTCAGGCCGAAAAAGCCCTGGCGCGCATCGCCGCGCCGCTGCCCGGTGCGCTGCAGGCCGAGCGCCAACTGCTGCAGGCGCAACTGCTGCTGCAGCGGCAAGACTATGTCGGCGCCGCAGCCGTGCTCGAGCCCCTGCAGGGCCAGGCCGGCGCCGCGCTGTACGCGCGCTTCAACCTGGGCGTGGCGCTGGTGAAAAGCGGCGACGCCGAACGCGGCCAGGCCTTGCTGGACGCCGTGGGCCAGACCCCGGCCGCCGACGAAGAGATGCGCGGCCTGCGCGACCGCGCCAACCTGGCGCTGGGCTTTGCCGCGCTGCAAGCCCGCAAGCCGCGCGAGGCGCGCGTGGCGCTGCAGCGCGTGCGCCTCGACGCCGCGCAGTCCAGCAAGGCGCTGCTGGGCTACGGCTGGGCCGCCGCCGATCTGAACGACCCGCGCCTGGCCCTGGTGCCCTGGACCGAACTGGCGCAGCGCCCGCTGGTCGACGCCGCGGTGCTGGAGGCACAGATCGCCGTGCCCTATGCGCTGACCGAGATCGGCGCCTATGGCGCTGCGCTCTCCGGCTACGAGCGCGCCGTGGTGCGCTACGACGGCGAACGCCGCGCGCTGGACGAGGCCATCACCGCCATCCGCGGCGGCGCGCTGGAACGCGCGCTGCTGCAACCCGGCCAGCCGGGGCACGACGACGCCGAACTGGGCGCACTGGCCGGCATCGCGCGCCTGCCCGAGCTGCCGCAGGCGGCGCAGCTGGCGCCGCTGCTGGCCGACCACGCCTTCCAGGAGTCGTACAAGAACCTGCGCGACCTGCGTTTCCTGCAGCGCAACCTGGCGCGCTGGCAGGGCAACCTGGGCAGCTACACCGACATGCTGGACGCGCGCGAGCGCGCCTTTGCCCAGCGCCTGCCGGCGGTGCGCGCCAGCGCCGGCCAGGTGGACCTGCCGGCCCTGGAGCAGCGCCGCGCCGCGCTGGCGCAAGACCTGCAGCGCGCGCGCGACAACGCCGATGCCGCGGCCTTTGCCGACCCGGGCGAACAGGCGCTGCTGCAGCGCATCGCCCGCGCCCGGGCCGCCTTGCGCAAGCAGGACTACGCGCCCTACGCTGAAGAACGCCTGCGCCGCGCCGTCGGGGCGCTGGAATGGCGGCTGTCGCAGCAACTGCCCGACCGCGCCTGGCAGGCCAGCAAGGGCCTGCGCGACACCCAACGCGCGCTGCAGTCGGCCCAGGCGCGCGAGGCCGCGCTGCTGCAGGCGCAGCAGGAAGAGCCGGCGCGCCAGGCGCGGTTTGCCGCGCGCATTGCCGCGCTCACGGCGCGGCTGCAGGCGCTGCAGCCGCGCGTGGCGCAGCTCGACGCCGAAGTCGGCGGCGACTTGCAGCAGGCCCTGGTGACCGAACTGCAGGCGCAGCAGCAGCGCCTGGACGTCTACGCCGCACAGGCGCGCCTGGCCATGGCCCAGATCCACGACCGCGCCCAGCTGGCGCGGCGCAGCGACGGGAGCTTTGCCCGATGAAGCCGCGCCTGCCGCTGCTGACGCTCGCCGCAATGGTGCTGCTGGGTGGGCTGCTGGGCGCCTGCTCCGGCCCGCGCCACCTGCCGGGTGACAACCAGCCCACGCTGGCCACGCTTTCCGGGCGCACCGTCAAGGTCGACGCCGAGCCCGACCTGGCGGTCAGCGACGAGCAGACCATCGCCGCCTACCGCAGCTTCCTGGAAGTGGCACCCACGGCGCCGCAGCGCGCCGAGGCCATGCGCCGCCTGGGCGACCTGGAGATGGACCGCGCCGACCGCCGCAGCGCCGAAGGCGATGGCAGCGAGCCCGACTACGCCGCGGCCGTGGCGCGCTACGAAGACTTCCTCAAGGCCTGGCCCAACGACCCGCGCAACGACCGCGTGCTGTACCAGCTGGCGCGCGCGCAAGAGCAGGCCGGCCAGCTGGAACAGGCGCTGGCCACGCTCACCCGCCTGGTGCAGCAGCACCCGGGCACGGTGCACGCCGACGAAGCCCACTTCCGCCGCGGCGAGCTGCTGTTTGCCATGCGCGACTACACCCGCGCCGATGCCGCCTACGCCGCAGTCCTGCAGTCGTCGAGGCCCACGTCGGCGGGCGCGGTGCAGTCGCCATTTCATGAGCGTGCGCTGTACATGCTGGGCTGGTCGCGCTTCAAGCAGGGGCGGCTGGAAGACGGCCTGCAGCCCTTCTTCGAGGTGCTGGATCTCAAGCTCGGCGGCCTGCCGCCCATGGCGCGCGAAGAGGCCGACCTGGCGGCGCTGCCGCAGCTCACGCGTGCCGACCGCGAACTGGTGGACGACACCTTTCGCGTGGTCAGCATCAGCCTGGCGGCGCTGCAGGGTGGCGACTCGGTGCCGCGCCTGATCAACAGTGAACTGCGCAGCGGCTACGAGTTCCGCGTGTACCAGCAGTTGGCCGAGCTCTACATCCGCCAAGAGCGCATCAAGGACGCAGCCGACACCTTTGCCGCCTTCGTGCGCCGCCAGCCGCTGCACGCGCAGGCGCCGCTGCTGCAGGCGCGCGTGATCGAGATCTACCAGAGCAATGGCTTCCAGACGCTGGCGCTGCAGGCCAAGCGCGACCACGTCGAGCGCTATGGCGCCGACAGCGAGTTCCGCCGTGCCAACCGCAGCGGCTGGACGCGCGCGCAGCCGCTGGTCAAGGCGCACCTGGTGGAGCTGGCCAGCCACCACCATGCGCTGGCACAGAAGGCACGCGCGCCGGCCGAAGCCCAAGAGGCGCAGCGCTGGTACCGCGCGCTGCTGCAATCCTTTGGCGACGATGCCGACGCGCCGCAGCACCGCTTCCTGCTGGCCGAGCTGCTGTTCGACAGCGGCCAGCACGCCGATGCGGCCATCGAATACGAGCATGTCGCCTACCGCCACCTGCAGGACCCGCGCGCCGCCGACGCCGGCTATGCCGCGCTGCTGGCCTATGCGGCGCAGGAATCGGCGGCCGCCGATTCCAAGGCCCGCGCGGCCTTGCAGCGCCAGGCTGTGGACAGCTCGCTGCGCTTCGCCAAGACCTTCGACAAGGATGCGCGCAGCGCAGCCGTGCTTACCGCTGCGGCCGAAAAGCTGTTCCTGTTGGGTGAAGGCGAACGCGCTTCAGGCGTGGCCTACCAGGCCCTGGCGCGCGACCCGGCGCCCGAGCAGCGCCGCGTGGCCTGGACGGTGATTGCCCACCAGACCTTCGAGGCCGGCGCACCGTCCGAGGCCGAGAAGGCCTACGCCGAGGTGCTGGCGCTCACGCCCGAAGCCGCGCCCGGCCGCGCCGGGCTGGTGGAAAAGCAGGCCGCGGCCATCTTCCGCCAGGCCGAGGCGTCGCGCACCGCCGGCCTGCCGCAGGCGGCCGTGGGGCATTTCCAGCGCGTCATAGCCCTGCCCGGGCTGGCCCCGCGGTCGGCGGTGCGCGCCAGTGCCCAGGTCGACGCCGCGGCGGCGCTCATAGTCTTGGCCGACTGGGAAGCGGCGGCGCGCACGCTCGAAGACTTCCGCAGCCAGCAGCCCGACCACCCGCTGCAGGCCGACGTGGCGCCCAAGCTGGCCCTGGCCTATCTGGAACTGGGCCGATCACCCCAGGCCGCGGCCGAGTTCGAGCGCGTGGCCGCCACCAGCGGCGACGCCAACCTGGCGCGCGGCGCGCTGTTGCAGGCGGCCGAGCTGCGCCAGAAGGCCGCCACCGGTGCCGGCCCGCGCGCGCCCGCACTGGCCACCGCCATCCGCGCCTGGGAGCGTTATCTGCAGCAGTACCCGCAGCCGCTGGAAGCCGCGGTGCAGGCGCGCTGGCAACTGGCCGCGCTGCAAAAGCAGGACGGCCAGCCGGCACGCGCCACGACCTGGCTGCGCGCCGTGCAGCAGGCCGATGCCGAGGCCGGCGACGCGCGCACGCCGCTCACGCGCAAGCTGGGCGGCCAGGCCACGCTGGCGTTGGCCGAGCCGGCGCTCGAGACCTACCGCAAGGTGCCGCTGATTGAGCCGCTGGCCAGGCAGCTCAAGCTCAAGAAGACGCGCATGGACGAGGTGCTCAAGGCCTACGCGGCCGCCGCCGAGACCGGCGCGCTGGAGGTCACCACCCAGGCCACCTACGCCACCGCCGCGCTGTACCAGGACTTCGGCAAGTCGCTGATGGGCTCGCAGCGGCCCAAGCGCCTGAGCAAGATGGAGCTGGAGCAGTACAACGTGATGCTGGAAGAGCAGGCCTTCCCCTTCGAGGAAAAGGCCATCGCACTGTACGAGACCAATGCGCGGCGCATTCCCACCGGCGTGTGGGACGAGGCCGTGAAGGGCAGCCTGGCCGAGCTGGCGCGCCTGAAGCCGGTGCGCTGGGGCAAGACCGAACGCGGCGCCGCGCCCGCCGGCACCACCCTGCTGGCGCTGCAGACCGCGCTGGCCACGGCCGAAGGCGCGGCGCGCGTGCCGCTGCTCAACCGCATCGGCATCGCCGAACGCCAGGCCGGCCGCATGCTGCAGGCGCGCGATGCCTTTGAGGCCGCGCTCACGCTCGACCCGCGGGCGCTGGAGCCGCGCCTGAACCTGGCCATCCTGCTGGACCTGTACCTGGGCGACGCGGCCCAGGCGCAGGCGCTGTACCAGCAATGCCTGGCGCAATCACCCGCCGATGCGCGCCAGCTCGAGCGCTGGCTGGCCGAACTGAAGACGCGCAAGCCCGCCACCGACGGTGCCGCCCCGGCCGCGGCCCCCACGGCCACGGCCGCCGCGCCCGCTGCCAAGCCCGAGGACAAGCAATGAGCACCGCCCAACTCACCACGCTGCTGGCCTTGCTGCCGGGCTTGATGCTGGCCGCCACCGGCGCGCTGGCCCAAGACCGCGCCGACATCGACCGCACGCAGATCATCGGCAACCGCGAGCTGCCCAAGGTGCTGTACATCGTGCCCTGGAAGAAACCGCTGCCCGGTGAACTGTCGGGCCGACCGGTGCACAGCGTGCTGGACGAGGCGCTGGCGCCGCTGGACCGCGAGGTCTTTCGCCGCCAGGTCGACTACGCGCAGCAGCTGCAGGCGCGCCAGGCGCCCACCCCCCCATCCAAACCCACTGCCCCCTGAAAGAGCCCGCCGATGGATACCTTCAATACCGTGGTCAAGTTCTTCGTGGACTGCGGCCCCTTTCTCTACCCCAGCCTGACGATGATGGCCGTGGGCCTGGCCATCGCCATCGAGCGCTTCCTGTTCCTGTCCAAGGCGCGCAGCGAGAACCGCAAGCTCTGGGACAAGGTGTTGCCGCTGCTGCAGGGCGGCAAGTTCAAGGAAGTGGCCGGCCTGGTCGCGGGCTCTGATTCGGCCATCGGCAAGATCGTGGCCAACGGTCTGGAACGCATGCGCAGCGCCGCCCGGCGCGAGGACATCGACCACGCCATGGAAGAAGGGATGATGGAGATCGTGCCGCGGCTGGAGAAGCGCACGCACTACATCGCCACCTTCGCCAACACCATCACCCTGGTGGGCTTGCTGGGCACCATCATCGGCCTGATCAAGGGCTTCACCGCGGTGGCCCAGGTCAACCCGGCCGAGAAGGCCGAGTTGCTGTCGGCCAGCATCTCGGTGGCCATGAACAACACTGCCTTCGCGCTGATGGTGGCCATCCCCTTCCTGCTGATCCACGCCTTCCTGCAGGCGCGCGCGTCGGAGATCGTGGACAGCCTGGAAGCCGCCAAGATCACCTTCCTCAACCTGGCGGGGCGGCTGGGTGGCCAGGAGGGCCGCTCCTCGTGAAGCTGCGTCGCCTGCGCAAGGAGCCGGCGCATCTGGAGATCACGGCCTTCATCAACCTGATCGTGGTGCTGGTGCCCTTCCTGCTGTCCACGGCCGTGTTCACGCGGCTGGCGGTGATGGATCTCAAGCTGCCGGCCCAGCAGTCGGCGGTGGAGCAGCTCAAGGGCAACGAACTGCAGCTCGAGGTGGTGGTGCGGCGCGACGCGCTCGAGGTGGGTGACCGCATCGGCGGGCTGATCGAGCGCATCCCGCGCACGCCCGCGGCCGAGCCCGGGGCCACAGCCAAAGGGCAGGACTTCCAGAAGCTGGCCGCGCTGATGCTGATCATCAAGAAGCGCTTCCCCGACAAGACCGAAGCCAGCGTGCTGGCCGAGCCCGACACGCCCTACGACGACCTGGTGCAGGTGATGGACGCCATGCGCTCCACCGTCACCGCCCAGGGCACGAAGCTGGTGCGGGCCGAGCTGTTCCCGTCCATCTCCATCGGCGACGCGCCGCAGCGCGCGCCGGCCAGCTGATGGCCGCGCTCACCGGCATCGAACGCCGCGCCGCGCGCAAGGCCCGCGGCGGCGCCGCGGTGGACATGAACCTGGTGGCGCTGATCGACGTCTTCACCATCCTGCTCTTCTTTCTGCTGTCCAGCGCGTCCGGCGTCGAGACCCTGGTCAGCCCCAGTGCGGTGAAGCTGCCGCTGTCCAGCGCCGAGCAGCCACCCAAGGAAACCGTGGTGCTGGTGGTCAGCAAGGAAGAGATCCTGGTCGACGGCCGGCGCATCGCGCTGGTGAGCGAGGCCATGGCCCTGGCCGACGACCTGATCCCGGCGCTGAAG
>JALHPY010000083.1 GCA_022842305.1 Rubrivivax sp.
GGCGCTGGTGGTGCTGATGCGGTCAAGGGTGACTACCTGATGCGCGACACAGCGTCGGCCAGCATGGGTGGCGGTGCGTGGGGCATCCTGCGCGTCGGCCCGTAAGCCAGTAGTGCGGCTGGGGGGCAACCCCCGGTTGCTGCAGATGGGTGCAGCCCTTGCGGGTTGCACCCATTTTTCTTTGGTGCGCCCGGCACGGGCGCACTCTTACGGGTGCAAGTCCCGTCGTGAGTTGATCACAGCGAACGAAGCGAAGCGCAACTGCACGAGGGTGACCGAGTGTGGGGAGGAAGCGTGGAGCGAAGCTGCGAGCCGATGAGCAAGAACCGGATAGAAGGCGCTGCCGAGCAGGGCGAGCGGGCCAAAGACCGCGAAGCTCTCGTGATCAAGGCGAGGTGGCGTAAATCCGGCGGTTGTGCAGCGAAGGAGTGCGTTCTTACCCGGGGAGATCTCGCCTTGTGGGTGAAAGCCCGACGGCTGCTGCCGGAGCGAGAAGTCAGCTGCAGGTCGTAGTAGTCCGAGTCGGGGGCCGTTGAGGCAGGACCAAAAGGACGAAGGGCCAAACGAGAGTGAGTGACCGAAGACATGGGGATGTCAAAGGCCATGCGTCAGATGCCGGCAGATGCCGGGCGGGTACGCCTTCTTCTACGAGCGATTTGTCGGTACGGCGGGCGAATTGCTGGGCCGGTTCTTCTGGGGTAGCCCCCACTTTGGCCCGCTCTCAGGCACATCGTGCTGGGGCGGCAGCATCAACCCGAGGCAACCCCATACACTGTCGACCCGCGTCTGGCCCAGGCGCAAGCACGCCAAGTCAGTCTCTGAGCACAAGTGGTTGTCCAATCATGGGAGCATCTCTTTGGACTGGGTGCAGTTGGACGGCAATGATTGTGTCGGCGCTCCATTTCGGGCAGGCTCAAGCCGCTGACACTCTGGCCACCTCAAGTTCAGCACCAGCGTGGGCTACCGTAGAAAGCGCCAGCGTCCATGCCATTGGCATCGACCCGATCCATGCACTGATGACCTCTGTCATCCGACAACGACAACTCAGTCCGTTGCGTGCCGCGCGCCTGTTTGCCGTAGTGCGGGCCGCTCAGTCCGAGGCCGTAAGCCAAGTCGGCAGCGCTGACGCCGAATCAGCTTCGATGTTGGCGGCATCGCAGGCGCTGTCCTGGATGCTGCCGCAGGAAGACGCGGCAAGATGGGCAGCGCCATCACTCTTCAAGGCCAGCCGTTCGGGTGCTGTAGGGCCCGCGAACGAGGCACGCGTGCACGCTGAGGTCTGGCCGGTACTCGCCCACGCGATCGACGACGGCGCCGACGCACGTCGTCGGCCGTTGACCAAGCCCGAACCCAAGCCCGGTGTCTGGCTGCGAACCCCTCCGCTGTTTGCCGAGCAGCCGACAGAGCCGCAGGGCGCAACTTGGAAGCCTTGGTGCCCTGGTACCGATAAGCTTGATGTAGCCCCGACAGTCGAGCACGGGTCTTCGCAGTGGCATGAGGAGTTGCGGCATGTTGCCGTCGTCAGCGCGAACCTGAGTGTCGATCAAAAGTCCATCGCTCAACGCTGGCACCTCGACGCCGGCAGCATCACGCCGCCCGGGGTCTGGAACGCCATTGCAACCTCCTATCTTGCCGAGGCGCAGCCGCCTTCTGCCCTGCGCCATCGCGTCTTGGCCGTGCTGAACATGGCCATGCAGGATGCTTTGGTTGCGGCCTGGCGGATCAAACTGCACTATTGGAGCGAGCGGCCCATCACGGCGGTGCGGCGCGAACTCGACCCCCGCTTCGAACCGCTGCTGGTGACACCACCCTTTCCAGGTTATGTTTCAGGCCACGCAACGGTTTCTGCCGCGGCTGCGGGCGTGCTGAGCCACTTTTTCCCCCAGCACAAGGCCCGCTGGCATGCTCTTGCCCGAGAGGCTGCGGTTTCTCGACTGTACGGTGGCATTCATTTCGCCAGCGACAACGAGCAGGGCCTCGCTCTCGGTTTGCAGGTAGCCCAGTCCTGCATCGCTGCGTTCGCGGGGGGCTCGAGCAAGCCGCCACCCCGGCTGGTCACTCAACCAGCAGGAATGTCGCCCGACTTCTTTGTACATCCCCGCATGCGCGCACGGCCTGAATGACCACGGGCCTTCGGACCGCTGCCGGCCACTGTGCCGAAGAGCCAATGACCTCCTGACGGCCCAGCATTCGCCCATCCCCGTTCTGGTGGAAGCTCAGTTCGAAACGGCCGTGCCTCTCGCCTTCCCAGCTGAGGCGGTGTGAATCGCGGTCGAATCGCATGGCCTCCACCCCCGGGCAGGCAGCGTCTGACGCGGCGTCATACTGCAGCTGGCGCAAGTGCGTGATCGTCGAAAGGGAACCACTCACGCAGATGCTCTGCAGTTCGATACTGAGCTTCAGCGGGCGCCACCTTGCGGGAGATGGAGGTAGCATGGCTGCCCTTCCATCCTGGACGAGTTCATGGGTGTGGAGGACTTGGCCCTCGGGCACTCGCCACTGCGCCCAAACACGAAAGCGATGCGCCTCTTGATCGGCGCTCCAGTTCAGCGAGACGCCATCTCCGTTGCCATGCAAATGGATCGGGCCCACGGCGACGGGCGGGCCGCAGGAGTCGGCCGCGGCGTTCAGGGCAAAGCCGCTGCAGGCCCATGCGACGAAAGTGCATGCCCTGGCCCGAAGCGATGGTCGGCGGGGTGCTCGCGAGCAGTCCGAACTGTGCACTGTCGACATCCTGCAATTGCCTAGCGGCTTCGGGTTCACCCGTAGTTGAGAAAAATCAAAAGTTCGACTAAAACCTGCCGCTAGTTTGCAGGTTGTAGCGGCCACGTCAAGAGTGCCGTTGCGCGACGAGCGCAACCCCTGCCGGCAATGGTCTGTCGCCTCTTGGGAGGGGTGCTTGCAAAAGAGCGGCTTTCGGCTAGGTGTGGGTCTGTCTGGGTGGATCGCCCTGGTCAGCGCGTTGCTGTTGCTCATACTCAGCGCTGCGCTGCAGCCCGCACGCGCGGCCGGTGGTGAAAGCTACGACTACGACGGTCTTGGCCGATTGGTTCGTGCCATATCGTCCGCAGGCGTGGTCACAGAGTATGTCTACGACGCCGCCGGCAACATTACTGCAGTCAATCGCGGCGGTGCGGCGTCTCCGCCCACCTTGAGTGATGTTGCGCCGGCTTCCATTCGTCGCGGCAGCCAGGTTCGGGTCACGCTGACTGGCGCCAACCTGCAGAACGCGGCTCTTCAGGCCGTGGACCGTGAACTCACGATCAGCGGCGTTACTCGCGCAGCCACCAGCCTGAGCTTCGACCTGGTTGCATCTGCCCAGGCTGCCTTGGGTGCATCCACGCTGCGCGTGTCCTCAGCGGCCGGCAATGCCACGATCAACATCAGTGTTCGCCCTCCGCTGCCGAAGATCGAGCTTTCACCGCTGCCGATTGCCGTGCCGCCGGATGGGCGTAGCGCGACCATCGATCTGGTGCTGTCCGGTGCCGACGATCAGGCGCACACGATCGCGCTGTCGACGGTCCGCCCTGACATCGCAAGTGTCTCGCCGGCCTCGGTCACCATTCCTGCTGGCTCTACCCGAACTACGCTCTTTGTAACGGGCAGATTGGGCGGCAACACCGAACTCAGACTCGAGTCCGCGACGCTCGGCAACTCGGCCTTCCCGATCTTTGTACTGGCCGCCTTCGAAGGCATCAACACGGCGCGCGCCAATCAGGTTGGGGTCAGCTTGGCGGCTCCGGCGCGGCCACCGGTGGGCATCAACGGCCTCTTCGCAGCCGTGCCGGTTGGTGTCGTTCGCGCCAATACTGCCTGGCTCGACACCTCGCCTCGGTTTGTATCTCAAGGTGGCACGCAGTCCCTGCAGATCACGGGGCTTGGGTTGCCGCCCACATTGGCAGTCAGCGTCGTGCCTGCTGATGGCATCACCGTCGGGCTGCCGGTGGTTGCTGCGGACGGCAAGTCGGCCACGGTGACCGTGAGCGCTGCAGCCGGCGCTGCCCAGGGGGCCCGGCGCCTGGTACTTCGCTCGGGCGCCACCACGGTGTCGCCAGTTGCGCTGGGGGCCGATCTCCTGGACGTGGTTGCACCTTTGCCCGTCGTGACATCGGTCCAGCCGATTTTCCTGGTCCCGGCCAGCACCGTGCCGGTGTTCGAGATTCGCGGCCGCAACTTGCAGGACGCCACTTCGGTCCAGGTCCAAGGGGGTGGCATCACTGTCGGTTCAACCCTTGCCATCAACCCCGAGGGCACGCTGCTCCAAGTCGGACTGCAGGTGTCTCCAGTGGCAGACCCGGGTCCGCGTACGGTGGTGGTCGTCGCCCCTAGCGGCAACAGCGACGCCACGGCAACCGCAGCCAACACAGTGACTGTGACGCCGGAAGGCACAGAATTCCAGCCTTATCCAAACATCTCGGCGCCCACGGTGGGCGTGCTCAGGGCGGCGGGCGCGCTGCCGCCGGTTGAAGCCCAGTACTCCGCGGGCGCAGCGGTCGTTGGCGTGGCCATCGGGCCCCTGGTCGTGAGCACGGTGCCGGGGAGCATTGCGCGCACGGAAACGATCACGCTCCGCTTGGTTGGTCAGTCCCTCAACTCGGCGACTTCCGTCGTGATAAGCCCGAACACGGGCCTCACCTTGGGCGCGCCGGTTGTCAGCGGCGACGGCAAGGAGGTGAGCATTGAGGTCACTGCGGCTGCCGATGCTCCTCTGGGGCCCCGTCGCATCCAGCTGCTTGCCGGCGCACTGCCCCTGCGCGTCGCCGGCTCAGGTGCGCTGTCGCTGCTGGTCACGCCGTTGACCCCGGTATTGGAATCCGTCGAGCCGAACGCCGTCGTTCCTTCAGGCGCTCCCTTCGAACTGATCGTACGGGGGCGCAACTTCCAAGGCGCCACGGCCGTGCAAATCACGCCGTCCACAGGCATCAGCCTCGGTACCTTGACTGTGAACGCCGGTGGCACCGAAGCCAGGTTGCAAGTCACCGTCGCCGTCGGCGCGGCCCGTGGTGTGCGTACGGTCACTGTCGTTGCGCCGGCAGGCGAGTCCTCGTCCACACCGGGCCCGAACAACCAGTTCACCTTGTCCGATGGGCTGGCGATCCTCGACTTCCCCTCGGTCATGGTGGGAGTGCAGGTGGGGCCTGTTGCCCCGCCTCCGGCATCGGCTGACGCTCTGTTGTCTGCGCCACTGGTTGGCGTTGCCCGTGCCAGTGGGCCGACGGCCCCCGCATCCCAGAACCGTCAGGTCTCGGCGTCTTTGGTAGGAGCGACGCGCGGCCCGGTGACCTTCCGCGCAGAGCCTTCTGCCTGGGTTCCCGGCCAGACGGGTGTGTTGGTGGTTACGGGTACCGCGATACCCGTTGGCAGTACCGTGCAGTTGCTGCCGGCCTCGGCTGTCACTTTGAACGGCGCTCCCACCGTGGATCCGGATGGATCTGCGATTCGTCAGTCGATCACGGTCAGCTCGGCTGCGCTTCTTGATAGCCTCGCCGTGAACGTACTTAAGCTTGACGGCACGACTCTACCGCTAGCTGGCGCAGCTTCCGAGGCACTGGCGATCTGGCTGTATCCAGGCTTGCCCGATATCGTGTCCCTGGACACCATCGTTGCCCGGCAAGGCGATACGGTCGATCTCCTGATCCGCGGCACGAATTTGTCCGACGCGCTGCAGGTGACAGTAGAACCGGACAGCGGCATAGACCGGGGCGCGAGCTTCACGGTCAACGCCGCCGGAACCGAACTGCGCATCCAGTTCTTCGTTCGCGACGACTCGCCCTTGGGGGCTCGCGTCATCCGGGTATTCACGCGCCTGGGTGGTTCGTCAGCGACCGCTTCACCGGCCAATACATTCACTGTTTTTCCGAGGAACTGACGTCATGGCCCGCTCATTCCCATTGTTCACGCGTCCCGTCTCTCAGTACCACCGTTCTTCATCGGCATTGAAAGGAGCCTGCACCATGCAAGCATCGAACTTCGCACTTCGCCCCATGGTGGCCGGCTTGATGTTGGCTGCCATCACCCCGGGTATATGGGCGTTCAGCAGCGGTAGCACGGGCGTTGACGGCGCGCTGACGCCGACCGTCAACACCGAGGTGGTGCTACCGCCCTCGGGCATCCTCAACTACACCAGCATCAACATCCCCAGCGGCGTGACCGTGACGTTCAAGAAGAATGTTGCCAACACGCCCGCGGTGTTGCTGGTTTCCGGCAATGCCACGATCAGCGGCATCCTGAACCTCAGCGGCACTGCGGCAGCGGCATCCGGCACGGCCGGTGACGGTGTGATCGCCGATGACGGCACCCCAGGCGTCGGAGGACCCGGTGGCTACGGCGGCGGACGGGGCGGCCGCGCCAGCGGAGCTCCTGACTCCGTCGAGCGCGCCGGCGGTAAGGGCCTTGGCCCAGGCGGTGGCGGGGCTGCGGTCACCTGTGCGTCGGTCAACGCGGTTTACATCTACGGATTCACAAGCGGCAGCGGTGGTGGCTTCGGGACGGCAGGCGCCATAGGCTACTACCCGACAAGCTCCTGCCCAGGGTATGCAACTGCAGTTGGTCCCGCATACGGCTCTAGTGAACTGCTGCCTCTGATCGGAGGGTCTGGCGGCGGAGGCGGCAGTTCCAAGCGGAGCTACTTCGGTTCGGGCGGCGGCGGTGGCGGGGGGGGTATTCTCATCGCCGTCTCAGGGACGCTTACGATCACCAATACGACCGGTCAGATCCGGGCTGACGGTGGCGCCGGGGGTGCGGTCAACGTGCCCGGTTGTGCGAGCGATGAGTACACCAGTTCAGGGGGCGGCGGCAGCGGTGGTGCCATCCGCCTTGTGGCAACGACCATCGCCGGGAACGGGACGATCAGCGCCAATGGTGGGGGCGGCGGCAGTTCATGCCATCTGGGCACATATGGGGCAGGTGGTGTCGGGCGCATTCGCCTCGAGGCAGAAACCCTGACGCGAACGGCTGGCACAAGCCCTGCCAACACCTTTGCCGCACCAGGCCCGATTTTCATCGCCGGTCTCCCGTCTCTGAAGATCACGACGGTGGCTGGCTCACCAGTGCCCGATCCACCGACGGGCACCGCCGACGTGAACCTGCCTGAGACAACGCCTAACCCGGTGGCGGTCGCCTTCGCCACCACGGGCATTCCAGTGGGAAACACGGTCAGGCTCAGCGTGACACCGGCTAACGGGGGCGAGGTGACGGCGGTCAGCACGGCGTTGACCGGGTCGACGGCTGCGGCCACGGCGAACGCATCGATCAACCTGCCGGTCGGTGCCAGCACCCTGCAAGCCAGCATCACCTACACAGTGATCGTTGCCCTGGGTGAATCTCTCTCCCGCTTCGCAGGCAACGAGCGGGTTGACCGCATCACCGTCACGGCCGGCCTCGACGGCCGATCCACCACCAAGCTCATCACCGTGAGCGGCCGTGAGTTCGTGGCCTCTCCTGAAGCCTTGCGAGTGGCGGCGATGGGCGGCTGATGCTGGGCTGAAGCCAGACCAGAATCGCACCCGGTACCAACGCAGACATCAAGCAGGGCAGGAAGTCAGTCATGAGACAAGGGCACATTCGAACAGCGCAACTCGGCAGCGCCATGAGCGCCGGGCGTGCGGTGCCCACTTCCGCCTTCTTCGCTGGTTTCAACGCGTCGGTCCAGCGCTGGTTGGGGCTGCTGATGGCGGCCTTGTGGCTGGTCACTGTCGCGGCGCCCGCAGCAGCGCAGTTGCCGCCTACGCCAAGGCTGGTTTCGAACCAGTTGGCCCTGGAAACCAGCGCCACCGGCAACCTGGTCATCGTGCTTTCGGCGCCGGCTGTGACGGCACAGACCTTCATCATCAGCAATCCGCGCACTGACTTGCTGCAGGCGCCGCCCCGCGTGGTCATCCCGGTGGGCGCCGCCAGCGGCGTGGTGGCTATCAAGGGCCTGGCCAGCGGCGCGGTGAACATCCGCCTCGCCAACAACACGCGGGTGCTGGACGCCACCGTGCAAGTCGTGGCCGGCAATGCCGTGGTCACCGGGATCAAGCCGACGTCCCCCGCCGTAGCCGTGGGCGGTGACGCGCTGGTAACGGTGGAGTTGTCGGCCGTGGTCCGCGCCGACACGGCCGTGGCGCTGACGGCAGATCCCGCTGCGGCCCTCAGCATCCCGGCTGAAGTCATCGTTCCGGCGGGTGCCCAGAGTGCCCAGGTACTGGTGCGGGGACAGGCGGCCGGCTTGCATGTCGTGCAGGCCAGCTTGCGCGGCCAGACGCTCAGTTCGCCTTTGCGTGTGACCTTGGCAGAAGCTGCGGTGGCTGCCATCCTGCCCGAGCGCAGCGACGGTGAAGTCGGCGCCAGCGTGGCTTTGACCGTGCGCCTGTCGCGAGCGGTCACCGCCGCCACCGAAGTACTGCTGAGCACGGATGCGCCGAACGTGATCGAGGTGTCCCCATCCGTCATGGTGCCCGCCGGGGCCGACCGTGCCACCGTGACCGTCAAGCTCAAGGAAGTCGGCCGCGCCAGCTTCCGCGCGCGCCTGGGCGAAAGCACGGCCCAGGCTGATATCGAGGTCCGCACGCCTGCCGGCAGCAGCGTGCCACCGGCCCTGACCATACGCCCCGGTGCCTTGACGCTCACGGTGGGCGGCGGTGGCCTGGTCACCGTGGAGGTCGATGCCGCACGCAGCTACGACCTGCTGTTCACGCTTTCCGTGATGCAGCAGGTGCCGGCCGCTGGCAGCGCTGCCGTGGTGAGCTTGCCGGCCTCCGTGCTGGTGCCCGCCGGCCAACGCCAGGCCAGCTTCCAGGTGAACGGCTTGAACGCCGGCACGGCCAAGCTCGGCATCAAACCCACCAACGCGCCCGTGCTCCCGGCCGTGGATGTCACCGTCACCGCCGCAGCCCCTGGCGTCGTGGGCCTCAGCCCCGGCCCGCAGCCGATTGCCAAGGGCACGGTCGGGACGGCGGTGGTCAGCATTTCGCCATCCGCGGCGGGTGCCAGCAATGTGGGCCTGAGCAGCGATTCGCCGACCGTGGTGACGGTGCCGCCCTTCGTGGTCGTGCCTTCTGGCGGTACCACGGCCAATGTGCCCATGTCGGCGGTGGCTGAGGGTACCGCCCAGATCTCGGCCACCTTGAACGGCCAGTCTGCCTCCGCCCAGGTGTTGGTGGGCCCTGCCGTGGCCGAAGAGTTGCGTGCGCCGCTCACCCTGGCGGTGAACGTGGGCGCCAGCGTCCGCATCGCAGCGCAGTTGCTGATGACCGATGGTCAACTGGTGGCTGACCCTTCCGGCGTCACTTGGATCAGCAGCAACAACACCGTTGCGACGGTCAGCAGCACCGGCGAAGTCAGCGGAGTGGCGGCTGGCAGTGCCACCGTCGAAGGCGTCTTGGGTGCGCTGCGCGTGCGTGTCACCGTCACCGTCACCCAACTGCCCCAGCTGGCCTTGCTGCCGGCCAATGCGCAGCTCGAGCTTGGCAGCGTGCAGCCGTACACCGTCAGCAGCCAGTCCCCGGCGCCTGCCGGTGGCCTGGAAGTGCGGCTCAGCACCAGTGGCATCGGCACCGTCCAATTGCCTGCGACGGTGACCATTCCGGCGGGCAGCAGCAGCGCCACCTTTGACGCGCGCGGTACCGCAGCGGGTGCCTTGCTGATACGGGCAGAGGCCATTGGCCGCCAGCCCGCCACCGCCAACCTGACGGTGATCGTCACAACGCCCACGCTGGCCATCAGCAACGCCTCGCCGCTCAGCGGCCCAGCCGGCACCGTGCTCACGCTCACAGGCGCGGGCTTCGATGCCGTGGCTGCCAACAACACGGTGCGCATCGGCTCGGTGGTCATCGAACTCACCTCGGCCACGGCCACCACGCTGGTCACCCGCGTGCCCATCAGCGCCGTCACTGGCACGATCAGCGTCACCAACAGCCTGGGCACTGCCACCGGCCCCAGCTTCACGGTGCAGCAGTCGCAAGACGCGCTGCTGCTGGCCACGCCCAACAGCCTGCGCCTGTTGCGCGGCAGTGAGGCCGCCAGCGCCCTGTCCATCACCAGCGCCGGCACCCAGGCCTACAGCGGATCGCTCAACCTCAGCATCAGCGGCCTGCCTGCGGGCGTGACGGGCAGCTTCGACCCCGTGGTGCTGCCGGCCGACCGCACCGGCGTGCTGCGTCTGGTGGCCAATGGCAGTGTGCTGCCGGGCAACTATCAGGCCACCATCACGGGCGTTGGCTACGCCACGGCGGGCGCGATCAGCCGCACCGCCACCCTCAACATCACGATACCCGACCCGCAGGTCACCCCCAGCACCGGTGTACGGGGGCGCTTCATCACCCCGGATGGCCGGCCCATAGCAGGCGTCATCGTCCGTGCCGACACGGGCGCGGCCAGTTCACCCACCGTGAACACCGACGCCGCAGGTTCGTTTGAACTGGCAGGCCTGCCGGCCGGGCCCACGACCCTGCGCTTCGACGCCACGCCCGCCAACCCGCTGTACCCCATCTGGCCCTACAGCGTGACGGTGGTGGCCAACCAGATGATCCTGCTGAAGGACTTCGTCATTGCGCCACCGCCCGAGGCGCAGACCTTCAGCCCCATCAACAACGCCACGCAAGATCAGAAGATCACCGACGCACGCTTCCCCGGCCTGGAGATCGTGCTGCCCGCAGGGGCTGAAATCGTGGGCTGGGATGGCGTCAAGAAGACCCAGATCGCGGTAGAGAAGCGCGACATCTCCGAACTGCCTGTGGTGGCGCCGCCGGTGCCTACCGGCACCGCCTACCAGCTGTACTTCGGCACGCCCATGGGTGGCGTGCCCAGCAAGCCGATCCCCATCAGCCTGCCCAACGACACCGGCGCCGAGCCGGGTGACACCGTCAACGTCTGGTTCTTCGACGGCAGCCCCATCGGCGGCACCGGCGAATGGAAGATCGCCGGCCAGGCGGTGATCAGCGCCGATGGCAAGGTGGCCAAGATGGTCAACGGAGGCCTCACGCGCTTCTGCGGGGTGTGCGGGCTGGCCTGCCTGCAGGCGCCCCCGCCGGGCGACAACCCGGGCAATGGCTGCCCCAAGTCCACCGGCGGCAACCCGGTCAACCTGTTCTCTGGCCAGGAGTTGACGCAAACCGGCGGCATGAGCTGCAGTGGCTTGGTGCCGGTGGAGACCGGCCGCAACTACAACCCCATCGACGCCTTCGGCAACATCGGCGGCACGGAAGGCTCCATCGGTTACGGCTGGACGCTGGACTACGACGTGATGTTCCTGGGCGGCGCCACCAAGCGCCTGGTGATGCCCGGCAACGTGGGCCATGTCTTTGGCGATGAAGGCGGTGGCAACTACCGCAATCGCACCGAGCCACGGTTTGACGGCGCCATCGCCCGAGAGGTGCTCGGCGCCTGGCAAATCACCTACAAGGACGGCAGCGTCTGGAAGTTCCAGCCCTTTGCTGGTGCTCCGGGCAATGTGCGCGGGCAGCCGCAGTTCCTGGTGGAAGTGCGCGACTCCAATGGGCGCGTGATGACCGTCAGCCGCAACAGCCGCGGGCAGCTGCTGTCGGTGGGCAGCGCCGAGCGGCGCATCACCGCCAGCTACGGTGCCAGCGGCTTCATCGAGGCGCTGACCGACCCCGAAGGCCGCGCCGAGCGCTACACCTACACCGCCAGCAAGCGCATCCAGACCGTGGCCGACCCCGATGGCCGCGTCACCCGCTACACCTATGTGACCGACGCAGAACTGCCCAAGGACGCGGCCTGCAGCTTTGCGCAACGCGCCGAGACCGGTGAACGGCTGAAGACCATCACCTACCCGGGCCTGGCCAACCCCACCGAAAACTTCTACGGCTCCAGCCGCCGCATCCTGCGCCAGACCACGGCCACCGGCCTGGAGTACCGCTTCAACTACCGCATGGGCGGTGCCTGCGTCACCAATACGGCCAACCCCGGCACCGTATGCAGCGGCCCCACTTGCCCGACCGAAGACACCTGGGCCAACTTCCAGGCCGGTTGGCGCTTCCACGGCGGGCAGGTGCTGTCCACCACGGTCAGCAACCCCGACGGCACCACCAACACGGCGCGCTTCGGCAGCCAGGGCCAGGTGCTGGAAAACAGCAGCAGCGCGGGCAACCGTCTGCAATACCAACGCGATGCGCAGAACCGCGCCACGCGCACGACCGACTCCATCGGACGTGTCTCGCGGACGAGTTATGACGAGCAGGGCAACGTGGCGCGCAGCGTGGATGCGCTGGGTCGGGTTACCGAATTCACCTACGACACGCGGTGGAACAAGCCCGATTCGATCACGCGCTACGACGACAGTGGTGCCGCGCAGACGTGGCGTTTCAGCTATGACACCAAGGGGAACGTCGCCAGCACCACGAACCCGCTGGGCCATCGAATCACCATGGGGTACAGCGCGCTGGGGCAGCTGACCAGCGTGACCGATCCACTGAGCCAGACCACGCGCTTCAGCTACAACGCCGCCGGCGACCTGAGCAAGGTGACCGACCCGCTGCTGAACGACACCAATTTGGCAAATGACCGCAGTGGCCGCGCCACCGGCATCACCGACGCACTGGGCTACAGCACCGCCACGCAGACCAACGGCATCGGCCAGACCACGGAGGTGCTGGACGCAATTGGGGGCAGGACGCTGATGGCCTACGACGAAGGGGCGCGCCTCAGGAGCGTGACCAACCCTCGCGGCAACGCCATCGCCACCTACAGCTACGACGTGTATGGCCGGCTGACGGCGCGTACCGACGCGGCGGCCAAGTCGGATACCTACGCCTACGACAGCGCCGGGCGCGTAGCGACTTTCGTGGACCGTAAGGGTCAGACCACGCGCTATGTATACGACACAGCCGGGCGTGTCACGCGCATTGAGTTCCCTGACCGCACGCGCAGCTTCACCTTCGACGGCGCGGACCGAGTGGTGCGTGTGGAAGAGGGCAGCAGCCGGGTGGACTACGAGTACGACTCGGTCAACCGACTGGTAAAGGAAGTGCAGACCAGCGGCGCCACTTCGCACGAAGTGAGCTATGGCTACGACCGGCTGGACCGTCGGGTGTCGCGGCGGGTGAATGGTGCCGAAGAGACGCGGTATGAATGGGACCTGGCCAATCGGCTCACAGCGATTCGGTATGCGGGCGAGACGACGCTCTACCAATGGGACGTGGCAGGCCGGCTAACGCGTAAGACGCTGCCCAACGGAGTTAACGCGGACTATGCCTATGACACTGCAAACAGGCTACTCGGCATCGTATACAAGAAGCCAGACGGAGTGCAGATCGAGAAGATCGACTACGCCTACGATGCCCGCGGGCTGAGGACGAGCAAAACACTGGCGATCGGGAATGTTGTTGCTGACACCGCAATGAGTGCTACTTATGACGCCTCGGATCGCATGTTGTCGGTCTCGTTCCTCGCCACTAGTGAAGCGTGCGCATTGAGTTACGACGCCAATGGCAATTTGGCGACTAAGGATTGTGGCTCAGGCAGCATCACCACATACTCTTGGGATGGGCTAGATCGCTTGGTTGGAGTAGTGGGGCCAGGCTACGTGGCGACGATTTCGTACGATCCGAATGGTCGGCGCATCGCAAGAACAGTTAATGGTGCGAAAACGTCCTATGTGTACGACGGCGTTCAGTCGATTGGTGAGATAACCACGATCAGTCGAACAGAGTTGCTGACTGGTTTGGACGTGGATGAGTTGATTGCAGCCTACAGTTCGACGAAGAATCGCGTGGCGCTGACTGACGCGCAGAAGACAGTTCTCGCGGAAATGCGTGCTGACGGCACTTCAGATGTCAGTGCTAGCTACTCCGTTTACGGGGAAGTCTCTCGAATAGGCAGTGATCCGGCCTTTACATCTGGCTACACCGGACGAGAGCTGGATTCCGCAGGTTTGATGTTCTACCGTGCACGTTATTATGACCCACGACTCAAGCGATTCCTCTCTGAGGACCCAATTGAGCTCGAAGCTGGGTTGGGCGCCTACCAGTACGTCAATGGCAGGCCCGCTGATCTTACGGATCCCAGTGGGGAAATCGGAATTGTAGGTGCCCTTGTTGGTGCGGGCTTCGAGATTGGTATTCAAATGCTGACAAACTACTACAAAGGTTGTGACATCTGGGATGTCGATAACTACGATTGGTGGGACGTTGGGGTGTCGGCTGCTGTTGGTGCGGTCGCTCCTGGATGGCTGGCCGTCGGGAAGAAGAGTCTGAACTCGGGAAGGGCAATCTCTACGCTATCTGGGCAGCTCGGCGGAGCTCGGACTGCAAACCGAATCAACAAGATTCAAGGACGTATCAACCAACACCAGGGACAGATCAAGGAGATCGTAGGTACCCAGCTGGCCTGGCAGGGTGCAAAGGCAGTGGGAAAGAAGCTGGGTGGCGATGGGGCAGGAACTGGTGCCGATGGCTGTGGTTGCAAGAAGTAGGTCAATGGCGGAATGAGGAAATTTCATATTTACCTCATCGGAATCATTGCGTTCGGCCTAGCCTATTCCCTTCTGAAGAAATTGATGGTTGACTGGCTCTTCTTCCTTATGTCTATAGCGATCATTCTGCTCATTAGAGTAGTTGCTGAGAGATTCGGGAAGTAAGGATCGAGTTCGTGCTAGTGACAAGACCCGGGTTCATTGCTGGAATCAGCGGAATCAGCGAAATCAGGGTCAGGTGTCAATACTGTTCGCTTACGGTACCTTCGCGGGTTTACCCGTGCGCCCTGTCCGAGGAGCGTTCCTAGGCAGCAATGGTCGCGGAGGGCAGGCAAGATCAAGCACTTGGTACCGTAAGCGAACAGTATTGGGTCAGGTGTTTCCTCTTGCCCGTGCGGGAGGAGGCTTAGGTCTCGCAAGCTGGGGTCACGCACCCAAGCACAAGCCGGGGGCCAGGTTTCAATACTGTTAGCTTTGAGCCATGAATGCCCCGCTCGGATTGTCGGGACTCCACTGCGGCGGCGCCTTCGCACCGGGCAGCTTTGGCCTCGTGAGCCGGCCGGGCGGGAGCATTATCGGCGTGCAGTCCAGCTTCACATGTCGAGGCATTGCCGGGTTGAACGACGCATATGGCGAATTGCGGCGCTTGAGCATCCTGGGGTTACGCCTGCTCTCGGTGCGTGTGGCTCGCAGCCTGGCGCTTTCCTGCAGCACGAGGGCGAAGTGGCGCCGGCGCAGGATCGGCCGCATTGGGGGGAAAAGCCCCGGATGGGGCCTGTTCGCGTCGCAGAAGTTGCAAGTGGCTTGCGAAGGACAACTCGGGGTGCGGAATCCGGTGTCGCGTAGCCCCTTCGTGCAGCAGCCAGCGCACTGTGTAGTGCGCCAGCACCCAGCCGTAGAACTCCTGCCGCACCAGCTCCGCAGTCTTGCTGCGCAGTACGCGGCGGCTCCGCAGCAGGTGCGTCTTGAGTTCGTCGAACACCTCTTCGACCTGCCAACGCTGGTGGTACAGCGCCGCCAGTTCCAGTGCCGGCGCCTCCTGCGGGTCCAGCAGCGTCGTCAGCAGCCTGTAGCGAGGCTGCCCGTCCGGCAACCCTGGCATGGCGTACTCGATCACGCGCACGGTGATGGCCCGCTCTTGCGCCTGCACCTTGCCCACCCCCGATGGTGCGATGCTGCTGAGGTACGAGCCGTCGGACAGTTCGGTCAATGGCGGCAGGATCCGGTTGGCCGGACATCGCCACAGCAGCTGCGCGCCCGTGGCGCTCGCGTCGGCCCAATACTCATAGCCGCTGAAGCCGCGATCAGCCAGACACAGCATGCCGGGCTTGAGGTGCTCCAGCAACGGCAGACAGACCTCCCACTCGCTGGCGCGGTAAGGCCCCAGGTTGGCGCCGATGATGGCGTGCGTGCCGCATTCCATCAGCACGGCGCACTGAGCCTGCGGGTAACCGGCCACGCCGGTGCGGCTGCCCGGCCGGCCGAAGGTGTCGACGTTGTCGGCCGTGTCCGGCAGTTCGAAGTTGCTGCCGTCGATGGCAACCAGGCGCAGCGCCTTGTAGAAAGACTCTGGATGCAAGGCAGGTTGCGCCATAGGCACGCAGCAGCGGCGCATCAACTCATGCAGCGGTACCCAGCCGATCTTGGCGCGGGCGTTGCTGATGGAGACTTTGGATATGCGCACGGGCTCGCGCGCCCGGGCCGCCCACGCCAGACCTTGCGCAATGGCCGCGAATACTTCCTCGTAAGCCGCCTCGGGATACAGGCTGAGCGCCACCGTGTAGTAGACGCCCACGACGGCCGGGAAGCTCCGCAAACGCTGGGTATTGCACCCATGAGCGTCGAGCACCTCGTTCACGACCTGGGCGGGGATCACCCTTGCCAGCAGACTGGCGCTGAGGTAGTCCGCCAGCCTGGCCCCGGTTCCCAGCACCGCCTTGGTTCGAGCCATGGTGCGTCTCCAGCTGTTTGGCTGGACGCCGATTGTGCCTCAAACCAATCTAAACTAACAGTATTGGGCCAGGTTTTGCCTTTGGCTCTGTTCGCGTTGGCTGAGGACGACGTCAAGCGCCAACAGCCACGGGAGGTCGGGGTCAGGTCTCAATACTGTTCGCTTACGGTACCAAGTGCTTGATCTTGCCTGCCCTCCGCGACCATTGCTGCCTAGGAACGCTCCTCGGACAGGGCGCACGGGTAAACCCGCGAAGGTACCGTAAGCGAACAGTATTGGGTCAGGTCTCAATACTGTTCGCTTACGGTACCAAGTGCTTGATCTTGCCTGCCCTCCGCGACCATTGCTGCCTAGGAACGCTCCTCGGACAGGGCGCACGGGTAAACCCGCGAAGGTACCGTAAGCGAACAGTATTGGGTCAGGTCTCAATACTGTTCGCTTACGGTACCAAGTGCTTGATCTTGCCTGCCCTCCGCGACCATTGCTGCCTAGGAACGCTCCTCGGACAGGGCGCACGGGTAAACCCGCGAAGGTACC
The DNA here is from genome assembly GCA_022842305.1 of Rubrivivax sp. Lineage (GTDB taxonomy): Bacteria > Pseudomonadota > Gammaproteobacteria > Burkholderiales > Burkholderiaceae_C > Rubrivivax. The sequence goes on from JALHPY010000083.1 coordinate 16,902, forward strand.
GTAAGCGAACAGTATTGGGTCAGGTCTTGCCTTTTGCCTCTGCGCTCTCCACTGCCGTGGCCGCGGATACGATGTCGATCCGTTGGCGCCGTCCGATAATCAGCAGAGCAGAATTTCCCGCGGCGATCAACGCTGCGCCGGCTGCCACGCAGCGGCAGCAGCGTAATCGTCATGGGCTTCACCGGGCACGATGCTGGGTCCATTGACGGGCGCCATCAGCCCGATGGCCTCGGCATCGTCGGACCGGAACAAACGCGCAGTCTTGCCGAAGAGCCCCAACCGCTCGCCGGTTGAGGGAGGCGCGTGCGCGTCGGCCGCGCTGCTGACAAACGGCACGCCACTGCGCTGCCGAATCAGTTCGAGCAGAAGATTGGGCTTGCCTCGCCACAGCAGCGCCGACACAAAGTCGGCGAAGTCAGCGGCGAGCACCGGCTCAGCGTCCCGAGCGACCGGAGTTTCTGCGTAAGCGGTCAATAGACCACGCCCTTGCGGCAACAGCCAGTTGCTGCTCAGCGTTCGGCCGTATCGAGGCGCCAGGGCAGCAAGCTCTCGAAGTCCTCGACGGTCTTGGCCTTGGGC
>JALHPY010000084.1 GCA_022842305.1 Rubrivivax sp.
GGCCAGAGCGGCCAGCGCCGGGTGGCCGCGCACACCCGGGCGCGGCACGGCCATGGCGTGGCCATAGCGCATCAGGGCGATGTGCTGCAGGCGCTGCGGCAGGTCGGGGTGGGCCGGCAGCAGGTCGGCCACCACGCGCTGCGCCCAGGGGCGCCAATCGTCGCCCGCCAGGGCCGCGCGCTGGGCCGGTGGCAGCGCCCAGTAGGCGGTGATCACGGTGGGCCCCGGCGCCGGGTTCAGGCCCTGATGGCCGGCGTCCACGTAGCCCAGCGAAGGGCTGCCGTAGAGCACGTTGTCCCAGGACGGCGGCGCGCCGATGGGGCGGTCCAGCAGCGGCGCGTCCAGCTGCAGGTTGGCCACCAGCCAGGGCACGTGCTGCAGCAGGGGGGCAGCGGCCGTGAGCGCCGCGGGCGGTGACTCCAGCACGCGCAGCGCCAACGGCAGGGGCAAGGCCAGGATCACGGCCTGCGCGGCCCAGGCCTCGGTGTGGCCGCTGCGTTCGTCCCGCGCCAGCAGTTCCACACCGTGGCGCAGCACGCGCACGCGGCGCACGCTGCGCGCCGCCAGCAGCCGGTCACCCAGCGGCGCGGCCAGGCGCTGCGTCAGCCAGGCGTTGCCCTCGGGCCAGGTGAACACCGCGTCGTGCACCGACTCTTCATCACCGGGCGCCTGGAAGCCGTGGCGGCTGGCGTAGTAGTGCAGACCGGCCCAGGCCGACACCTGGTCGGCGCCAGCGCCGTAGTCGTCGCGGCAGGCGTAGTCCAGGCTCCAGCGCAGGTGCGCATCCGTCAGGCCTTGCGCGTCCAGCCAGTGCGCGAAGGTCTGCGCGTCCAGCGCCTGGTGCGAAGCAAGCCAGGGTGCACGCTGCGTGGGGATGGCAAAGCCCAGATCGCGCTGCACCTGCGCCACCATAGCGCCGAAGCGGCGGTATTGCGCCAGCGTGGTCGAGCCGGGTTCTGCCGGCGGCAGCAGGCCTTCATGCCAGGCGCCGTCGAAGAACAGGCGCTCCTGCGGGCTGTGGCACAGGTGGCGTTCGTCGGCCAGGGTGCGGCCCAGGTGCTGGCGCAGCAGGCCGATCTCGTGCAGCCAATCCGACACTTCGCTGGCCTGCGGCCCAGGCAGCGGCAGGTAGTGCGCGCCCAGCGGGCAGGCCTTGCCCGCCAGGATGTGGCCACGGCTGTTGCCACCGGCCGCGTCTTCCAGCTCGAACACGCGGAAGTCGTCCACGCCGGCCTGCAGCAACGCGCGCGCCGCGGCCAGCCCGGCGATGCCGGCGCCGACGATCAACACCCCTGCGCGCCGCACCGGGCCGGCCGGTGCCGCCAGCGGCGCGTTGTCGCGCAAGGCATGGCCGCGCGTCATGTCGGCGCCCACCCAGCCGCCCGCCAGCGGCGGCGTACCGTCGCGCGTGCAGCCCGCCAGCGCGGCCGCGGCCAGCAGTGCCTGGCGCCGGTTCAGCATCGCAGTGGCGACTTCATTCGCGCACCGCGCCCCATTCCTGCTCGAACAACTGCACCAGCACCTGGTTGGACAGGCGGTTGGGCTCGGCCGGCACGCGCGCCATGTCGGGCGGAAACTGCAGCAGCGCCCCCAATCCGTCCAGCGTCAGGAAGCGCAGGCCCTCGGGCAGGGCCGTGGGCCTGCGCCAGGGCCGGCGCGAGGCGATCACGAAGCCCCATTCGCCGAAGCTGGGCACGTGCGCGTGGTAGGGCGTGGTGCTCAGGCCCACGGCTTCTATCGTGGCCACCACGGTCCAGAAGCTGCGCCGCGCGATCAGCGGCGAGGTGCTCTGCACCACCGCATAGCCACCGGCCGCCAGGTGGCGATCCAGCCGCTCGTAGAAGCTGGTGGTGTAGAGCTTGCCGATGGCAAAGCTGCTGGGGTCGGGGAAGTCGACGACGATCACGTCGAACATCTCCTCGTTCGACTCCAGCCAGGTGTAGGCATCCGCCTGCACCGTGCGCACGCGCGGCGCGTTGAGCGCGTCGCCGTTCAGCGCGCGCAGCATGGGCAGGCTGCTGAACAGCCGCAGCATGTTCGGGTCCAGCTCCACCAGCGTGACCTGCTCCACCCCTGGGTGGCGCAGGATCTCGCGCGCCGCCATGCCGTCGCCGCCGCCCAGTACCAGCACGCGCCGCGGAGCGCCGTGCGCGGCCAGCGCCGGGTGCACCAGGGCCTCGTGGTAGCGGTACTCGTCGCGCGAATGGAACTGCAGGTTGCCGTTCAGGTACAGCCGCGTGCCGCCCGGCCCGGCCGTGAGCACCACGCGCTGGTAGGGGCTGGATTCGCGCAGCACGATGCGGTCGCCGTAGAAGCGGTCTTCGGCCCAACTGGTCAGCCTGTCGGCGCCCAGCAGCGCTGCCAGCAGCACCGCCACCACCGCCGCGCAGGTCAGCGCCAGCGAGCGCCGCGCGCGCAGCTCGGCGCGAAACAACCACCAGGCCCAGGCTGCCACCGCGGCATTGAGCAGGCCGAAGAACACCCCCGTGCGCACGAGGCCCAGGTGCGGCACCAGCAGCAGCGGGAAGGCCAGCGACACCGCCAGCGCACCCAGGTAATCGAAGGTCAGCACCTGCGACACCAGGTCCTTGAGCGCGTATCGCTGGCTGAACTGGCGCTTGAGGATGCGCATCACCAGCGGGATCTCCAACCCCACCAGCACGCCCACCGTCAGCACCAGTGCGTACAGCAGGGTGCGGAAGGCCGCGCCGCCGCCGGCCGGCAGCAGGCTGTGCGCGATGAACAGCAGCGCCGGCGTGAGCCCGCCCACCAGGCCCACGGCCAGCTCGATGCGCAGGAACTGCGCCGCCAGTTCGCGCTCGATGTAGCGGCTGAGCCACGAGCCCACGCCCATGGCGAACAGGTACACGCCGATCACGGTGGAGAACTGCAGCACCGAATCGCCCAGCAGGTAGCTGGCCAGCGCGCCCGCGGCCAGCTCGTACACCAGGCCGCAGGCGGCGATGACGAAGACCGAGACCAGCAGCGCCAGTTCGGCCGGGGCGATGCGGGCGCGGGCGGCGTCGCCCGCGGCCGCGGCAAGGTCGCGCGTCACCCGTGGATGGCGGCGGCGACGATCTGCCCGATGGCGATGAACATCGCGCCCACCACGATGGCCAGCGCCACGTTCTTGCGGTCACAGATCTCTTCCCACAGCTTGTAGGGCGTGAGCTTGTCGATGACCAGGAAGCTGATCCACAGCACGGCCACGCCGATCAGCGCGTACATCACCGATCCCAGCACGACGCCGGGCTTGAGCCAGTCGAGTTCCATGAGCTTGTTCTCCTTGTTCGGGTTCGGATGGAGGCGGGGCTACTTGTGGCTGCCGCCGCTGGAATAGCCACCGAAAGAGCCGCCACCCACGCGCACGCGGCCGCTGGCCGCGCCCTGGGCCTGGCACTGGCGGAATTCGTTGCTGGCGGCGCCGAAGGTGCTGCGCACCTGATCGCAATCGTCGCGGTCTGCTAGCCAGGACATGAACATCATCAGCGCGATCACCCCCAGCACCAGCGCCACCTTGCCCAGCGGGCCCAGCGTGCGCGCCGCGGCCACGCCGGTGCCGGCCACGGCCAGGCGGCCGGCGCCCAGGCCGAAGGCCGATTCGACCAGCGCGCTGGGCAGGATGCGGCCTTCGCTCCAGGTGGTTTCGTGATCGCCGGCTTCGCGCGCCAGGCGCATGTCACGCGCGCTGCCCTGGCCGGTGTAGTCGGTGACGCGCAGGCGCTCGTCCAGCGCCAGGCGCCAGTAGAACTCGCCCAGCACCCAGGTGGTCTTGGCCGCATAGGTGTCGCCGGCACGGTAGCTGCGGCCCTGCCACTGCACCACATCCCCGCGCTGCTGCTGCGGCGCGCCGGTGAGCGGGCGCATCCAGCTCCAGCCGTCTTCGGCATCCACCAGGAAGACGAAACCTTCCTCGCGGTTGTAGAGCAGGTACTCGCGCCAGTAGTCGTACTCCTCGTCGTCGCCGGGCGCGGGCAGGCTGCAGCGTTCGACATAACCCACCACCTGCCAGGGCAGCGCCGCCCCGCCCAGGGCCAGCGTGCCGCTGCTGCCCAGGGGGATGCGCGGCATGGCGCCGTCGTGGCCGGCGTTGGCCTGGGCGTGGTGAGCAAGCTCAGTGCCCACGCCCTGCCCCACATCGACCACCGCCTTGCACTGCCCGCAGACGATGGACTGCGTGGTCTGCAGCGTGGGCGCCAGCGCCGCGCCGCAACTGGGGCATGCCAGGCTGCGGCCGGACAGCGTCTTCTCGGAAACCTCGCGCAGGCCCACCATCGCCAGTTCGGCCAGGCGCACCGGCCGGCCGATGGACCAGGACGGGCCGGCCGGGCTTGACCAGTCCAGCGTGGCCACCTCGTTGCGCGCGTTGCGCAGGTCGGCCACGACGAATTCGCGCGCGCCCAGCGGCGGCGGCCGCGGCAGCTCGCCCTGGGCCGCGGCCAGCGTGGCGCGCTGCACCGAGGCCACGTCCCAGGCCAGGCCGCCCACCAGACAGCGGCCACCGGCCCGCAGGTCGTCAGGCGCTGGTGCCGCGCCCTCCAGCGGCAGCTCGAAGGCCAGCACGTAGGCGCCGTTGTCCTCGGACAGCCAGCCGCTCTTGCCGCCGTCGAACAGCGCATGCCATTCGTTCCACACGCCCTGGGCGTAGCCGTACTGCAGCCGCCCCACCAGCGTGAAGGCCACGCCCTGCCAGCGGCCGGCCGCGCCCAGTTGCAGCGGCGAATGGTCGTCGAACAGTTCGGCGCTGACGCCGATGCGGCGCAGCGCTTCGCCGTCGCGCAACAGCGTGCTGCGGCAGTAGCCGCACACGGCGCTGGCCGATGCGGCCGAGGCAAATTCGACCGGCGCACCGCAGCCGGGGCAGGCGGCGCGCCAGCGCCGTTGTGGCTGTGCGGGCGGTATGGGCGGCGCGGCCACGGCTGCCGCGTCAGAGCTTCTTCAGCAGCTCGGCCTTCTTGGCGCTGAACTCTTCGTCGGTGAGGATGCCCTTGGCCTTGAGCTCGCCCAGCTTCTCGATCGTGGCCATCACCTCGTCGGGCTTCACGCCCTGCGCCGCCGCCGCGCCCGCCGCGGCCGGCTGCAGGCCTTGCGCCAGGTTCTGCGCCAGCACCTGACCCAGCGCCAGGCCGGCACCCAGGCCCATGGCGTCGCCGGCCACGCCGCTGCCGCCACCGGCCCCGCCCTTGGCCATCTCGGGAATCGATTGCGCCGTCTGGTACTGCATGAAGCGGCCCATGTCGTTGCCGACCATGCCCATGCCGATGCGCTGATCCAGCAGTTTCTGCAGCTCTTCGGGCAGCGACACGTTCTGCACCGTCACGCCTTCCAGCAGCAGGCCCAGGGCCTCGAAGCTGGGCGCGGTGGCGGCCTGCAGCTGCTGCGCAAACTCCACCTGGTTGGCCGCCAGGTCCAGGAAGGCGATGCCGCTGCCCGCCACGGCGTCGCTGATGTGCTGCAGCATCAGCCCACGCAGCTGGCCGTCCAGGTCGGCCACGGTGTAGGTGTCGCGCGTGCCAGAGATCGCGCTGTGGAACTTCCTGGGGTCGACCAGGCGGTAGCTGTAATTGCCGAAGGCGCGCAGCCGCACCGCGCCGAAATCCTTGTCGCGGATGGTCACCGGCTGCTGCGTGCCCCAGCGCTGGTCGACCTGCTGGCGCGTCGAGAAGAAGTACAGGTCGCTCTTGAACGGGCTCTGGAACAGCTTGTCCCAGTTCTGCAGGTAGGTCAGGACCGGGATGGTCTGCGTGGTCAGCTTGTGCAGGCCGGGGCCGAACTGGTCGGCCAGCTTGCCTTCGTTGACGAACAGCGCCAGCTGCGTCTCACGCACCGTGAGCGCCGCGCCGTACTGGATCTCGTTGTCGGCCATGGGGAAGCGCCAGGCGAGCACGCCGTCGCCGGACTCGGTCCATTCGAGAACATCGATGAACTGCTTCTTGATGAAGTCCATCAGGCCCATGGCAGACTCCCGGCGATCGCGGCCGCCGCACATGCGGCTGGCAGGATCATAGCGGCGGGGTCTGGCGCCCCTTCACCTTCACACCCCCCTTGAACCGCCCTGCACGCCCCGTGACGCTCCATGTCGTCTAGCCCGTACAAGCACTGGTGGTCCTGGCTGGCACGCTGGTGGCGCAGGCCGCCCGTCGCCACGTCCGACCGCCAGCGTGCCGCCGACCTGATCAAGGCCGTGGACGCCGGCGGCCTGCCGCTGAACCCGGCACGCGTCAACGACATCGCGCGGCGGCTGGGGCTGGAGGTGTCACGGCACGCGCGCGTCGAAGACACGATTGCGCGGATTCGGGCAGCGTTGAAGCGGTAGAGCGTTGCAAGAGGCTTGACGATGCCGATCCACCACACTTCAGGTGGCCCGGCGCGCAGGGCCGCGGGAATCGGCTGCTCCCGAGCTGCAGCAGGGGACGCCGTCAGCGGCATGCGCGCCCCGCACGCCTTCCCGGCTCGGGTTAGTCTCCCGTGTTCTCACGGTTCTCACTCGCGGAACATGGTCAAGCGCACCCGCATCCAACGCCGAGCACCCGCCCTGCTGGCCGTACTGATCGCCGCCGCCCTGGCAGCCCCGGCCCATGCGGCCGCGACGACGCCTGCGCCCACTGCGTGCAACGACTTCGACGAATACGTCAATGGCCGCTGGAAGGCGACCACCGAATTGCCACCCAGTCGCGCCCGCATCGGCAGTTTCGACACACTGGCGCAGTCCAACGACCGCACCCTCGCAGCCGCGTTGAACGAACTGGCGGCGGACCCTTCCCGCCAGTCCAGCCCCGGCCTGAAGCTGCTGGCTGCCTACTACCGCAGCGGCATGGACACGGCCGCCATCGAACGCCAAGGCCTGGCCGCCGTGCAGCCGCTGCTGGCACGCATGGCCAGGTTGCAGCGCGACGATCTGCCCGCGTTGCTGGGCGACTTGGCCCGGATGGGCATCGCCGCCCCCGTGTCGCTGGGCGTGGGCACCGACGCCAAGGACGCCACGCGTCACGTCCTCAGCATCGGCCAGGCCGGCCTGGGCCTGCCCGACCGCGACGACTACGCCAAGACCGACCCCACCACCCTGCGCGTGAAGGCGGCCTACCGCCAGCATGCCGCCACCTTGCTGAAGGCGGCGGGCACGGCCAACGATGCGCAGGTGGGCGCCGCCGTCGACGCGCTGATGGCCTTCGAGGGCGAACTCGCGGCTGCGGCCATGACCCTGGTGCAGCGCCGCGACCCGAACGCCGCCTACAACCCCGTCACGGTGCCCGGCCTGCAGACGCAGGCGCCCGGCCTGGACTGGCGCGCCTTCCTGGCCAGCTACACCGGCCTGACCGACATCGCCGACGGCAAGACGCCCCTGGTGCTGAGCCAGCCCGCTTTCGCCGTGGCGGCGGCGCAGCTGGTGCAGAAGGCCCCGCTGGAGACCTGGCGCGACTATCTGCGCGTTCGCTTGCTTGACACCGTGGCACCCTACGGCCCGAAGCTGCTGGCGCAATCGCACTTCGACTACACCCAAGGCGCCCAGCGTGGCCTGGAGCAGGCGCCAGCGCGGGTGGAACAGGTGATCCTGCAGATCGGCGGCCGCACCGGCAACCTGCCCCTGGGACAGACGCTGGGCGAGCTGTACATCGCCAAGGCCTTTTCGCCGCAGGCCCAGGCGCGCGCGCTGCAGATGGTTGACGACATCCGCGCCGGCATGCGGCAGCGGGTGCAGGCCTCACCGTGGATGAGTCCGGCCACGCAGGTGCTGGCGCTGCAGAAGCTGGACGCCATGGCCACCCTGATCGGCGCGCCCGAACGCTGGCACACCCATGACGGCCTGGCGTTGCAGCCTGACGACTACATGGGCAACCTGCTGAAGGTCAACGCCTGGTCCACCGCCGATCGCCTGCCCGACCTGCAGCGCCCGGTGGACCGCACGCGCTGGAACGCCAGCCCGCACGTCGTCAATGCCTTCGCGGCGGCTGGCAACCGCATCGTGTTCCCGGCCGGCATCCTGCAGCCGCCGTTCTTCGACGAGCGTGCCGACGACGCCAGCAACTACGGCGCCATCGGCATGGTCATAGGCCACGAGATCACGCACCACTTCGACGACCGTGGCCGCCAGTTCGACGCCCGGGGCAACCTGCGGGACTGGTGGCTGCCGGGCGACGTGGCGGCCTACCGCGCGCGCGCCGACCGCGTTGCCGCACTGTACGGCAGCTACGAACCGCTGCCCGGTGAACCCATTGGCCGCCAGACCCTGGGCGAGAACCTGTCCGACATCGGCGGCATGCAGATCGCCTTTGCCGGCCTGCAGATCGCGCTGGAACGGCAGAAGAAGGCGGGCAGGCCGGCGCCGCTGGTCGACGGCCACACCCCCGAGCAGCGTTTCTTCATGGCCAACGCCGTGGTCTGGCGCACCAAGTACCGTACCGAGGCGTTGGTCAACCAGATCCGTACCGGCCAGCACTCACCCGGGCGCTGGCGCATCCTGGGGCCGATGAGCAACATGCAGGCCTTCGCCCAGGCCTTCAGCTGCAAACCCGACGACGCCATGGTCGCGGCCGATCCCATCGTCGTCTGGTGAGCCCGCACAGCCCAAGCTGGTGACGCCGGTGCTGCAGGCGTCTGCCGTGCGCAACGCTGCACGCATGACCTGGCGCAAACCGGCGGGCAGATCGCGCGCGGCCCGATCGTGTATTGTCGTTTCGGCACTGGAGGCAGGGTGATGGTACGGACGGCAACAGCATGCGATCCGGCAGCGCCGGGAGCGGGGCCAGCGGCCCGGCTCGCGCGTCCTGCCGCGATGCTGTTCGACTGGCACGGCACACTGGTCGATACGCTGGACGTGATGTACCGGTCGATCGAGCACATGCTGCAGCGGCTTCCCGAACTCGACCTGGTCGACCGGCTCGCGGCCGAGCAGGCCTGCCGCAGCGAGGCCGATGCCCGGCTGGTGTACTACGTACGCATCTTCCGGCGGCTGCCGCCGCGCGTGCTGGCCGAGCGGCGCGAGTCGCGCACGGACATCTTCGATGCGCTCTTCGGCCATGACCTGCCGGCGATCGCGCGCGCGCATGCCGCCTACGACGAGGCCTATCGCCTCTTCTTCGGCGCCGTGCGCCCGTTCGAAGCCGGTGTGCGCAAGCATCTGCAGGCGCTGGCGGCGCTCGGCATCCGCCTGGGCGTGGTCACCAACCGCCGGCGCGAATTCCTCGCCGCCGAACTCGAGCGCGTCGAGCCCGGTGGCTGGGAATCGCTGTTCGCGGTGACGGTGGCCGGCGACGAGGCCGAGCACCGCAAGCCCCACCCGGCGCCGCTGCTGCGCGCGCTCGAGCAGCTCGGCATGCCCGCCGGCCCGCAGGTCTGGTACGTCGGCGACTCGGTGGCCGACATTCTGGCTGCACACGCCGCGGGTCTCTCGGCCGTGTTCTACAACGGTGCCGACTGGCCGGCGGACTGGTTCGAACAGGTCTTCCCGGATCCGACGGTCCGGCCCGAGGTGATCGTCGACGATCTCGATGCGCTACTGGATCGGGTGGCCGAATCGGCCGCCGTCGACGATCCGGGCTCGACCTCCCAGATCGACGCGCTGCGGCCGGCACGCCGCGCGCGCGCGGCCGTCGATGAGCCGGCGCCGGGGCCCTGGAGCGCCGCCGGCGCCCGGCTCGCCGCGCCCGAAGGCGTGCTGTTCGACTGGCACGCCACGCTCGTGGACACGCTGGATGCGATGTACCGCGCGGTCGACGACACCCTGCCGGAACTCGCCGGGATCGGCCTGATGCAGCGCCTGGTGCCGCCCGAGCTCAGCCGCTCCATCGACGACCAGAAGCTGGTGGAGTATGTGCGCGGGCATCACGAACTGCACCCCCGGGTCAAGGCCGAGCGCAGGATCTCGCGCACAGACATCTTCGAGCTGCTGTTCGGCGGCGATGAGGATGCCAAGCGCGTCGCGCACGCGACCTTCACGCGTCACTACCGCACCCACTTCGGCGCGGCCGAGCCCTTCGAGCCGCATGTGCGCGATGTGCTGGTGGCGCTGCGCCGTCTGGGCCTGAAGGTCGGCGTCATCACCAATCGCGACCGCGAGTTCTTTGTGCAGGAACTGGCCAAGGTCGAAGGCACGGGCTGGGCCGGGCACTTCCAGACCAGCGTGTGCGGCGACGACACGCCGCGCCGCAAGCCACATCCCGACCCGCTGCTGCTGGCAGCCACGAACCTGGGCCTGGCGCCGGGCGCGAAGGTCTGGTACGTGGGCGACAGCACCACCGACGTCATCGCCGCCCGCGAAGCCGGCATGACCGCGGTCTTCTTCAACGGCGCCAAGTGGGACGCCGCCTGGCTGCACAAGATCTTCCCTGGCAGCGAAAGACATCCGCACCAGCCCGACGTCGTCGTCGACAACTTCTCGGAATTTTTCGCACTGGTGCTGGCGTCGCTGGTCCGGGTGCGCCCATCGGCAGGTGGCGCCCGTTGACGATCTGCACCGACATGAATTTCGGCCCCCCGCGGACATCCTGGATCGGCCGGTGACGCTCGAAACCGTGGTCTGAAGGCGAGGTCATCGGCTTCGGCTGCTCACCATCCAGATGCGGGCCGCCGGCCGGTACGCGCGCCGACGGTCATTCCAGGTGCCGACGCTGTCCAATCCGCGGAAGGCATCCCCGGGCGCGCCATCGCAAGCGCCTGTGCGACCCGGCGTGGTCGACATCAAGCGCCCTCCGAATCCCCCAACCCCAGCGCCATCGCCTGCGCAATGTCCGCCTGCAGATCCGCCACCGCCTCGAACCCCATCGAGAAGCGCACCAGGTGCCCGCGCAGCCCTCCGCGCCCGGCGCCGCGCATGGAAGCCAGGTCGTAGGGCACGACCAGGCTCACCGGGCCGGCCCAGGAATAGCCGATCTTGAACAGGCGCAGCGCGTCGATGAAGCGGTCGACCTGCTCAGCCGTGTAGCGCGGGTCGATCAGGATGGAAAACAGCCCGGCCGCGCCGCTGCAGGTGCTGCGCCAGTGCGCGTGCCCGGGCGCGCCCTCGAAGGCCGGGTGCAGCACGCGCAGCACCTCGGGGCGGCGCGCCAGCCAGCCGGCCAGTTGGCGGCCGGCGGCGTCTTGCGCCTCGTAGCGCAGCGGCAGCGTGGCCAGCGAGCGCAGCATCAGTTCGGCATCGTTGGCGCCCACGCCGATGCCCAGGCGCATGTGCGTGAGCTTGATCATCTCGTGCAGCGACTGGTCGCGCGTGGTCACCGATCCCATCAGCACATCGGCGCCGCCGCTGGGGTACTTGGTCAGCGCCTGCATCACGATGTCCAGCCCCACGTCGAAGGCGCGGAAGGCCAGGCCGGCGCCCCAGGTGTTGTCCAGCGCCGTCATCACGCCGCGCGCCTTGGCCGCGGCCACCAGACCCGTCAGGTCGGGGAACTCCATGGTCACCGAGCCGGGGGCTTCCAGCCACACCAGCTTGGTGTTGGGGCCGATGGCGCGCGCAAAGGCCGCCGCATCCATCGGGTCGTACAGCCGGTGCGTGATGCCCCAGCGCGCCAGTTCCTGCCGCGCCAGTTCACGGCTGGGGCCGTACACGTTGTTGGGCAGCAGCACCTCGTCGCCCGGCGCCAGCAGCGCCAGGTCCACCAGCATGATGGCGGCCAGGCCGCTGGGCGCCAGCACGCACTGCTTGCCGCCTTCGAGCGTGGCGATGCGCTCTTCCAGCGTAAAGGTGGTTGGCGTGCCGTGCAGGCCGTACGTGTAGCCGTTCTTGTAGCGCCAGTCGCGCGCGCGCACCGCGGCCACGTTGGGAAAGAAGATGGTCGAGGCCTTGTGCACCGCCACCTGCGGCGCCTCGAAGCCCTCGGGCGGCTTGTAGGGGTGGTGGATCAGGTCGGTGGCGAGTTCGCGGGTCATCTAGCTGTCCTGCGTTCAGATCGGCTGGCCGATCAGGTCATGGCCTTCGGCGGCAACGATGCGGGCGCGCGTGAACTCGCCCACCTTCAGGGTCTTGGAGGCCTTGGCCGGCGGCAGCAGCCGCACCAGGCCGTCGATTTCGGGCGCGTCGGCGTAGCTGCGGCCCACGCCGCCCTTGCGCCCCATGGCCGGCGCGTGGTCCACCAGAACCTGCATGGTCGCACCCACGCGGCGCTGCAGCCGCGCCACCGACACCGCCTCGGCCACGGCCATGAAGCGCGCGCGGCGCTCTTCGCGCACTTCGGCCGGCAGCATGCCCGGCAGCTCATTGGCGGCGGCACCCTGCACGGGGGAATAGGCAAAGCAGCCGGCGCGGTCGATCTGGGCCTCGCGCACGAAGGCCAGCAGTTCCTCGAACTCGGCCTCGGTCTCGCCCGGAAAGCCGGCGATGAAGGTCGATCGCACAACAAGTTCGGGGCACAGCTCGCGCCAGCGCGCCAGGCGCTCCAAGTTGCGCTCGCCGCTGGCGGGGCGCTTCATGCGCTTGAGCACATCGGGGTGGGCGTGCTGGAAGGGCACGTCCAGATAGGGCAGCACGCGGCCTTCGGCCATCAGCGGCAGCACCTCGTCGACGTGGGGGTAGGGGTAGACGTAGTGCAGCCGCACCCAGGCGCCGTGCGGCGCGGCCAGCTCGCCCAGGCGCTGGCACAGCTCGAGCAGGCGCGTCTTGACCGGCTGGCCGTCGAAGAAGCCGGTGCGGTACTTCACATCCACGCCGTAGGCGCTGGTGTCCTGGCTGACCACCAGCAGCTCCTTCACGCCCGATTCGAACAGCGCACGCGCGTCGGCCAGCACGTCGCCCACCGGCCGCGACACCAGGTCGCCGCGCATGCTGGGGATGATGCAGAAGGTGCAACGGTGGTTGCAGCCTTCGCTGATCTTCAGGTAGGCGTAGTGGCGCGGCGTGAGCTTGATGCCGGCCACGCCGCGGAATTCGGCGCGCGCCTCGGGCACCAGGTCGACAAAGGGGTCGTGCGGCTTGGGTACGTGGGCGTGCACCGCGTCCATCACCTCTTGCGTGGCGTGCGGGCCGGTCACGGCCAGCACCTTGGGGTGCACCTGGCGCACCAGGTTGCCGCCGTCGCTGCCGGCCTTGGCGCCCAGGCAGCCGGTGACGATGACACGGCCGTTGCCGGCCAGCGCCTCGCCGATGGTGTCCAGGCTTTCCTTGACCGCGTCGTCGATGAAACCGCAGGTGTTGACGATCACCAGGTCGGCACCGGCGTAGCTGCGCGAGGTCTCGTAGCCCTCGGCGCGCAGTTGCGTCAGGATGAGTTCGGAGTCGGTCAGCGCCTTGGGGCAGCCCAGCGAGACAAAGCCGACGGTGGGCGGGCGCTGGGGCGAAAGCGTGGGCAAGGGCGGAACGGGGATGGGTTCGGTCATCGCCCGATTGTCCGTCGCCGCGCGCGCGGACTACTTGGGCGGCGGCGGAAAGCCCGGCATGCCGGGAAACAGCTTGCCGGCCTGCTGCATCTGCTCGAACAGCGTGCGGCTTTGTTCGACGTAGCTGCCCATCAGCGACTGCAGCGCCACCGGCTGGCCGCTGAGAAACTGCGTCCACATCTCGGGGCTCAGGTGCTTGGGGTCGTACAGGCCCTTGCTCTGCGCCAGGAACTGCGTCTGCAGTTCGGCGAATGCGCCCAGGTTCTTCTCGATCATGGTGCCCATCACGCCCTGCATGGCATGGCCGTAGAAGCGGATGATCTGCGCCAGCGACTGCGTGCTGAACATGGGCACGCCGCCCGATTCTTCTTCCAGGATGATCTGCAGCAGGATGCTGCGCGTCAGGTCTTCGCCGGACTTGGCGTCGCGCACCTCGAAGTCTTCTGAGGCCAGCACCATCTGCTTGACGTCGGCCAGCGTGATGTAGCTGCTGGACCGCGTGTCGTAGAGGCGCCGGTTGGGGTACTTCTTGAGCGTGCGCACCGGCGGGCTTTTCTCTTCGCCTTGGGGGTCAGGCGCCGCGGGGCGGCGAGGGGTCGGCATTGAGGCTTCCTGGGGGCGGTGCGTGTGCAGCATTCTAGAAGGCGAGCCGGCGGCACCGGGCGGGGGGTTTTCCCATGCGGTGGCTTGACGCATTCAGGGGCGTCCGCGCGCCACGAAATGCGGGTTCTCCCAGTCGGGCTTGCCATAGCGCAAGGGCTGGCCATCCAGGGTGCAGACGCTGCCGCCAGCGGCAGCCAGCACGGCGTGGCCGGCGGCGGTGTCCCATTCCATGGTGCGGCCCAGACGGGGGTAGATGTCGGCCTGGCCCGCGGCCAGCAGGCCGAACTTGAGCGACGAACCGGCCACCACCCGGCCCTGGATGGGCGTGGCGCCCAGCCAGCGCTGCATCGCCGCTTCGTCACCGTGTGATCGGCTGCAGGCCAGCACCAGGCCCTCCGCCGGCGCGGCGCGGCAGCGGATCGCGTGGCGCGGCAAGCCCGGCGCTTCTTTCCAGGCACCCAGCTCGCGGGCACCCGCATAAAGGTCTTCGGGCACCGGCGCGTACACCACGCCCAGCACCGGCTCGCCGTGCAGCACCAGCGCAATGTTCACCGTGAATTCGCCGTTGCGTGCCACGAACTCGCGCGTGCCGTCCAGCGGGTCCACCAGCCAGAAGCAGTCACTTGGCGGTGGTGCGCCGTCGCGCGCCGTGGCCTCCTCGGCCACCACCGGCACGCCGGGCAGCAGTTGCAGCAGCTCCGGCACGATGGCCGCTTCGGCGCGCTCATCGGCCGCGGTCAGCGGTGAGGCGTCGGCCTTCCAGGCCACGGTGAAGTTGCCGTCGTAGACCTCCAGGATCACGGCCCCGGCCGCGCGCGCGATGCGCTCGACGCTGCCGATGAGGGCGGCCAGGTCCGGTGCTGGGGTGCTCATCCACCCGACTCTATGCCAGGCCCGTGTGAATAGGTCACAGGCCGGGCGTGACCGACTCGGCTGCGCCCAGCAGCCCCGGCCGACACAGTCACGGCAAGCCTCATCGGAACCCGCCATGACCGCCCTGCCCGCCCCGCGCCGCCCTTCCACCCCGCGCTGGCTGCGCCGCCTGCTGCGCACGCGCACCGACCGGCTGCAGAACCTGTGGTCCACACTGCTGGTCGCGGCCACGCTGGCGGCCTGCGGCTGGATCGCCAATGCCGAGGTGCCGGTGGCCGACCAGCAGCCCCAACGCCTGGCGCTGAGCCAGCCGGGCTGATCCACCGGGCCACCGGGCCGCCGGCCCGCCCCCAGCCGGCGGACAATGCCCTCCATGCAGTTCCGCCGTCTGGTAGCCGTCGTCCTGGCCCTGGCGCTTGCCGCCTGCGCCAGCCTGCCCCCGCCGCCCCAGCCGGTGGTGCGCGGCGACATGGCCGCGGTGCAGCGGCAGCTGCAGGCCTACATCGCCCAGCAGTTGGACGCCGAGCGCGTGATGGGCCTGAGCGTCGCCCTGGTCGACGACCAGCAGGTGCTGGCCGCCTGGGGCGCCGGCTGGGCCGATGCCGCGGGGCAGCGACCGGCCGACGCCGACACGCTGTACCGCATGGGCTCGATCTCCAAGCTGTTCACCGACACCGCGGCGATGCAGCTGGTGGCGCAGCAGCGCCTGGCGCTGGACGCCCCCATCCAGCACACCCTGCCCTGGTTCCGCCTGGCCGACGACGGCGGGCGCGCCACGCTGCGCCAGCTGATGACGCACCACAGCGGCCTGCCGCGCGACCGGGCCGGCGGCATGTGGCTGGCGGCGGCGCCCGCGCCCGAGGCCGACTTCCGAGCCATGCTGCGCCAGCTGCACGACGAGCCTGCGGCGGCGCCGCCGGGGCTGGCCTTCGGCTACTCGAACATCGCGCTGGACCTGGTGGGCGCGGCGGTAGAGGCCGCCAGCGGCCGCAGCTTCGAAGATCAGCTGCAGGCCACCGTGCTGGCGCCGCTGGGCATGCGCGACGCCGTCTTCAGCACCGCGCTGCCCACCCACCCGGCCATGGCCACCGGCCACCTGCGGCGCCAGCCCCAGCCCGAGCCTGCGCTGCGCGACCTGCCCGCCGGCGGCCTGGTGGCCAGCGTGGCCGAGATGGCGCGCTTTGTCTCGATGCAGTTCGCGCAAGGTCGCAACGCCCAGGGCGAGGTGGTGCTGCCGCAGCCGCAATGGGCCGAGATGCTGCGCGTGCAGAACGCCGACGTGGCGCTGGACGCCGACCTGCGCATGGGGCTGGGCTGGATGTTCAGCACCTTCGGCAACGACACGGTCAAGGGTGGCGGCCCGGTGGCCCACCACGCCGGCGCCACCTTCTACTTTCGCAGCCAGCTGATGATGCTGCCGCAGCATCGCCTGGGCGTGGTGGTGGCGTCCAACGATGGCAACGCGGGCGCGCTGGTCAACCGCGTGGCGCAGCGCGCGCTGGCGCTGCTGCTGGAGGCCAAGGCCGGCCTGCGCCAGCCACCGCCGCAGCCGGGCTTCACGCCGGCGCGGCAACCCTGGAGTGATGCGCAGCGTGCGGCTGTGCACGCTGCCTGCGTCGGTGACCACGCCACCCTGGCCGGGCCCGTGAACATCAGCGTCCAGGGCCGGGAACTGCGCGCCAGCCTGCGCGCCGATGAACAAATGCTGGAACTGCGCGAAGGCGAGGACGGCCGCCTGGGCCTGCGCCACCGCGTGCTGGGCCTGCTGCCAGTGTCGCTGGGGCCGCTGGACGGCCTGGGACTGCGCTGCGAGCGCGTGGCCGGACGTGACGTGTTGATCGGCGTGCTGGACGGCCAGCGCATGCTGGTCGGCCAGCGCCTGCCGCCGCCCGAGCCCCTGCCCGCGGCAGCGGCCGCCTGGGTGGGCCGCTACCGCGCTCGCCTGCCGCCGGGCGAAGTGGCATCGGCCGAGGCCATAGAAGTACAGACCCGCGCTGGCCGCCTGTGGGTGGGCTGGCGCCTGCACCCGGCCTTCGGCGGCCAGCCTCAGCACGCGCTGCTGCGGCCCGAATCCGACACCCGTGCGCGCATGATCGGCCCGCTGGCCGACACCGGCCCCGTGATACGCCTTGAGCCGCGGCCCGGCCAGACGCCGCTGATGCACTTTTCCGGCTGGGTGTTCGAGCGCGAGGCGCACTGAGGCGCACTCAGGCGCGGGCGCGCCGGGTGACGTGCGGGCTAGCGCGCGCTGGCCGCCGGTGCCTGGGCGCGCGTATCGCCCGGCGCCGCGGCTTCGGGCTGCGCGTCGACCCCGCCAGCGCTGCAGCCACCGCCGTCCACCAGCGCCTGCAGCACCGGGCTCAGCGTCTTGAGCAGCTGCGTGGGCATGGCGCTGGTGAAGCGGTAGCTGGCCGCCCAGGGCTCGTGCGCATAGGCCAT
>JALHPY010000085.1:0-4537 GCA_022842305.1 Rubrivivax sp.
GCGCGCTGGCCTGGTTGTTGAGGGCGATGGCCAGGGCGCGGTGGGCCGGGTCGTCGGCGGCCAGGGCGGCAGCCTCGGCCTCGGCCAGCGCCTGCTCGAACAGCGCGGCCGCGCGGCCGCGGTCGAGGTCGACCAGGTTGGACGCGGCCATGGCCGCGACGCGGCAGCGCTCGCTGCCCGGCAGGCCGTCCAGCACCTGCGCCTGGCCGGCGCCCAACGCCAGGCTGGCCTGGCAGCGGCGCACGGTGGCAAGGCCGGCTTCGTCAGCTGCGGCATGGCCGGCCAGCTGCTGCAGCCAGGCGCTGCCGGCGGCCCCGTCACCCAGGTGCGCGCCCCACACGTGGTGGGCCAGCTGCGCCAGCGGCGCCACCTGGGCCGCTTGCTGCACCAGGCCCAGGCCCTGGGCGGCGATGCGTGCGGCCACGCCCTCGGCGTCGTCGGCATGGTCGGCCCAGGCTTGATCCAGAAAGGCGTCGAAGTCGCTGTTCATGGTGCCAAGGCTACTCACCCTGGGCCCGGGCGGCCAGGGGCCCGCCGACGTTGATCTAGGGTGGCCGGGGGCCGCCAGCTAAAATCGTCCTCCAGTTCACAGGGGCACAGCAATCTCATGGCGGGTCATTCCAAATGGGCCAACATCCAGCACCGCAAGGGCCGGCAGGATGAAAAGCGCGGCAAGGCCTGGACGCGCGTGATCCGCGAGATCATGGTCGCGGCCCGTCTGGGCGGCGGCGACGCATCGGCCAACCCGCGCCTGCGGCTGGCCATCGAGAAGGCCAAGGCCGTGAACCTGCCGGTGGACACCGTCAAGCGCAACATCGACAAGGCCACTGGCAACCTCGAAGGCGTCAACTACGAAGAGATCCGCTATGAGGGTTACGGCATAGCCGGCGCGGCCATCATCGTCGACTGCATGACCGACAACCGCGTGCGCACCGTGGCCGAGGTGCGCCACGCCTTCAGCAAGTACGGCGGCAACATGGGCACCGAGGGCTCGGTGGCCTTCCAGTTCAAGCACTGCGGCCAGCTCGTCTTTGCCCCCGGCACGAGCGAAGACAAGGTGATGGAAGTGGCGCTGGAAGCCGGCGCCGAAGACGTGATCAGCGGCGACGACGGCTCCATCGAGGTGCTCACGCCGCCGCCCGATTTCGAGGCCGTGAAGAACGCGCTCGAGGCCGCCGGCCTGAAGCCCGAGGTGGCCGAGGTGACCATGCGCGCCGAGAACCCGATCGAGCTGGCCGGCGACGACGCGGCCCGCATGCAGAAGCTGCTGGACATGATCGAGGACCTGGACGACGTGCAGGACGTCTATCACAACGCGCTGATCGAAGAATGAAGGTTCTCGTCATCGGCGGTGGCGGCCGCGAGCATGCGCTGGCCTGGAAGCTGGCGCAGGGCGATCGCGTGCAGACGGTGTTCGTGGCGCCCGGCAATGCCGGCACCGAGGCCGACCCGGCGCTGCACAACGTGCCGCTGTCAGACCCGGCGCAACTGGCCGACTTTGCGGCGGCCGAGAAGGTTGCCCTTACGGTGGTGGGCCCCGAGGCGCCGCTGGCCGCGGGCATCGTCGACCTGTTCCGCGCGCGCGGCCTGCGCATCTTCGGCCCCACGCAGGCGGCGGCGCAGCTCGAGAGCTCCAAGGCCTTCGCCAAGGATTTCATGCAGCGCCACGGCATCCCCACCGCGCTGTACGCCACCTTCACCGAGGCCGCGGCGGCGCACGCCCACGTGCAGCGCCACGGCGCGCCCATCGTCGTCAAGGCCGACGGCCTGGCTGCCGGCAAGGGCGTGGTGGTGGCGATGACGGCCGAAGAGGCCCATGCCGCCATCGACGCCATGCTGGGCGAGCCCGGCGCGCGCGTGGTCATCGAAGAGTTCATGGCGGGTGAGGAAGCCAGCTTCATCGTAGTCTGCGACGGCCGCAACGTGCTGCCGCTGGCCACCAGCCAGGACCACAAGCGCATCGGCGACGGCGACACCGGCCCCAACACCGGCGGCATGGGCGCTTACTCACCCGCGCCGGTGGTAACGCCCAACGTGCATGCCAAGGTGATGCAGGAGATCATCCACCCCACCCTCAACGGCATGGCGCGCGACGGCCATCCGTTCACCGGCTTCCTGTACGCCGGCCTGATGATCGACGCCCAGGGCCAGCCGCGCACGGTGGAGTTCAACTGCCGCCTGGGCGACCCCGAGGCGCAGGTCATCCTGATGCGCCTGAAGAGCGACCTGTTCGAGCTGCTGATGCACGCCACCGAAGCCACGCTGGACAAGGTCGAGCTGCAATGGGACCGGCGTGTCGCGCTGGGCGTGGTGATGGCGGCGCAGGGCTACCCGGCGGCGCCGCGCAAGGGCGATGTGATCAAGGGCCTGCCCGCGGCCGATGCCGAGGGCGAGGTGCAGGTCTTCCATGCCGGCACCGCACAGCAAGACGGCCAGGTGGTCACCAGCGGCGGGCGCGTGCTGTGCGTCACCGCGCTGGCCGATTCGGTGCGCCAGGCGCAGCAACGCGCCACCGATGCGGTGCGCCAGATCCGCTTCGAAGGCGCCCAGTGGCGCAGCGACATCGGCCACCGCGCCATCCCGCATCGGGCCGCCCCATGACCGACACCCGCGCCGTGCGCGAATACCTGCTGGGCCTGCAGGGCCGCATCGTCGCCGCCTTCGAGGCCGAGGACGGCCGGCCCTTCCGCCGCGACGGCTGGACGCGCCCGCCCGGCGGCAAGCTGCAGGGCGACGGCCTGTCGCAGTTGATCGAAGAGGGCCAGCTGCTCGAACGCGGCGGCTGCAACTTCAGCCACGTGCAGGGCGCGAGCCTGCCGCCTTCGGCCACGCAGCACCGCGCCGACCTGGCCGGCGCCCCGTTCGAGGCCCTGGGCGTGAGCCTGGTGATGCACCCGCGCAACCCCTACGTGCCCACGGTGCACATGAACGTGCGCCTGCTGGCGGCGCTGCCGCCCGGGCGCGAGCCGGTCACCTGGTTCGGCGGCGGCATGGACCTGACGCCCTACTACGGCTTCGAGGAAGACGCGCGCCACTTCCACCGCGTCTGCCACGACGCCGTGGCGCCTTTCGGGGCCGACAAGCACCCGCGTTTCAAGGCCTGGTGCGACGAATACTTCTTCCTGAAGCACCGCAACGAGCCGCGCGGCGTGGGCGGCCTGTTCTTCGACGACTTCAACGAAGGCGGCTTCGACAACGGCTTTGCGCTGATGCGCGCCGTGGGCGACGCCTTCCTGCCGGCCTACCTGCCGCTGGCGCAACGTCGCAGCGCCACGCCCTACGGCGAGCGCGAGCGTGATTTCCAGGCCTACCGGCGCGGCCGCTACGTCGAGTTCAACCTGGTGTGGGACCGCGGCACGCATTTCGGCCTGCACGGCGGCGGCCGCACCGAAAGCATCCTGATGAGCATGCCGCCCATCGTGAAGTGGCGCTACGACTGGCAGCCCGAGCCGGGCACGCCCGAGGCCCGTCTGTACACCGACTTTCTGCCCCCGCGCGACTGGCTGGCGCCATGACGCGTCGCGTCGCGCTGTTCGGTGGCAGCTTCGACCCGGTGCACCATGCCCACGTGGCCCTGGCCGAGGCCGCACTGGCCGCGCTGCGCCTGGACGAAGTGCGCTGGGTGCCCGCCGGCCAGCCCTGGCAGAAGACGCGACGCCTCACCGATGCCGCACAGCGCGAGGCCATGCTGCGCCTGGCCCTTGCGCACGAGCCGCGCTTCGTGCTCGACCGCATCGAGCTCGATCGCGCCGGACCCAGCTACACGCTGGACACGGTCAAGGCGCTGCAGGCGGCGCAGCCCGGCGCCGAATGGTTCTTGCTGATCGGCCAGGACCAGTACGCCGGCCTGCACACCTGGCTGGGCTGGCAAGAACTGCTGGGCCGGGTGGGGCTGGCCGTGGCCAACCGCCCCGGCGAACTGCCCGCTGCGCACCCTGAGGTGCTGGGCTTCCCGCACCGCGTGGTGCCGCTGCCGCTGCTGGATGTTTCATCGTCCCAGGTGCGCCAGCGCGTGGGCGACGGCCAGGACATCACCACTCTGGTGCCACCCGGGGTGGCACGTTATATTGAAACCCATGGCCTTTACAGGCCCGCCACCAGGAGCTGAATGGACATCCGCAAGCTGCAGCGTGCCATCGTCGACGGTCTCGAAGACGTCAAGGGCCAGCACATCGTCGTCTTCAACACCGAGCATCTGTCGTCGCTGTTCGAGCGCGTGATCATCGCCACGGGCACCAGCAACCGGCAGACCAAGGCCCTGGCCGCCAGCGTGCGCGACGCCGTCAAGTCGCGCGGCATGGCGGTGATGAGCACCGAGGGCGAGGAAAACGGCGAGTGGATCATCGTCGACTGCGGCGCCGCGGTGGCGCACATCATGCAGCCCGGCATCCGCGAGTACTACCACCTCGAAGAGATCTGGGGCGGCAAGTCGGTGCGCATGAAGGTGGGCGAGGTCAACACGCGCCTGGTGAAGGCCAGCGAGCCCGAGCCGGCGCCACGTGCGGCCGCGGCTGCCGCGCGCAAGGCGCCGGCCAAG
>JALHPY010000085.1:4637-17013 GCA_022842305.1 Rubrivivax sp.
GCCGGCCAAGAAGGCGCCCGCCAGGAAGGCTGCTTCCAAGGCGCCCGCCAAGGCCGCAGCGCCCAAGACCGCCGCGCGCAAGGCCGCCGACAAGACCGCCGCCTACCAGCGCGTGGCCGGCAAGACGCCGGCGCGCAAGTCGCCGGCAGCCAAGAAGGCCCCGGCGCGCAAGGTCACCGCGCGCAAGACGCTGCGCACGTCGTAGCGTCGCAGACCCCGGGCCCATGAAGCTGCTGGTGGTGGCGATAGGCCAGCGCCAGCCGGCCTGGGCCGACGCCGCCTGGGCCGAGTTTGCCAAGCGCTTTCCGCCCGAGATGCGGCTGGAACTGAAGGCGCTGAAAGCCGAGCCGCGCGGCGGCGGCAAGACCGCGGCGCAGTGCATGGCGGCCGAGGCCCAGCGCATCACCGCGGCCTTGCCCAAGGGCGCGCGCCGCGTGCTGCTGGACGAGCGCGGCACGCCCGCCACCACGGCCCAGCTGGCCGAACGCATGCGCCACTGGCGCCAGCAGGGCGGCGACGTGGCGCTGCTGGTCGGCGGCCCCGACGGACTGGATCCGGCGCTGGCCGCCGGCGCCGACGAGACCCTGCGCCTGTCCGATCTGACCCTGGCGCACGCCTTCGCGCGCGTGCTGCTGGCCGAGGCGCTGTACCGTGCCTGGTCGGTGCTGGAAGGACATCCCTACCACCGCGAATGATGGCCGCACGGCGGGCCGTGGCGCGTGGACAATCGCGCCCCATGCCCTTTCATGCCTTCATCTACCTGGCTTCGCAAAGCCCGCGCCGCGCCCAGTTGCTGGACCAGCTGGGCGTGCCGCACCGCCCGCTGCCGCCCGACCGCGGCGAAGACCTCGAACGGCTGGAAGACCCGCACGGTGGTGAGTTGCCCGAGCCCTATGTGCGCCGCGTGACGCTGCTCAAGCTCTTCGAGGCGCAGCGCCGGCTCAAGCGCCGCGGCCTGCCCGATGCGCCCATCCTCACCGCCGACACCACGGTGGCGCTGGGCCGCCGCATCCTGGGCAAGCCGCGCGACGCCGACGACGCCGCGGCCATGCTGCGCGCGTTGTCGGGGCGCACGCACCGCGTGCTCACCGCGGTGGCGGTGGGCACGCCCTTCGTCAACGAGATGCGCCTGAGCGTGTCGCACGTGCGCTTTGCCGAGCTGTCCGACCTGCGCATCAAGAACTACATCGACGGCGGTGAACCCTTCGGCAAGGCCGGCGCCTACGCCATCCAGGGGCGCAGCGCCATCTGGGTAGAGCGCATCGAAGGCAGCTACTCCGGCATCATGGGCCTGCCCCTGTTCGAGACCACGCAGCTGCTGGCGCGCGCCAACGTGCTGATGAGCACCTGATCGCCATGGCCAACCAGGACATCCTCATCAACTGGTCACCGCAGGAGACGCGCGTGGCCGTGGTCGAGAACGGCGCGGTGCAAGAGCTGCACATCGAACGCGCGCTCGAGCGTGGCCTGGTGGGCAACGTCTACCTGGGCAAGGTGGTGCGCGTGCTGCCCGGCATGCAGAGCGCCTTCATCGACATCGGGCTGGAGCGTGCCGCCTTCCTGCACGTGGCCGACCTGCACGGCGGCAACGGCACGGCACGCGCCGAGGCGCTGCAGGTGCCCATCGAGCGCCAGGTGTTCGAGGGCCAGACGCTCACGGTGCAGGTGATCAAGGACGCCATCGGTACCAAGGGCGCGCGCCTGTCCACGCAGGTCAGCATCGCCGGGCGCATGCTGGTCTTTCTGCCGCACGACAACCACATCGGCATCAGCCAGAAGATCGGCAGCCACGAACTGCGTGAACAACTGCGCCAGCGCATGCAGGCCCTGGTGGGCCGCCCCGAAGACGGTGGCGGCGGCTTCATCCTGCGCACCAATGCCGAAGAAGCCACCGACACCGAACTGGCCGACGACATCGCCTACCTGCGCCGCGCCTGGGCGCTGATCCGCGAACGCGCGCAGGCCAAGCCGCCGGGCAGTCTGTTGCACCAGGATCTGAGCCTGGCCGAGCGCGTGCTCCGCGACCTTGCCAACGAATCCACGCAGACCATTCGCATCGACAGCCGGCTGCAGTTCGACGTGCTGCGCGCTTTCGGCGACACCTACATGCCGGGAGCGGGGGCCAAGCTCGAGCTGTACCGCGGCGAGCGGCCCATCTTCGACCTGTTCAGCATCGAAGAAGAACTGGCGCGCGCGTTGGCGCGGCGGGTGGACCTGAAGAGCGGCGGCTACCTGATCATCGACCAGACCGAGGCGCTGACCACGGTGGACGTGAACACCGGCGGCTTTGTGGGTGCGCGCAATTTCGACGACACCATCTTCAAGACCAACCTCGAGGCGGCCGGCGCCATGGCGCGCCAGCTGCGGCTGCGCAACCTGGGCGGCATCATCATTGCCGACTTCATCGACATGACGCGCGAAGACCACCAGCAGGCGGTGCTGGCCGAGCTGCGCAAGCAACTGGCGCGCGACCGCACGCGCACCACGGTGAGCGGCTTCACGCAGCTGGGCCTGGTGGAGATGACGCGCAAGCGCACGCGCGAAAGCCTGGCGCACATGCTGTGCGAACCCTGCCCCACCTGCCAGGGCCGCGGCCAGGTGAAGACCGCGCGCAGCGTGTGCTACGACATCCTGCGCGAGATCCTGCGCGAGGCGCGCCAGTTTGCGCCCAAGGAGTTTCGCGTCATCGCCAGCGCGGCGGTGGTGGAGATGCTGCTGGACGAGGAGAGCGTGCACATCGCGGGCCTGAGCGAATTCATCGGCCGGCCGATCAGCCTGAGTGCGGAGCCGACGATGAACCCGGAGCAGTACGACATCGTGCTGATGTGACCGGCGCGCAGCCCGCCATGCGCGGCGCGCTGGGTCGTACCGCCGTCGCCCTCACCCCCCGCTCAGCGCCAGCACCAGCGCCACAAAGTCCTGCGGGCCCAGGGCATGGTCGAGGTCGCGCACACCCAGGCCGTTGACGAAGACGCGCATGTTCGGGCGCAGCAGCTTGCGTTCGTCCACCACGCGAAAGCGCAGCCCGGGGTACTGGCGGTCCAGGTCCTGGAACAGCGCGTCCAGCGTGGCGCCCGTGGCATGCACCTGCGCGGCCTGGGTGTACGAGCGCAGCGCGCCGGGGATCAGCACCTTCATCGGGCCGCCTTCCTGGCCTTGGCTGCCGTTCAGGCCGCCGGCGCGGCCACTTCCACCGCGTAGATCTCGGGCAGGTGGCGGGCGATGTGCGTCCACTGCGCGCCTTCGTCCAGCCCCAGCCACAGCTCGCCGCTGCTGGTGCCCAGGTACAGCGCGGGTATGGGCTGCGCGTCCACGGTCATGGCCTGGCGCTTGACGGTCCACCAGGCCTGGCTCTGGGGCAGGCCCTGGTCCAGGCGTTGCCAGCTGGCGCCGGCGTCGCGCGTGACATAGGCCGCCGGGCGGCCGTCGGGGCTGGTGCGTGGCCAGACGGTGTTGCCGTCCATGGGGAAGACCCAGGCGGTGTCGGCGTCGCGCGGGTGCACGAGCATGGGAAAGCCCACGTCGCCCACGTCTGCGGGCATCTCGCGGCCGATGCGTTGCCAGGTGTCGCCCGGCTGGTCCAGCCTGTAGATGCCGCAGTGGTTCTGCTGGTACAGCCGGTCGGGGTTGCTGGGGCACAGGCGCAGGCAGTGCGGGTCGTGGAAGGTCACGGTGCTGGCGTCGAAGCCTTCGACAACTTCCATGCCTTTGATCAGCGTGTGCCAGCTGCGGCCGGCGTCGCGCGACTCGTGCACGCCGCCGCCCGACATGCCGAAGAGCAGGTGCGCCGGGTCGCGCGGGTCGACGATGATGGAATGCAGCTTGGGGCCGTCGGGCGTGCCGTCCTGCTGCGTGCCCATCCATTCGCGCAGTTGCGCGCTTTCGTTCACCGCGGGCAGCGGCGCCCAGCTGTCGCCGCCGTCTTCTGATCGAAACAAGCCCTGTGGCGAGGTGCCGGCGTACCAGCTGCCGGGCTCGCTGGCATGCCCCGGCGTCAGCCAGAACGTGTGGTTCACCGAACGCGCCGGCAGCGCGGCGTTGGCGTTGGCAAAGGCCGGCGGCTGCCGCGCTTCCTTCCAGCTGCGGCCCAGGTCGGTGGAGCGGAAGACGGTCGGACCCAGGTGCCCGGTCTTGGCCGCAGCCAGCAAGGTGCGGCCGTCGCGCGGGTCCAGCTGCAGGTGGCTGATCTCGTGCCCCAGGAAATGCGGGCCGTCGACTTTCCAGGTCTTGCGCCGGGCGTCACCGTGGAACAGCCAGGCGCCCTTGCGCGTGGCCACCAGGATGACGAGGCGCGTGTTCGGGGCGGGCAGGGTGGGTAGGGTCTCTGGGTTCATGCGGGGCTCCTTGGTCGGCATTGACGCGTCGGGATAGTCCTGCACGACGATCGTGAAGCCTTGTTCTCGACAACGGTGCTGCCAAGAACCCGGGTCGGCGCAGCCTGAGGGCGCGCTTACCGCGCCGACAACCCCCACAGTTCTGCCAGCCGCGCGTCGCGCCCGCAACGGCTGCGGTAGAACTGGTAGCGCACCGGGTTCTTGGCGGCGTAGTCCTGGTGGTACTCCTCGGCCGGGTAGAACGCGGTGGCGGCCACGATCTCCGTGACGATGGGCTCCTTGAAGGGCTTGGACTTTTCCAGCGCCTGCAAGGACTTTCTGGCAGCGGCCAGCTGGGTCTCGTCCAGCGCGAAGATGGCGCTGCGGTAGGGGCTGCCGCTGTCGCAGAACTGGCGGTCCTTGGTGGTGGGGTCGATGCTGCGCCAGTACGTGGCCAGCAGCTGCTCGTAGCTCACGCGGGCGGGGTCGAAGACGATCTCCACCGCCTCGGCGTGGCCCGTGGTCTTGGCCGATACCTGCTCGTAGGTGGGCTTGGCGACCGTGCCGCCGATGTAGCCCGAGGTGGTGGACACGACGCCCGGCACCTTGTCGAAGTCGTGCTCCACGCACCAGAAGCAGCCGCCGGCGAAGATGGCCTTGG
This sequence comes from Rubrivivax sp., assembly GCA_022842305.1. Taxonomy (GTDB): domain Bacteria; phylum Pseudomonadota; class Gammaproteobacteria; order Burkholderiales; family Burkholderiaceae_C; genus Rubrivivax. Next base: position 9,612 of record JALHPY010000085.1, read on the forward strand.
CCGCGGTGCCGGGAGCGGCGGGTGTAGCGGGCTTGGGTGCCTGCGCCAGCGCGCTGCAGGCCGCCAGGGCCAGCGCGGCCCACAGGAACGATGCGCGCCTCATCACGGTGCCGCCGCCACGAACTTCAGGGCCACGCCGTTGTTGCAGTAGCGCTTGCCCGTCGGCCGGGGGCCGTCGTCGAAGACATGGCCCTGATGGCCACCGCAGCGTGCGCAGTGGTATTCGGTGCGCGGCAGGATCATCTTGAAGTCGGTGCGGGTGCCCAGGGCATCCGGCAGCGGCGTGTGAAAGCTGGGCCAGCCGGTGCCGCTTTCGTACTTGGCTTCGGACACGAACAGCGGCAGATCGCAGCCCGCGCAGTGAAAGACACCGCGGCGCTTCTCGCCGTTCAGGCTGCTGCTGCCCGGTGGCTCGGTGCCTTCATGCCGCAGCACGTGGTAGGCGGCGGGGGTCAGGCGCTGCTTCCATTCAGCATCGCTCAGCTGCAGCGGCACGATGGTCGGGCGGCCCGTCGTGGCAGCGGGCGCGGCCTTGGCCTGGGCACCCAGGCCGAAGAGGGAGAGAAAGCTCATGGTCTGGCGGCGGTTCATGGGGGGTTGCAGAAGAGGCGGGAAGGGTTGGGTCGGTCGACCGTGCCTGATCTTTCAGCGCACTTCAGTGCGCTGCGGATAGGCCCTGTCGTCGAATGGGTTTTGGCGCTGGCGGGGATGATCGGGTCAACACGCTGGTGTGGGCCCTGGCAGCAGGGTTGACAGCGGCCGAGCAGTTGCGTTTAGCGGGTTTGGCGACACGGACGGCGATCAGGCACCCTGGGTGCTTGGAGGGGATTCCGACATGGACAGGCGCGAGTTTGGCGAAGGCTGTGCACTCGGCGGCGTGGGCGCACTGGCTGCCGCGCTGTCTGCCGCGATGGGGGGCAAGGCCTGGGCGGCAGAAGCCCGGCCGCGGGCTTACGGCCGGGTGCTGCTGGTGGATGAACTGGGCGACCCGATCAAGGCCTCGGCCCTGCAGCCGCAGCTGAACTACCTGTTCCACTATCCCTTCGAGGCCACGCCGGCCTTCCTGCTGGACCTGGGCCGCGCCGCGCTGCCCACAGCGCTGCGCACGCGCGCCCAGCAGGACTACCAGTGGCCCGGTGGCGCGGGCACGCGGCGCAGCCTGGTCGCGTTTTCCGCCATCTGCGCGCACAAGCTGGTCTACCCCAGCAAGGAGCTGAGCTTCATCCGCTTCCGCAAGGGCGAGGTCGTCAATCCCAAGACACCCAGCAAGGGCAGCGACCTCATCCACTGCTGCGCCGACCACAGCCAGTACGACCCCGCCCGGGGCGCGCAGGTGCTGGGCGGCCCCGCCGAGCAGCCGCTGTGCGCCGTGCTGCTCGAGCACGACCCCAAGGCCGACACCCTGGTGGCCACGGGCACGCTGGGGGGTGAGCTGTTCGACGACTTCTTTGCCAAGTACGAGTTCAAGCTCAGCTACGAAGTGGGCCCGAAGGCGCGGCAGGCCGTGGTCGGCCGCAGCACGGTGCGCGAACTCGATCGCTACTGCCGCAACGCCGTGCGCTGCTGAACGCTGTTCAGACGATGCGCCACCAGGGCGGCAGCAGCGCGGCCACGTCGGCGCGGCGGTAGCGGTCGTCCAGTAGCCACAGCCAGCCGCGGTCTTCGGGCGTGCGCAGCACGCGGCCGGCGGCCTGCACCACCTTCTGCAGTGCGGGCACGCGGTCGGCATAGCCGTGGTCGGCGCCGAACAGCTGGTCCAGCCGCGCCTGCAGCTGGTCTTGCTGGGGCGACACCGGCGGCAGCCCCAGCGTGGCGATGAAGGCTCCGATGAGCAGCGGGCCGGGCAGATCCACGCCTTCGGCAAACACCCCGCCCAGCACGGCGAAGGCCACGCCCCGGCCCTGCGGCTGGAAGCGCGCCAGAAAGTCCTGACGCGCCGGCACGCCCATGCCGCGGCTTTGGCGCCATTGCGGGATGTCAGGCCGGTGCGCCGCCAGCCGGGCCGCGGCCTGCTCCAGGTAATCGAAGCTGCTGAAGAAGGCCAGGTAGTTGCCCGGGTGCGCATCGAACTGGCGCGCGATCAGGTCCACCAGGCGCTGCAGCGAGCGGCCGCGGTCGGCAAAGCGCGTGGAGATGCCATGCGCCACGCGCACGCACAGGTGTTCGGCCGGAAAGGCCGGCGGCACGTCGATCCAGGCCGTGTCTTCGGGCAGGCCCAGCAGCCGGATGGCGTAGTCCGGCGGCGCCAGCGTGGCCGAGAACAGCGTCACGCTGTGCAGCGCCTTGAAGCGCTGGCGCAGAAAGCAGGCGGGCACCACGTTGCGCACGGCCAGCGTGAGGTCGGCTGATGCGCGGTGCAGTTCGAACAGCGAGTGCTCGCTCAGGGCTTCGACCAGCTTGAGGAAGCGCTGCAGCTCGAAGTGCAGCTCCAGCAGCGGCCCCACGGCCAGCGGATGCTGCTGGAAGTGCTCGGCCATCGCGCCGGTCGTGGCCTGCAGCGTCTGCACATAGGCGTCGGGCACCTCGGGCAGCACGGCGTAGGGCGCGTCGGTGTCGGGGGCAAGTTCCTCGCCGGCCTGCAGCAGGCTTTGCAGCGGCGCGCGCAGTGCCGCTGGTGCCGTGGCAGCAGCGTTGCGCAGCCGGCTGGCGGGCAGCTCGGCGCTGTACATCTGGCGCGCGCGTTCCACCAGGTTGTGGGCCTCGTCGACCAGTACCGCCAGCTTCCAGTCCAGCGCCTGCATCAGGCCCCAGAGCTGGCCCTTGGGGTCGAACAAGTGGTGCACGTCGCCCACCAGCACATCGGCCCAGCGCAGCAGTTCCTGGCCCAGGTAATAGGGGCAGATGCCGTGCTGCAGAGCGATGCGGCGCTGGGCCGCGGCGTCCAGGTCGCCCAGCGCCACGGCCTGGGCGCGTGCGGCCGGCAGGCGTTCGTAGAAGCCGCGGGCCAGCGGGCAGGCGTCGCTGTGGCAGGCCTTGTCGGGGTGTTCGCAGGCCTGTTCCTTGGGCACCAGGCTCAGCACGCGCAGCGCCTGGCCGGCGGTGCCGGCGCGCAGCGCGTCCAGCGTCTCCAGCGCGGTGATGCGGCCCGTGCCCTTGCAGGTGAGGAAGGCGATCTTGTCGATGCCCTGCGCCGGCATGGCGCGCAGCAAAGGGAACAGCGTGCCCACGGTCTTGCCGATGCCCGTGGGCGCCTGGGCCAGCAGGCAGCGGCCACGGGCTGCCGCCCGGTACACCGCTTCGGCCAAGCCGCGCTGGCCGGCCCGGTAGGCCGGCTGCGGGAATGCCAGCCGGGCCAGCGCCGCGTCGCGCGCCACGCGGTGCCGAGCCTCCTGCTCTGCCCAGCCGGCAAACGCGGCGCAACGCTGCTCGAAGATCTGCTCCAGCTCTGGCGCGCCGTAGACCTGGCGCAGTTCCACCTCGGTCTGCGAGCCCAGGTCGAAGTACACCAAGGCCAGCGCCAGTTCGGCCTGGTCACGGGCGCGGCAGAACAGCGCGCCGTAGGTCTGCAGCTGCGCCCAGTGCAGCTGGCGCCGGTTCTCGGGGATCTCGTCCGGATGGCCGCGGATGGTCTTGATCTCTTCCAGGCAGCGGCGGCGCGGGTCCCAGCCATCGGCGCGGCCGCGCACGCGCAGCGGGCCGCAGCAGGCTTCCAGCGCCACCTCGGTCTCGTAGTCGGGGCCGCGGCGGGTCGTCACCTGGCCCTGGCCCCACAGGCCTTCCAGCGCCGTGGCCGAAGGGGTGAAGCGCCGGTCCAGGTCACCGCGCTTGGCGCTGAACTCGCACAGCGCGCGCACCGACACCGTGTAGTCCCAGCCGGGAGCCTGCGGCGCGGCCAGCGCGTCTGCGGGGGCTGCGGGGTGGACGGGGGCTATAGGGTCGGTGGGTGGCGCGTCAAGCGACATGGGCGCATTGTCCGCGGGGGGGCTTGGTCACCAACTTTCGCGGGCCTTCGTGAAGATTCCCGCGGACCTGGATTCGGGCGCTGCAGTCGATGATCTAGCATGCGCCCGGTGCAAACGCTGTTCTGGCCCACCGACCGCAAGCTCTTCCGCCGCCGCGCGCGATCACGCCTGCTGGTGCCTGCCGTCGCGCTGGCCCTGGCGGCCCTGGCGGTGCTGGCCTTCGGGCCTTCCGTCTGGGGTTGAGGCGGCAGGGGCGCCCGGCCGGCGCCGCACAATGCGCCGCTAATCCGATCACCCTGCACGCGAGCCGCCCATGTCCTATGCGCCCGAGTTCCTGAGCCTTGTCGACCGCTTCATCCACCTGGCCAATGAGCTGGCCAAGGACGGCCGCACCGGCGAGGTGAGTGCCGCCATCCTGTTTGCTGCGGGGCGCTACAACGCCTTCAACTTCGTCTCTACCGGTGGCACCGACGCCGAGCGGCCGCAGGCCGTGGACTTCTACGTGTCGGAGTACCGCAAGGCGCTGGAATCCAACCTGGACGGCGCCGTCGGGCCGGTGGTCAAGTCGCAGGGCTGAGGGGTCTCAGCGCCGGCGGTAGCTGGCAAACGCGAAGGGCAGGCCGCCCTCGCCGACGCCGGGTTCGCGCGCGGTTTCGATGAAGTCGGCGCGGTTCCAGGCGGGAAAGAACGCGTCGCCGTCCAGGTCGGCGTCGACCTCGGTCAGCAGCAGCCGATCGGCAAGCGGCAACGCGGCGGCGTAGAGCTGCGCGCCGCCGATCACGAACACGCGCGCCGCGCTGCCGGCCTGCCGCAGGGCATCGTCCAGGCTGGTGGCCACGCTGGCGCCGGGCGCATTGAAGCCGGCGTCGCGGCTGAGCACGATGTTGTGCCGCCCCGGCAGCGGCCGGAAGCGTTCGGGCAGCGATTGCCAGGTCTTGCGCCCCATCAGCACCGGGCTGCCCAGGGTGGCCTGGCGGAAGTGGCGCAGGTCGGCCGCGTCGCGGAACACCAGTTCGTTGCCGCGGCCGATGACGCCGTTGCGCGCCACCGCGGCGATCAGCACCAGCTCGGGCCGTGCAGCGCTCACACGGCCACCGGCGCCTTGATGGCCGGGTGCGGGTCGTAGCCCTGCACCTCGAAGTCTTCGAAGGCGTAGTCGAAGATCGAGTCCGGCCGGCGCTTGATGGCCAGCGTGGGATAGGGCCTGGGTGGGCGCGACAGCTGCAGCGCCACCTGCTCGTGGTGGTTGTCGTAGATGTGGCAGTCGCCGCCGGTCCAGATGAAGTCGCCCACGTCCAGGTCGCACTGCTGCGCCAGCATGTGCGTCAGCAGCGCGTAGCTGGCGATGTTGAACGGCACGCCCAGAAAGATGTCGGCGCTGCGCTGGTACAGCTGGCAGCTCAGCCGGCCTTCGGCCACGTAGAACTGGAAGAAGGCGTGGCAGGGCAGCAGCGCCATCTTCGGCAGCTCGGCCACGTTCCAGGCGCTCACCACGATGCGGCGGCTGTCGGGATTGGTCTTGAGCTGCTGCACCACCTGCGCTATCTGGTCGATGTGGCCACCGTCGGGTGTGGGCCAGTTGCGCCACTGCACGCCGTACACCGGGCCCAGGTCGCCGTCGGGCGCGGCCCATTCGTTCCAGATGGTGACGCCGCGCTCCTGCAGCCAGCGCGCGTTGCCGTCGCCGCGCAGGAACCACAGCAGTTCCAGCACGATGCTCTTGAGATGCACCTTCTTGGTGGTGACAAGCGGAAAGCCTTCGTTCAGGTCGAAGCGCATCTGGTGGCCGAACACGCTGCGCGTGCCCGTGCCGGTGCGGTCGGCCTTGGCCACGCCGTGCTCGAACACGTGGCGCATGAAGTCTTCGTACTGCTGGCGAATGGGGCGGTTCATGGCGGCTTTGGGTGCGGGTCAATAGGCGCCGAACAGGGTGTCCAGCGCGTCCATGACTTCATCGCGGGAAGCGCTGGCGCTGGCCACGGGGGTGCGCAGCAAAGCAGCGGGTACAGGGGCCAGGGCGGCCGTGTCGAGCAGCACCGGGCGGCCTTGAACCTGGAGCGCGGGGTTCAGCCCGCGTGCCGGCGTTCCGAAGCCCTCGGGCGTGCGCAGCGGTATCACGACCCGGGTGCCCAGGGGGCCCAGGTGATCGTTCTGCACGTCCAGCAAGAAGGGCGTGTGCAGGCGCTCGGGCGCAAAGGGATTGGTGTAGACATCGAAGCGCGCCATGGCTTCACGGACGCTCAGGCCGCATCGGCATCGGGGCTGGCACGCATGAAGCTGCGGTAGCGGTCCGAGAACAGTCCCTCGCGCTCGATGCGGGCGTTGTAGTGCGCAATCGCCTCGGCGTTGTCTTCGCCCCAGCGCTGCCAGTACTGGCGCAGCACTTCTTCGGTGAGCAGGGCGTCCACGGTCTGGGAGATGTTCAAGCCCATCTCGCGCGCCATGTCCAGCACCTTGCTGTTCAGGCTCAGGTTGATGGGCCGCTTGGGTGCGTTGCGAATGCTGCGCATGGATGGCTCCTGTTCATGCGCATGAATTATGCCTGTTCAGGAAGTGTGAGCCGCCGGCTGCAGCTCGAACTGCATCGCCGCCAGCCGCGCGTACAGCCCGCCGCGCGCCACCAGTTCGTCGTGGCGGCCGATGTCGACGATGCGCCCGGCCTCCATCACCACGATGCGGTCGGCTTTCAGCACCGTGGCCAGCCGGTGCGCGATCACCAGCGTCGTGCGGTCGGCCATGGCCGCTTCCAGCGCCTGCTGCACCACGCGCTCGCTCTCGGCGTCCAGCGCGCTGGTGGCTTCGTCCAGCAGCAGCAGCGGCGGGTTCTTGAGCATGGCGCGGGCGATGCTGATGCGCTGGCGCTGGCCGCCCGACAGACGCACGCCGCGCTCGCCCAGGTAGGTGTCGTAGCCCTCGGGCAGGGCGCTGATGAACTCGTGCGCAAAGGCGGCCTTGGCGGCTTCGATGACCTCGGCATCGGTCGCATCGGGCCGGCCGTAGCGGATGTTCTCGAGCGCGCTGGTCGAGAACACCGTGCTGTCCTGCGGCACGATGCCGATGCGGCTGCGCAGCGTGGCCAGCGCCAGTTGCTGCACCGGCACGCCGTCCAGCAGCACGCGGCCCTGCTGCGCGTCATAGAAGCGCAGCAGCATCTGCAGCACCGTGCTCTTGCCGGCGCCGCTGGGGCCCACCAGGGCCACGGTCTCGCCGGGTTGGATGGCCAGCGTGAAATCGGCCAGCGCCGCGGTGGCCGGGCGCGACGGGTAGTGGAAGCCCACGGCTTCGAAGACCACGGCCGAGCCGCCCTGCACCGCGGGCAGAGCCAAGGGCTGCGCCGGGTCGGCCACGGGCGAGCGCGCCGCCAGCAGCTCCATCAGGCGCTCGGTGGCGCCAGCGGCGCGCAGCAGATCGCCGTAGACCTCGGACAGCACCGCTACGGCACCGACGAAGATGATCACGAAGACCACCGTCTGCCCCAGGTGCCCGGGGCTGATGCGCCC